>JAYPOA010000077.1:0-7759 GCA_038130705.1 Methanobacteriota archaeon | reverse complement strand
GATTGGAAAACTGGCTCTTCTTCAGGAAGTTGTTCAAGCCCTTCCAGAAGTTCGGCCATGGTTGTGCCAAGGGCTGAAACTACTTGATTGAAATGCGTCCAGATGATTTAGAGATGAGTCTATCTAATTCATTTTTATCACACCAAAGAGTTAGTTGATTTTTATCCCTTTGAGTTACAATTCCTAAATCGTATATTTTACTGATTAGAGATTCACTACTAATATTAGAATTCTCGTCATCTAATACTTCGACAGTAGATTCTCCACCATAAAGTGATAACAAAATGCAATTCCTCAATTCGTCAATACCTTGATTTGAGTGAGATGATATGATGATCGGATCTTTCATTCCTATTGAACTAACAAAATCTAACGCCTCATGAATATTATTTGCCGAATCTGCTTTTGTTAAAACTAGTCTAATCATTGGAGGGTCGTCCCCAATTCTATCAAAAATTTCTCTCCGAGACGTCGAAAGTTTTCTCTTAAATTCCGAGATTTCATCGCTACAGTCAACCAATAAAAGAAGTAATTCGCACTGCAATGATTCATCCAATGTAGCATGGAAAGCATCGAGTAGGTCAGAAGGTAATTCGTCAATAAATCCGATTGTATCGGCTAATAAAATCCGGGGACTCATTTCCATTCTGCCAACCGTAGTCTCTAAAGTGGAGAATAATTTATCTTCAACAAGAACTTCTTTACCGGACAGGTTGAGGAATAATGAGGATTTACCTGCGTTAGTATATCCTGCTAGACCTACAGTTTTCGCTCCGCCTCTAATTCTTTGTCGTCGCCTCTCCTTTCTTGCAGTAGAGTGTTTTGATTGCCGTTTGCGCAGTTGAGTTAGCTCTCTTGAAACATTTGTTAAGACACCTTGAACCGCTTGTCTACCGCCTCCACCAAATCCTGCCCTCTCGCCAGTAGTTTGTTGATTTACAAGTTCTCTCAAAACTGTTCTATCTGCCTGCAATTGGGCTATCCGTACTTGGGTTCTTGCCTCCACACTATTAGCGTGTGAGATGAAAAGAGAAAGCAATAACCTCACTCTATCCCAGACTTCGACCTGAAGGTTTTCATGGACGCTTACCAACTGCCTTGGCGTAGCATTTGTATGCAGAAGAACAAGGTCAACACCATACCAAACATGCCCTTCAACCATACCTGCTAACTCATCGGAAACGTCTTGCAGTCGGCCTTTTCCAAAGTATGTCTTTACATCATCTCTTCCTTTTTGATGAATTACATCTACAATTTCGATTCCCATAGTGTGAGCCAATCCAATTAATTCTGCAGGATTGCCGTCTCGGTAAAGCAAGATTGCTTTCCTTCCCTCGTGATTTGTTCGAGCCTCTCCTAACGCCACACCTCCAGTGCCGGCTAGGATTTGAATCGGCTCATCCATGTTTAATCCAATTAAACGATTTTAATAATAGATTGTAATGGATAAATATGAATCTGTTTACCCTATCGCGTCCTATATGGCTGATAACTATTCCACTCAATTAACGTGGGAGGGGGAAAGCCACATTTGTGAGCGTTTGGTGAAATTAATTCCTGATGGAATCAAATTTTCAGTCGAAAATAAAAACTCTGTAAGCATTCTCACTATTGATGTTAAGTCTGAATCTTTGGATGATTTGAGAAATACCGTAGACAAACTTCTCGCAGATTTTTCTGATCAGGATGAATGAATGTCCAACACAACTGGAGCATGGTCGCTGACTTCAAGGCCACCTTGCCTGATTATTTCAACTGATTTTACAATGCTTTTTGCCGCAGAATTCCCAAGAAAATAGTCAATTCTCCAGCCTCTATCTTTTGCTCTTGCTTGCCCACGATTTGACCACCATGAGAATATTTTTTCTTCAGGGCCAACATATTCTCTGAATAGATCATGCCAACCTTCTGACAATAATTGGCTGAACCACTCCCGTTCATGTGGAAGAAAACCGCTTGTTTTCTGGTTTCCTTTTGGATTCCAAATATCTTGCTCCGTATGAGCTATGTTTAAATCTCCTGCAACGATTACAGGGTCGCTACTGCTGAGGTATTTCCTTATCGTTACCCGCCATTCCTCCATCCAATTTTCCTTGTAAGATTGGCGCTCTTCTTTTGCTGAGCCACTTGGCAAATATGTGTTGATTAAGGTCAAATTATCATGGTTCGTAATCAAAACACGCCCTTCGGTATCGTTGGGGTCAACTTTACCTTCGATGCCCCTCCCTATCTCGTCCATTTTGAGTCTAGAAATTGTTGCAACTCCGGAGTAGCCTTTCTTCTCCGCAGGGTGGAGAATCATTTCGAACCCTTCCGGAATTGACCAATCTTTTGGCAATTGGTCTTCCAAACATCGTACCTCTTGTAGCATCCAAACATCAGCATCAATAGATGAAATGAATTTGTCAAGGCCCTTTCTAATCGCCGCCCGGATTCCGTTAACATTCCAAGAAACTATTCGCATGATTATTGGGAATTACCGGCGGTTTTTGATATGGTGCCATCAGATAATTTTTGACTCTCGTCATATATTGGAATCTTATTATTTTCTAACTTAGTAATAATGTTTGAACGCCATCCAGACAATCTTTCATCGAGAAGTTCCTCGATTTCATGAATATTACAGTTTAGATTTATACAAGAAAGGTGGGTTACGTCTTTGCCTCTCAGTTTGTGGATTTCTGATATATTCAGGACTGCCACATTACCCTTCACATAACCGTGTAGCTCTTTCATGGGTTTACTATCCAGAATGAGGTCAAGTGTAGAGACATAAGTTTGTGCAAGTTCAGATTTGCCATCACACATTCTAATTTCGTCTGCTTCAATTTGCATTCCATCAGAAAGAATTACACCGCGCTCGACTACATCCACTACTGTTTTTCCAGATTGAACTGGAACTCCCACTTCTTCAAGCGCTGCTGCGAGTCGCCCAATCAAACCTGCCCATCCTTCACCAACTACGCATAAGTTACCATTCAAGAGTGCTTTTTTGCGTTCTGGTAAATCTGCGCCCCAACCAGAAATTAGTTTCATAGCATTGTCTCTAATTGGGTCGTTCCCCATTTTCAAATTCAGTAACTCCTTCGGATTGTTTGCAGGATACAAAACTCCATGGCCTACAATCATAACTTTGCTCGGTCGGATTGGCCTTAGAGATGGTTTTACTTTGCTAATTTTTTTCAACAACGTATGAAATTCGCCCCCTTTGTGAAGAAGATGCGGTCCGTGCTCTAACTGATAGCCTTGAGATTCTTGACTGGTTCCTCTTCCACCTATTCGCTTTCGTTTTTCAAGAACAAACACCTGGTTGCCTGCAAGGTGTTCTCTTATCGCCGTTACCAAGCCTTTGATTCCAGCGCCAACCACCAGAACCCGCTTCATGGTTTAATCCAAAAAGTCCACAACCATGAAGTCCTCGTAAGATTTGCATAATTCATGGCAGGCAATCCACGGCCACCTCATGATAGAGGCGCGGAATTGTGGGATGCTTCGACCGGGCCTACTCGAACGCTCATTTCGAGTTTTGATAGATGGTCTACTTCTCTTCTGGCAGATGATGGAATTGATATGCCGTTTATGGGTAATCAAAACCCTGTTACTGCGAAGATTATTGCCAAGAGTGATGGCATATTAGCAGGTTGTTCAATGGTAGAACATATGATTCAGATCTGGGCAGGTAGTTTACAGATTTCTTGGTCACATGGCGAAGGTAGAAGTGTCGTTAAAGGTGATGAGATTGCTTCTATTTCTGGAGATAAAGAAGCTGTTTTGGCACTCGAGAGAACCATTCTCAACATTTTAGGTCAATTGTCTGGAATTGCAACTGAAGCGAAAAAATGGTCATCGAAAGCACCTGGCCAAATCGCTTGTACGAGAAAAACCGTATGGGGCATACTTGACAAATGGGCGGTTCACCTTGGAGGCGGGCTTACACACAGACTTTCAAGGAGCGATGCTCGCATGGTTAAGGAAAATGACTTGGCAGTAATGTATCCAGATTTAGATAACAACGCGGCAAGAATCTCGATGTTTCTAAAGGAAGTAGATTATTCAGAAGTTGGCGCATTCCTAGAAATTGAGGTGAGGGAAGAGAAAGAAGCGATTATGGCAGCTTTCTCATGGTCGGAGCGAAGAATGGTTGACGGCTTAGATAGGATTGTAATTATGCTAGACAACTTCGGTCCAGAAAAATGTAAATCTGTCGCTGAAGAATTGACTGAAATGGGATTGAGAGAACACGTATTCTTAGAAGCGAGTGGAGGGATAGTTTTGGGTGATCTCGAAAACTGGCGAGAATGCGGCTTAGATGTCCTTTCAACTAGCACAATCAACAGAGGTACAAATCCACTTGATTTGACAATGATTATGAATGAAATTTAGGTGGCGGGATTATGGAAGAAGATATCGATGAAAACCACCCACGATATAATTCCCTTTTGATGAGGAAGAAAATCTCAGCAGCAGGACAAAAAGGCATGCTTGCTGAATCAGCAATGATTGCTCACGGCCGAGGGGAAGCTTTTGATTACCTACTCGGTGAACAGACCATTCCATCTGCGATGGATGCAACAAAAGAAATTGCAGCTAGATTGGTGACGGCCCAAAAGCCAGTATTATCGCTGAATGGTAACTCTATTGCTTTAGCAGGTCCAGAATTTCTGAAGATCGCAAGTCAATTAGATTGCCCGATTGAAATCAATATTTTTTACCGCACGCCTGAAAGAATGGGGGCTTTAATTGCAAATCTAAAATTAGCAAAACAAAACCTCGGTTTAGATGTTGAAATTCTAGGAGGAATGCCTGATGCAAGAATTCCAAATCTGGATGGTCCTCGTGGGGCTTGTCATCAAGATGGGATATTTTCTGCAGATGTTGTATTGGTTCCGTTAGAAGATGGAGACAGGTGCCAAGCATTGAAGGCGATGGGCAAGGACGTTTTGGTAGTCGACTTGAATCCACTATCTCGCTCAGCTAAATTTGCTTCCGTAACCGCTGTTGATGAGGTTACCAGAGTCGCGAAAAATCTCATCAAATATATTGCTGAGCGCCCTGCTAAAACACAGTGGGATAACGAAAAGGGATTACAAGATGCCCTAAACCACATTGTTGGGTCTATGTCAAATCACTTTAATCAGTGATTTTCAGATAGTTCTGTATTCAAAAGGTTGGCTATTGATTCACCAACTTGGCTACAAGATGCTGTACCACCTAAGTCGTATGTCAAATTTTTACCATCTCTTAGATGGTCAGCAACACACTTGTCGATTGAATTTGCAATCTCAATTAGTCCATTGTTGTCATTTTTACGACCGAGCCAATCCATCATCATTTGAATTGAATTGATACTCGCTATTGGATTTACTTTGTTTTGTCCTGCGTGTTTTGGAGCGCTCCCGTGAACTGGTTCAAAGAATGCGTGATTATCTCCGATATTACCCGATGCGGCCATTCCCATCCCACCTTGAAGAACTGCTCCTAAGTCGGTTGAGATGTCTCCAAACATATTTGATGAAACTACAACATCATAATGCTCAGGAGATCTTGTGAGCCACTGCATAAATGCGTCAATGTATCCGTAATCTTTCTCGATTGAGGGGTAGTTTTTCCCGACATCATCGAAAACTCTGCGGAATAATTGGCAACCTCTAGTGACATTGCTCTTGTCGATACAAGATACTCTGCTTACTCCATCTATTGGTGCGCCATTACGATTCATCGCAATATCGAATCCCATTTTGACTAAGCGTTCGGTTCCTGTCGCAGAAATAGGCCTTGGGTCGTAAGCCACCTCTCCTTCAAGACCTGGGAATTCCATCTCTGGAGGGACATATTCTTCTCGGCCCATAGCCCTGTCAGCGCTTCTTCTTAGAAGTGAATGATAGAGGCCTTCGGTATTCTCTCTTAGAATTGTCATATCAACCATACCTGGCTCCCAAATTTGGGTAAATTTTCCATGAACTTTGTGAGGTACTCCTTCATAGAGTTTGATAGGTCTGACATTAGCATAAAGGTCCAGCCCTGCTCGCATACCAAGTATCACCGAACCTCCCGCAAGGTCGCCATTGGGGAGTCTGGCTCCAGGCTGTCCAATTGCGCCAAGAAAAATCGCATCAGCCTCATCCCTACAGAATTCAAACGAGCCTTCTGCCCATTCTTCTCCGGTCTCTTGGTAATGTTTCCCTCCGCAAGGAATCACTACTTTCTCAAATCCATAATTTGTATTCGATTCGATAGTTTCGAGTATCCGCATCGCCTCGACTGCTACTTCTCTGCCAGTTCCGTCGCCAGGCAAGATTGCGATGCGGTGGTCGCTCATACAGCATTCGAAGAGCCCCCCCTAAATGAATCCGCCCCTTGAGAAATTTCGCTAACTGTTAGGGGCTCTGTCCAGTGGAGTCGGTTTTTTGGGAATTATCATAGCAGTTGTCTATTATTCCAAATGAAATGTACGTTGGATAACTGTGTGTACCTTTATGGAGTGCCAAAACTAGGAGTATAAGCATGGCAGATGAGTCTAAGGACAATCGTGAAAATAAAGTCGAGATTGAGCAAATGCCATCTAGTGTTCAAACATTAATCGATACGATGTTATCGATTGACCCTAATTTCAGTATTCTTGATTGGTTAGAGCAAAAAGCAAAAGAAGATTTGGAATTAATTAAATCTGATATTGAGAGAGAAAAATTACAACTTGAGCAAAGGTTGTATCGACTTGAACATATCTCAAACAACATGAACCCGTTAGACATTAGAGAAATCCCCAAGGGACAGACAAATCTGTTCGATTGTTTCGACATACCTGCTCCTTTCAAACACATTAGCGAAAGAATAGATGATTCAAATTATGAAGAGCCACATCCCGCTGGTGCTTTTACCAACCTATTTCCAAACGATGAATGTGATGACCCACTCCTTGCGGTAACAGCTCAAATGGTCCTAATTCTTGTTCAGGAAAAAATCGGCAAAGGGGCAAACTGGGTCGACTTATCTGAGATTTATGAGTCGATGATTGACAATGGAGTTAGCATTGAAGAATGTGATGAAGCGATTGACCACCTGTTGATTTCAGGTCAATTACATGAGATAGACGATGATTGTTTCATCCCTGACGAATGATTTGGTTATTACTGAAAATAGCTTGTGCAAAGGGTAGGCTCAGTACTGGGGGACTGAACACCCATTGTACTCCTCCATAATGTCTTGAGGGGTTTGAGAGAACCCTTACGATTTCATGGGAATGATATGTCGGCAGATGCAAACCACTTCATGGATTTTTGCGGGTCTTTACCTCAAACCATTAAGAAATCAACGCCTTCGGTTGTGCATGGACAACTTCGAGTACCTCACCGTTTCCTATGTGCTCATCACGGGTATCGGGATGTCCCGTTTGTTCATCTCACTTGGAACAATCGTGGAAGAAAGGGCCGTTTTGGAGGGTGAAGCTAAGCCGAAATTTCATTGGATGCTCACGACGTGGATTCTCCTCCTCATTGCCATCATCTCTTTGTCTTGGCACGCTTTCTACAAGTGGAATTTAGCGTACGAAAATCCGACGGTGCAAATCTCCCCATTTACCACGCTTGCGCTGACCTTGCTCGCGGGTTGTTTTTACATCCTCATGGAATTGCTTTCTCCAGAAGCCTCAGAGGACGGAAAATTGGACATGGAACGACACTTTCTCCTCATCCGACCTCATCTTGCTGTATGGGTCACAGCATCAATGGTATCGATGATTCTCGTTTTCTTGACCTTCAGC
>JAYPOA010000076.1:0-7832 GCA_038130705.1 Methanobacteriota archaeon | reverse complement strand
CTTCAGAAGAGACGTCTTAGATTGGGCAAGCCAATTCACACTACCTAACAAGGCTGTAAAGGCTGTTGGTAATATTAAGAGATCCTGCCAAACTGGACCTGAGATTCCATTCGAGTACCACTTGGCGCTTGAGCGTGAACTTCAGGCTGCTCTGTTCAATAGCAGTGATGCTAAGGAAGGAATCGCAGCATACGTAGAGAAGAGAGTTCCAAGTTTCGAAGGACACTGAGCTTCTCTAAAATAAAGTCTAACGAGACTTATTTGGGAACAGTGATTCGCTTTTACCCAATCAAGGGGTTTGCAATGGGTATCATCAGACGGTACCGTCAAGACATACATCTCACGCGTGGGTATCCAGAGGGTCTAATGAATCGTAAATCATCTTATGTAGTGTCGACTTTCATCGGATTACATGGCAGACAATGGTCCCGTATTCATCATAGACAATCGTGCCGAGGAAGGAACCGAAAAGGTAGAGGAATATCTTGGCCGCTGGTGTAATTTTTCGGAGACGTTTGATATTGCCACTGGTTATTTTGAGATTGGCGCACTACGACGAATGGACGGTCAATGGCAGAAACTTGACAAGATTCGTATTTTGATGGGTGATGAAACCTCAAAGTCAACGAAATCCACAATCCTGAATGCGATTAATTCCAAATTAGATGAATCATTTGACAAAGAAAAAGACGAGAACCATTTCATGAGAGGCGTCCCTGCAATCATGGAGGCAATTCGCTCGGGCAAGATCGAAATCAGAGTTTATACCAAGCACAAATTCCATGCTAAGTTGTACATCACACATCCCCGCAAGGAACTTGGATTGGATGCATCATTTGCTCTGGTCGGGTCGAGTAATTTTACGATACCTGGAATCTCGAAAAACATCGAGATGAATGTTAGGATTGACCCTCAAGCACAAGTTTCTCAACTTCGAAATTGGTTTGAGGAATTCTGGGAGCAGGGTGAGGATGTTAGCGAGGAAGTGTTCCAAACCATTGAACGACATGCAAGAGAGTATGAACCATTCTTAGTCTATGGTAGGTCATTGGAGGAGTACTTCAGAGGGAGGGATGCTACAATCGACGCTTGGCACGAAGATGATCAAGATATTGCTGAGGGTGACAAGGAATTCTCCCAAATGTGGTGGCGCCTTGACAAGTATCAGAAAGACGGGTATCAAAATCTGTTGAAAATTGCAAGTACTTGGGGCGGAGCGTTTCTCTGTGACGGCGTCGGTTTAGGCAAGACATACGTTGGGTTGATGCTACTGGAGAAGTTAGCTGGATACGATAGAAAACGCGTTCTCCTTCTTTCACCTAAATCAGTTCATGAGGCCGTTTGGGATGACGAATTAACTACAAAACTTGGCCACTTGTATGGGGGAAACCTTGGCAACATAACCGCAATGAAACACACTGATTTGAACGGCTTAGACGATGACAGGAAGGAATTTATCAAAAATTACTTTGATGCTATCGTAATTGATGAAGCACATCATTTCAGAAACCGAACCTCTCGATACAAAATTCTGCATGAACTCATTAATGATGGAACTCGAAGGAAGCAAGTGTATTTCCTCACTGCTACTCCAATAAACAACGGTATTTCTGATTTGTACAGGATGATTTCGCTTTTCACAAATGAAAATGAGGCACACTTTGCCAGTATTGGAATACACAACCTGAAGGGTCATTTCATGAGAATGAAAAGAGATCTGAATAAGTTAATTTTGGACGATGAGGATGCAGATGATGAGCCAGAGGATGATTTGACAACCAAAGAAGAAGCAGATCAGCGACTGAAAAACGATAGAATCGTAAAAAGCCTGATTGTTCAAAGGAGTCGTAATTTTGTAAGAGAAAGCATGAAAAACGCAGATAGAGACATCGTTTTCCCGAATCCACCGAAGCCCAAAGGAGCATACTATGACCTAGAAGCAGTTTATGGAGACTTACTTGATGAGTTCAACAAAGCCTTTGCAAAGAAAGATCCTTTGTTCAAACTTTCAATCTACTATCCATACGAGCACCTATTGGTCGAAAAAGATGAAGATGACCATGATTATCAAATGAACAAGGGGCGTCTAGCGGCTATTGCTCGACTAATTCGCGTTGGTTTCTTGAAACGGTTCGAGAGTTCTTTTGAATCGTTCAAGGTTTCTTGTCATAATCTTCTTCTGAAGAATCTCAAATGGTTAGAGCTCTATGGAGAAATTCCGGGCTACGAAGGAAAACTTGCTGAATGGCTGAAGAAAAACGAAACGTATGTACAACAAGCAAGACAGCTGAATCCAAACATAGAGAATGAAGACGAAGATGAGGATTACCTTCATGATATACCAGAGGGGAATTTGAAAGATTGGTCAGAAGAAGGTGAATTTGATATCAAGGGAATTGTAAAAGACGCCTTCGATGACATCGATCAAATCGTACTGTTCTTATCAAAAATGGACGGCATTACCCCTGAGAGCGATAACAAGATTGTTGAATTGGTCAAAATTCTAAATTCAGACCAAATGACAAGCAATGGGAAAGTAATCATTTTCTCGGAGTTCATGACAACAGCTCGCTACATTGAAACAGAACTCAAGAAACGAATGCCGGATAGGGTTATCGTTGAGATCGATAGTAAAACATCAGAGAATAGAACTGGTATTGTGCGACGTTTCTCACCATATTACAATGGTAAAACCTCGGAAAGCCTCAAAGAAGAAAAGAAGGAAGAAATCCAGATTTTGATATCGACAGACGTCCTAGCCGAAGGATTGAATCTACAAGATTCCCTTCGACTGATCAATTATGATATCCATTGGAATCCTGTACGATTGATGCAGAGAATCGGGCGTATTGATCGAAGACTGAATCTTGAAAATGAAGCGAAAATGATTGCAGACCATCCAGATTGTGAACCAGAAAGAAAAAACATCGCCTATTGGAACTTCTTACCGCCTAACCAACTTGACTCATTACTTGGATTGTTTCAAAGAGTAACTGGAAAATACTTCAACATCGCTAAAATTCTTGGAATCGAAGGAGGATATGGACTAACAGAAGACCAAGAACTGCCTGATTTGAGCGATTTTAACGAGATGTACCTCGGCAAAAGAACAGTCGAAGAAGAATTGCGATTGAAGTATCAAGATATTTGTCGAGAATACCCCGAGCACAGAGTGAAATGGCAGAACATGCCAACAAGAACCGTCAGTGGAAAGCGACAAGACGGCCGCTTCGCCTTCTTCTGCTACTCAATTCATGGAAAGCGCCTCATTGATGGGGAGGCAGGAGATGATGAAGTTTGGACTTTGGAAGACGGTGAAAGCCGCTGGTTCCTATATGACTTTGCAGAACAAAAAGTCATTGAGGGAATCGAGGATATGTTAGACATCAATCAGAAAATCGAATGTTTACCAGACGAGGAACGTATCATGAACATTGGCGAAGATGATCTAAGCAATGCCCGCAGGAAAATCGAAAATCATATTTTCAGTACTATTGTCAGGGACATGAAAATCCCGATAGGCCATGACCCAGTTTTGCAGTGTTGGATGAGTTTGGGGTGAGAGAAGTATGGACAATGATGTTCGAAATTTAATCCAGTTTTTGGCAGAAGATTGCGGTTGGCCATTAGACGAAGATCAAATCGACAGGAGTGCTTGGCCAGTAAACAATTCTGAACTTGGACTAAACGATGAGGTCTCGGTAGAATCTGTTGAAATTTATGAATTAAGACCTCTAACAACAAATCAGCCATGGGGTGTATTCTTCTTAGCCGTAAAAGGGACATCCAAATTATCCATAACTTTGCTGAGGAAATTATTGCGTGGTTTAGTAAAGAAAAAACGTGCATCAGCGGACACTTCGAACCTTCAACAATGGGATCTTGAAGATTTGATGTTCGTCTGTTCACTCGACGAGCCAGAAAATACAACAAGATATTTTGCTCATTTCAAGGAACAAGAAAAGGGTCTACCGAAATTAATGATCGGAGCGAGATGGGAAGATTCACAACCTGAGAATGAGATAAAGGCCGCCAAACTGAAATTAAAGTCAAATCTTAAATGGCCAGATAATGAGAATGACATCGATTCTTGGAGGAAATTGTGGAGCAAAGCATTCCCTGTAGGTCATAGAGAGGTCATTAAGAGCTCCTCTGATTTAGCAAATGCACTCGCCAAGTATGCATTGATTATCCAGCATAATATTCCGGAAATTTTTCACATTGAACCGGAAAGTGGTCCTGTTCATAGTCTACTAGAATCATTTAAAGAGGCTCTTATTGATGATCTGGATATTGATAGTTTTGCTGATATGGTTGCCCAAACAATCACTTATGGCTTGTTTTCAGCAAGAGCATCAGGGTCACAATTAATTGGGATTGAAACCCTTGCTGAATCAATCCCATCAACAAACCCATTTTTGAAAGAATTATTCTACGAATTGTCTAATTTATCAGGTGATGAACCGACAGATTTGGATTTTGATGACCTTGCATTAGAAGAATTAACATCAATGCTAAATAATGCTCAGATAGACGTAATATTGGAGGATTTTGGCAACCAATTCAAAGGCGGCAAGGAGGACCCTGTGATACACTTTTATGAGACGTTCCTGTCTAAATACGACTCAAAAAGAAGAGCTGAACGAGGTGTATTTTATACTCCAAAACCAGTTGTAGAGTTCATTGTAAAATCGGTTCATGAGTGTCTGAAAAACGAACATGGACTTAAGCTTGGTATTGCAGACTCCTCAACACATTTCATTGATGGCGTCGAATGGCCAAAAGTGATTATTTTAGATCCTGCGACAGGAACTGGAACATTCATTGAATCAGCAATAGATTTAATTCACGAAACGATGACGAAGCATTGGAAAGATGATGGTGCATCTTCAAGTGAGATAAATGAGTTATGGAATGATTATGTTGAAAGTAAGTTGCTCACTAGAATCTTTGGATTCGAATTGATGATGGCTCCGTATGCAATCGCCCACTTAAAAATCGGTTTAAAATTGCGTGAAACAGGGTATTCTTTCAAGTCGGATACAAGGTTAAACATATTCTTAACAAATTCTCTAACAGAACCCAAGCCTATTGCTGATTGGCTTCCTGGCTTTATATCTAAGGAGTCAAAGTCCGCCAATTCTGTAAAATCAAGAACTCCAATTACTGTGATTATAGGTAACCCACCTTATTCTGGAGAATCTATGAATAACAGCAAGTGGATTCATGATTTAATGAGAAGCAATCTCTCGAATGGTTCTCATGATTATTTTTCTTTCAAGGGCAAACCGTTGGCAGAAAAGAATGTCAAATGGATAAACGATGATTATGTAAAATTTCTAAGGATGAGTCAAAATCTTATATCAGAATCAAAATTCGGTGTTGTTGGGATGATTACCAATAATGGTTATTTCGATAACCCTACATTTCGTGGAATGAGAACTTCACTAATGCACACATTTTCATCGATTTCAGTTATTGATCTTCATGGATCTGCAAACAAGAAAGAAAAGACACCCAACGGTTCCAAGGATGAAAATGTCTTCGACATTCGAACAGGAGTTGGTATTGGTATTTTTTCAAAAATTCAGAATGATGAAAATTTTGAGATTAGACATTGCGATGTTTGGGGATTAAGGAATAGCAAGTATGACCAGTTATACTCGATTATCTCCAATCCAGATAAATTATCAAAAATTACTCCTGGCGGTGATTTCTACTTATTCACCCCGGTTGATGAGGAGCTATCCAATGAATATGAATGCGGAATAAAGTTAACAGAAATAATGCCATTGCATTCGGCAGGGATTGCAACAGGAAGAGACAAGTTTACGTTAAAGTGGACATTAGAAGAGATAACAAAAACAATGAGTGAATTTGTTCAACTTCCTGTGGAAAAAGCTAGAGTAAAGTATAATCTTAGAAAGGATGTACAAGACTGGAAAGTACACTGGGCTCAGAATGATGTTAGGAAAACAAGACTATTAGCGGAAAATTATGTACAAATTTCTTACAGGCCTTTCGATTCAAAATATACCTACTATACTGGAAATAGTAATGGAATACATTGCCGACCGAGGCCTAAAGTAATGAAACAAATGCTAATGCCAAATATAGGATTTGCAGTTTCTCGTTCAGTCAGAGGTGCTCCCTGGAGAGATGTTTTGATTACTGAAAAAATAATGGAATTTGGGTATATTGCAACTAGGCCCGGAAATACTGCTCCTCTGTTCCCGTTGTATGTTTATGACTTGAAAAATAAAGCCATTGAAAGTAGAAAATACAACTTTAAATCCAATTTCTTGAACTCGATTGACAGTCATTTGTCTAGAGGTGTGGACCCTGAAGATCTATTTTACTACATATACTCGATTTTGAATAGTAATCAGTATAGGAAGCGATATAGTGAATTCATTGCGATAGATTTCCCTAAAATACCTTTCACAAGTGATTACGATTTATTTTCTAAAATATCAAAAAAAGGTAGAGTATTGGCTACAACACAACTAATGAAAAATACGGAACCATTGTCACAAGTTACTCTAAAAGGAGAGGGTAACAATGTCGTAGGAGTTATGTCTGAAAAGTCACACAAAGGTAATCGATTATACATCAATGAAACGCAATATTTTGATGGAGTGGGTAAGAATCTGTATAACTACCATATTGGTAGTTACCGTATATGTCACAAATGGCTAAAAGATCGTAAAGGACAGAAATTATCAAATCAAGATGTGCTTCATTACAGAAAAATGATGAGTGTTATAGAACAAACAACCAAACTGTCCGATGAACTTGATGAACTCATATCTGTAAATGGTGGATTCCCATTGCATGGCTCCACCAATTTCAGCTATGATGATAAACTTCCAGAAGGTCAAAAAACACTATTTTGAATTTCTACCTATGCCAAGGCATTGTTCCCCATTGACTCGGGTGAGAAAAGCCTGCTCGATTTTCATGAAATGTATGGCTGATAGTTCGCTTCACAGACTGTCCTTGCCATTGACCTCCACGCTTTCCTGTGATGCCTCTTGAATTGAGGCTACGTGCAACAGCAGCTGCGGACATACCATTGACTTCAATTTGCCAACCCATCCAATCGATGAGGTCTTGTTCATACCAATTCGGTATGAGCATTCCATTCACATCCACATCCCAACCAAAGATAGATTCAGTGAATCGTTTGTTTTGTGCTTTAAGTTGAGCCATCCCCTCTTGTGTTCTTTCAGAGATGAGGCCTCGCTCCATTTCTGCAATTCCACCAAAGATGGTGAGCATGAATCTGCCTGTGCTCGTTGATGTATCGATGGCCTCACCGCCCAAATCTGCAATCAGTAGGCGAACCCCCATATCCTCAACTTCTTGCACCGTCAGGAGCATGTCTGTTGTTATTCTGAACAGTCTATCCAATTTCATAGCTATGAGGTTTGAGTATTCACCTGAAAGCAATTTACGCCTCAATACACGCCCCATGGGTCGTTCCCACAATGGGATACCTGCACTGACTCCTTTCTCAATCAGAAAATCCTCGGGTGCGATTGAAAGACCTTTGAATTGAGCGAGTTGGATGATTCTCCGTTTCTGCGCTTCAAGGCTGTTTCCTTCGTCTACTTGTCTTTGGGATGATACTCGGATGTATGCGATTGTTTTGTTTCCGTTTACGGACATATACCCAATTCTCAAGTCTTCTTTATACGTTTAAGCCGATTGGGACTTGTCTGGTCATTCAACGAACAAATTAAACCCATAGTCTCGCAAGGGACTGAACAGAAAACCCTCAAATGATCAAGAAATAATTCACACCGTCTCTCTTGGGCTGATACAGATAA
>JAYPOA010000075.1:0-7978 GCA_038130705.1 Methanobacteriota archaeon | reverse complement strand
ATTTAATCTGAATGTTCACAGATTATTGACCAATGCTTGGAGACAGTCCAGTTCCACATGGAACAGTTCTTCCAGCGGTGTTGCTTGGTCAACAGGAGGAATGGCAGCAGGTGTTGAATATGATGCTACTCCAATTTCGACGACATATATCGGACCTGGACAGACATCTATTCACTTAGAGATTGGATATGACTCTATGATGATGAACGGAGACCACGGCTGGGTATTGATTGGCTCTAACTTCGGAGGCAATCCATCTTTCGTGAAATTCTATTCCAGCGAATCAAACCAGTCATTGAAACCGACTATTTCTCTGAATTATACTGATGTTGACAACGTTTTGATTTCACCTGTAGCCCAGACAACTGACGCTGATACAGGGGTTCAATTCTCTCACATCCTTCAGGATGCATTAGGGGTAAATATCGCTGGAGATGTAGTATGGTCAACAAGTAACGGTGCGATAAATTCGACTGGATACTTCACACCAGAAACAATTGGTAGCCACACTATTGAAGCATGTTTCGGAGTTATTTGTGGCTCCACTACAATAACAGTAACACCTGGTGCGCCAGTCCTTCTTGTTGTCAACCAAACCAGTGCTACAATAACCGCTGATGAATCGTTCGAGATTTCTGCTCATGTAGAAGACCAGCATGGAAATATTGTTCCAGGTGAGACAATTTCCTACACCCCAGATAATGGATCAATGACCGGACCAACCTTCTATCCCTATGCTACTGGAGTGAAGACCATTGTCGTAGGATGGATGGGCCAATCAAACAATGTCATCGTTACCGTAACAGGTGGTGAGCCAGTATACTACATGACAACTGGTTGTGAATCAATTATCAAAGCAGGGACTACCTGTACACTACAATGGACACTACATGACCAATATGGAAATGTTCTGGACCTGGCTGACGGTGGAGGAATAACGTGGACCGCCGGAGGTGGAGTCTTCACTGAATCCAACGGAACTTACTTTGCAACTACTGTAGGAACATACAATATCACAATGCAATCAACAAAGGGCATAACACACTCAGTACCGATCATTGTTCAACATGGAGCAATGGCGTCATTGGAAGTTATAGCATCTTCAACCTCAGTTACTGCTGATGATATCGTTTACCTGAACACGACAAGAATTGACGTGATGGGTAACAGACTACCTGTTGAACTGCCTGCATCAAACTGGTCGGTTAGTGATGGAACAATTTACACTGGAGTACCTGCAGAATGGCACGCTCAGAGTAGAGGTACTAAATCAATTACAGCAAGCTATGCTGGAATGAGTACGACCGTTCAGATTCAAGTTACAGAAGGAGCGATAACGGAACTAATTTTGGTTATCGATTCAGAGGATTACAACGGACTTCCAATCTACATGACTGCGGATGAAGAGTTAACTATCAAAGTAAAAGCAAGAGACTATGATGAAAATAGGTGGACTGTAAATGTAGCTTGGACAGTTGCACATGAGATGTACAATGACCAATCAGTACTGATGGATTTGACATATGGAAGTACAACGCGATTCTCACCAGTCTTCTCTTCAGAATCCGCTTACAAGGTAATCGCTACCTACACAGACGAAAATATAACCCTGGAAGCTAATGTTACAATAGAAGTAAGCCATGGAGAACTTATCAAAGTAGAATTACTCTCTCCTTCGAGTCTAACCCAGATTATCGATGCAGATGATGACCTTACGTTTATTCCTCAATTATCCGATGGTGATGGAAACATAATCGATCCTTCGATTATCACTTACACTCTTTGGAAAAATGATGATGACACACTAACTGAACCACAGAACATTACCTCAATAATTATCGGAAACGGTGGTCTGTGGGAAGCATCTACTGCTGGAGAATGGGTAATTACAGCATGGGCTATATCTGAAAATGGATACAATATCTCAGAAAGAGTAGACATTAGCGTTGACCATGGAGATGCTGCAACCGTTGAAATCGACGTCATTGCAGATACAGCAAAAGCTGGCGATGTATACGAATTGACAATCACTGGTACAGATATGGATGGAAATCAGTTCTTAGAGAGCGTCATATGGACGCAAAATGGCAAACCTGTGCCTCAGTCAACCATCTCTGGCACAGCCGGAAATTACAATTTCAGTGCCACAACCGCTGGAGTTCACACATTCAATTATCGCTCTTCAAGTGGTGCCCAAAATGAGTGGACAGTTACGGTATCAGCGCACCAAACAGTTGCAGTCATCAATCTAACTGTACTACAGACAAATGTTCCTCAGTTGGAATCTTTCAGAATCGAAGTCATAACCTTCGATGGATGGGATAATCAAATCCCAGTACCACCTGAAACTGTAGTGAAGTTAACAGGAAGAATGACTGCAGAGAGAGAAGGACAAACTGGAAATTGGACCATAACAACTCTTGATGAAGGCGAACAAACGGTGACAATCTCAGTTCACAACAAGGAAGAATCAGGTAAGATTACCGTTGATGGAACATTCATGGGATTCTTTGAGGCAGGGGGAACATTGTATTACGCCGGTGGCGTACTAGCAATACTAATTGTGATTGTACTCCTTGTAGTCATAGTAATGGTTCTACGTTCAGGCGAGAGTGACTATGATGACGACGATGATGAGGATTATTACGAAGATGAAGACGGTGATTCTCCGCAAGCCTCAGGTCCAATCGGACCCGGCCCATCAGGACCAGGCCCTGGGGGCCCTTCGGGACCACCGCCAACCCCTGTAGAACCGGAAAGAGAGGATTGGATGTCCGATTTGCGCATGGACGATGACGGTACTGCTTGGGCAGAAGACCAGGACGGCAATTGGTACTACCAGGAACCTGGTTCAAGCGATTGGGTAGAATGGGCTGACTGAAACTATGAAAGTGGTTGAAACTAATCGATGGATGGATGAGAGTGCAAAATAGATACTCAACCATCCTGATGATTTTGTTGATAATACCAGTTACGATGCCAAACGGTTCTGCTAGTGCAGATAGTATCGCGATAAATGAACATCCGTCGAGCATTAGTGCTGACCAAGGCATACAGTTTTCTGCGATTGTTTTAGACTCATCAGGAAACTCAATCGACGAGCAAATCAATTGGAGCACAAGTTCAGGAATGATCGATGCAAGTGGTTTTTTCACGCCTTCATTTGTTGGAAATGTAACCATCACAGCATCTGTGGGTTCGATTAATACAAGCACGCATGTCTCTGTTACAGAAGGATGGCCATATGCAATTCAAACGAGTTTCACAACTCTTGATGTTAGGATAAATGAAACTGTAAATTTGAATGCGACGTTGATAGACAGGGGAGGGAATCCGCTTGATTTTGATTTGGTATATCGTTGCCAAAATGGAGAAATCGATTTTGCTAACAAAACTTGGACTCCCGACAAGGTAGGTAATGCCACACTAAGAATCATGTACCAAGAAATCGAAGAACAGGTAATATTCAATGTTCAACCAGGAAATGCTTCTCAGTTTCAAATTCCTATCGGATTAACGGTACAAAGTGGTTCTTCCATTCATATCAACATATCAGCAATCGACACATATGGAAATGAAGTAAAGTTGTCTGAGGTAGGAAAACTAACCTTTGAAGTAGAAAATGGAAGTATATCGAATACTGGATTATACTTTGCAACAGCACCAGGATTGTGGAATATATCGGTAAACAATAGTTTTGGAGCCATTGGCTATGGTAAGATAAGAGTCCTGCCCGCACAAGCCACAGGACTTGACATAGAGATCGGATCAAGTGAAATTAGGGCTGGATCTGCAGTGAATCTCTCCGCAATTCGAACAGATATTTTTGGTAATTCTGGAGAAATAGATTTACCACTATCAAACTGGACAACTCCGTCGGGGACTTTGGCCAAGGTTGGACAAAGCGTACAATGGACACCTTCTGAAATAGGGAACTGGATAATTGGTGTATCTGACCAAGGTTATTCTGCAACTTTGTCTGTATCTGTTAGTCAAGGATTTGCAAAAAACATCGACATATTATTCTCGGAACCTATATTCAAATCTGGTGAATTAATTATAGCATCACTATCAGTTTTCGACGCAGCTGGAAATTCAAAACCCATCGATGGAGCTTGGGAAATTTCCTCGACGATAAATTTCGTAGACCATGGCACCTGGCAAGAATTACGGCCGGGGCCTATTGGAAGTTATTCGGTTTCAGCCACTTGGTTTGACAATGAAACCCAACAGGTATTTGAAATTCAAAAAGACATGGAGATCATATCTGGAGAATTGGCGAGAATTGTTTTACCTGAGAGTGGAACTCAAGTCGCCTCTGATGAGGTGCTATTAATGAAACCAATTTTTGAAGATGAATATGGTAATGAAATAACTGGAGTATTGGTTGAATGGACAATAGAGCAACAAGATATGACAATGCAAATCAGGTTAGCGGGAGACAAATGGGCTCCTGAAAAATTAGGGATTCATGAGATAAGAGCAACTTCACAAGGCATTTTTGCTATTACCGAGGTTGAAGTTATTCCTGGTGTCGCACGTCAAATTTTTTCGAATTACAATGAAACAATAAATATCGAAAGTGGAAAGACTGTAGAGATTGAAATTTTTACTCTCGACGTTAATGGAAACCAAGCCCTTGCTGATGAGGTATCCTTCGACTTTGATGATCCTGCAGGTACATTTTCCACTTCATCTACAGGTATTGGATATTGGCTTATTAAAGGAGGAATAGAAGGTTCTTGGAATCTTCGGATATCAAGTGGTACCGCTACAGATGACATTACTGTTAACGTAAGTTACGGAGAACCGGTAAGGTTGATTGCAGAATTACCACCTGAAACACCCGATGAAGGTGATGAAATAATTTTACGAATTTATGCCCTTGACCAAGCAGGAAACATAGTTCCTGTTCCCGACTCTGAGGTTACAATTCAGTGTACATCAGGTAGTGCGACGCATGTTTCAGGAGACACATATATCCTAAAAATCGATCAAGCAGGCCAATCCCAATCTTGTAATATTTACTGGAATGATTTGGTCGCCCAGAGATTTTTTGACGTAGGAGCAGTTCTGTTTGGAGGAGGTTTAGGCAGTACAAATACAGCACTAACCATGGTCTCTATCATTGTAATTTTGTTCATAGCAATCATGATGATTCTTGTCAAAAGAATAAGGCCTCAACAACAAAAAGAAAATTATTGGGATGATGAGGAATACTTCGAAGAAACCGATGAAGTTGCGGAAGTTGAAGGAGAGATTGTTGAAACAAAAGAGCAACCTGAAGAGTCCGATGATACTCAAAATACAGAGGATTCACCTGAAGATATTCGTAGTAAGCTGGCAGCTGAAGCGAAGAAAACCGGAGTAATGCAAGCGGCGCCTGGAACCGAACAAGGAAAGACGGGGTGGTATGTTGACTCCACTGGAGAATTATCATCTTGGATTGTAGGTGAAGATGGAAGTTGGACTAAGCATTCGTGAATCATTCTTCCTCTTTATCAAACGACAACAAAAACTGGTCAATATCAATGAATCCATTCTCCTCTTTGTCAGCAGTGTGGAAAATAACTCTGTATTCGTCATTAGTAAAATTAAAATTGAGCGCTTTCATTGATGATATAAATTCTTTCAGGGTGAGATGATTTTTCCCACCAAGGTCTGCAGCATGGAAAGCGGCTTGCCTGATTTTCTTTTCAGATGGGTCTGATTCTGCAATCATTTGCATGAATGTCTCAAAGGGTGTTGTACGAACTTTACCGTGCTTCACTCCATATGCATAATACGTCACAACTCCTATCATCAAAGCGCCTAAAGCTCCAAGAACCGCTTTGCTCCCCATCAGATAAACAAGATAGGTTCCAGAAACTATACCCCAAATTTGCAGATACGGATATAGTGGTGATTTGTATTCTGGTTTATACCATCCATGAGCAAAACTCGCCCGTCTGAGAATAATTACGCTGACGTTAACTAATATGAATATCATTATCTGGAATCCTGATGCAAGTTTTGCAACATCTTTTACCGGCAGTAGTAGTATACAAGCGGCCATAGTGACACCAGTCAAAATTATTGACCAGTGAGGTGTTTCGAATTTTGCATTAACGTCCTCCAAGGCTTGAGGAAGGAGATTGTCTCTGCTCATTGCAAACAAAAATCTCGATGATGCGAGGACACCGGCTAGGGCTCCAGAAATCATTGTTAGGAAAGCAAGCAGAGCTATGAAGATTCCAATTTTTGTTCCTGCTACAGCGTCTACAAACGCATAGACTGTATCCTCGCGAGGTTTACCTTCTGAAGTTAACCACCATTCTCCAGGGATTGATGCCATCATCACAAAAGTGACAAAACAGTAGAGAATTATTGCTGCAACCAGTGATATGATTATACCGAGCGGTAGATTTCTCTGTGGATCTTTGACCTCTCCTCCAATAGCACCTACCTTGATAATTCCCGCATAAGCAATTATGACTAAAGCTGCGGCTTCACCCAAGAGGACCGGGTCGTTCTTTACCGTATTTATTGCCCCATCCCAAGGAATGGAATAATCTGCAGATGAATCGAATAATTGGACTATACAAATTAAGATTAAAACGGCTGTCGTGATAATCAGAATGGGAGCTTGTACCTTCTTTATTTTCTTAATTCCGAATATGTTCAGAACGGTGATGATAACCAAAGCGGCCATCGATACTATCATTGTGTCAACGGATGTTCCAAAATAAGTTGTTACTGCGTATAGATATGCAGTAAATCCAATAAGCGCAAAGGCCGATTTTAACAAAAATGATGCCCAAAGTCCCAATCCGCTTATGGTTCCGATAAGAGGCCCAAATGTTCTTTCTAGATACAGGTATGAACCACCGCTTGAAGGCATTGCGGAACCCAATTCGGATTTAGAATACGCACCAGGAAGAACGACAGCCCCTGCAAAAAGAAATGCCAACCATATTCCAGGCCCCATAATATCTGCGGCGAAAGATGGAAGAACGAACAAACCAGAACCTATCATTGCAGCGAGGGATATTATTACTAAACCTATAAGGTCAAGAGAACGTTCAATTTTTGTCTTGACTTCTTTGACAACAGATTTTATTTCACCCTTCGAAAGTTGAGAGGCAGTTTTTCTTAAATCCATCAAAAATTCCCCCGAAAATTACCGGATTAAGACCAACATTCCACGGGAATGGTTGTTCCTAGTTATTTATTCCGTAGGAATTCAGCAATAAACGGTTGTTATAGACCTAAATCTTCGCAATGACCTTCATTTCAACTGCTATTGGGGTCGGTAGTGCACTAATTGCCAAAGTAGTCCTTGTAGGTCCGACCTTACCCAAGGTTTCAGCCCAAACCTCATTATATCCTGCGAAATCTCTATCCATATCTACTAAAAATGATGTTACATCAATTACGTTATTAATTGACGAACCCGCTTCTTCCAATATCCTCGAAATGTTGTCAATAACGGCATGTGTTTGTGCCTTGATGTCATAATTTAACGGATTACCATTTGTATCTTTTATCGGACCTCCTGGAATTGAATTATCTCCAGGTTGCCTTGGCCCAACTCCAGAAAGATAGATCAAATCTCCTTCTCGTCTTGCATGAGGATAAGCACCAACTGGTTTTGGTGCTTTTTCAGTATTAACTGAATTTTCAGAATTAACAGGGTCGTAAAGTTCAGGACCCAAGTTTGTGTCCTCCAATTCTTCTTTTTCAGAATCTAAAACATCCCTATCTCCTGAATAGAATTCAACATCGTCTTCATCATACTCTTTATCCCCCGTACCGTTTGATTCAGGATCTAAAACAACAACAGCGGCACCTGCTCCATGAATGGCTTCGTATGCTAATATATTCCCTGTCAAATCGTTACGATTATTGTTCATTGCAGACAACCACCACATAGGCTTGAATGCGACTACCTTCTTGACTCTAATTTGGTCATGAATTGTTCTACTTAGTTGGCCCACAT
>JAYPOA010000074.1:0-8007 GCA_038130705.1 Methanobacteriota archaeon | reverse complement strand
TAATCACGGCTTTGTCTAATGTCCCGTCGCCGTCTGTATCTCTCGCAAGTTTGTCAAGTCCTGCGGAAGGTTCCTTTTCTTCTGTAGTCTCGTTTTCCTCATACATTTGCTCGACGATTAAGTTGATTGTATCTTGTGAGGGAATTTCATACTCTCCCAAGAATGCATCTGAATTTTCTGCGACATCAATCAAAATTTTTGCAACTTCTCCCGCGATGCAACTATCGTCATCTGGAGGACATAATTCTTCAGCTGTTTGATTTATGATAGCATCTCTGAGTCGGGGGGGACTGGAGTTTACTTCTTTAATCACAGTTGATAATGAAAGTGCGTAAATAACGTCATCGGATGGATCGGATAGAAGCGGATTAATTTTGCTCTCGACATACGACATTTCAATTAAAATCCGTCTATCGTCTATGCTTTTCTCGGAGGAATCAACATAGATAATCATAACATTCGTCGACCAATTCTGCTCAACTTCACTGATAGTTTCCTTCACAGGTGAACCATCTGGAAGGTAAACTTCTAAGTCACCATTTACAACGAGTGATGGTTCATCTCCAGGTTTAAGTGACGTGCCATCAAGGAAACCTGAATGATAAACGAAGAATGATGTAGCCATTAAGCACATTACGACAACAAAAATTGGAAATTTTGTGAGGATTCCTGTTGCGCCATGTTTTTGCCATTCCCGTTGAATGGATTTCGGTGCATCTAAAACAGCATCCAAGGTTTTCCTAGCATCCCATTCCTTTACCCTTGAGGACAACTTTTCTTGCCCATGACCAACTATACGAGAAAGCCTATTTTGAAGGGGTACTTTTTGTTTTCCAGGCGATGAATTATCGTCGCTCATTAACTCCCCTCGCTTGGGGGTCGTACAAGAACATATGAAAGCATATCCTTATTTTGTAAGATTTTCTTATCCAATTAGTTGAAGTGGGAGTGCATCGACGGCCGGACGGACCTGCGAGGATAACGCACGCAGGGCCGGTGAGACAAATGCCTTCTCCAAGACTTAATGATAAGCGTTGGTCAATTGACCTTGAAAAGAAAATTCAGCAAGAACACTACTCAGATTCCAAACTTTATGCAGAGAGGTATGGATTCGATTCTAACTCTGAAAAGGAGATATTTGTCATTGACACACCTCCACCTTACCCAAGCGGAACTTGGCACATTGGTGCTGTAGCACAGTACAGTATGATTGATGTAATCGCAAGATCTCAGCGACTTCTTGGAAAAGAAGTCAAATTCCCATGGGGTGTAGATAGAAATGGTATCAATGTAGAATTCACCGTTGAAAAAAATACGGGTAAAAAAATGAAAACATTTGAGAGAGAAGAATTCCTAAAAATGTGTGAAGATACAATTGAGGAGTTTACACAATCCATGAGGAATACCGCAAAAAGAGTAGGTCTCTCGATGGATTTCGATAATGAATATCTAACCGATTCACCCGATTACAGAGTAGTAACTCAACACATCTTCACTGAACTATTCAAACAGGGTTCAATTGTTGAAGATTTGCGACCAAATATCTATGATCCTGTAGAGGGCACTACTATCGCTGATGCTGAGGTTGAGCGTTTAACAAGAATGACAAAATTAGTTGATGTTAAGTGGCAAACCGAAGAAGGTGAAGAATTAATAATTTCAACAACACGACCCGAATTGATTTGTGCTTGTGGTATCGTTGTTGTTCACCCGGATGATGATAGATACAAACACCTAATCGGGAAAAAAGCGGTGTTACCAATACCAGTTGATGGAAGAACTCAGATCGTTGAGATTTCAACACATCCTTCAGTCAAGAGTGAATTCGGTTCAGGAATTTTGATGGTATGTTCATTTGGTGACCAAAATGACGTATCTATTTTCAGAGAACTCGGCCTGACACCATTTCAGGCAATAGATTTGGATGGCTGTATGACGGAAATCGCAGGAGAGTTTTCAGGACTCAAAGTCGCTGATGCAAGAAAACAAGTAATACAGTATTTAGATGACAAAAACAAAATTCACCAAATTGTAGAGAAAGAACAAGAAGTTCCAGTATCAGAAAGAGGGAAAAATCCAGTGGAGATAATTTTATTGAAAGAATGGTATGTTAGGCAAACACACATTCAGGACAGGATTAGAGAACTATCAAAGGAAATTGAATTCCATCCGCCAAGAAATAAGCAATTTTTGTTGGATTGGATGGAAAACATATCTATCGACTGGCCAATAAGCAGAAGAAGGTGGTATCATACAGAAATCCCTATTTGGTATGCAGATGATGGCAAGAAGATAATTTGTGCTCCAAAGGGTGTATATGTTCAACCATGGAAGGAAGATCCACCCGCAGGAAGTGAAGTTTTAGATAGAGATACGAGAGAAGTGTTAGGAACTTATGGAGATATGAAAGATTCACTAAAAGACATCATTGGTGAAGAGAAAGTTTTCGACACGTGGATGGATAGTAGTAATTCGAATTTATTTGTTTCTGGGTACTTGAATGATAATGAGAATTTTGAGAAATCTTTCCCCACTGCCATTCGTCCTCAAGGGAAAGAAATAGTTAGAACTTGGTTGTATTACACTTTGCTAAAAAGTGCGTTATTACTTGACAAACCAGGATTTAAACACGTATGGATTGATGGTTTGGGCATGGACCCTTGGGGGCGAAAAATGTCCAAATCCTTAGGCAACGGTATAGACGCTGACAGCGTTCTTGAATGTGGAGCAGGGGGGAGAACTGGTTCCTGGAAAATTAAGGGGCTTGAGAAAAGTGTACAATTACGAGCCAACAAAATCGGTTCTGAATGTTTTAGACTTTGGAAGGCGTGTGATGCTCAAGTTGGAGATGATTTTCAAATAAATCCTGAGGAAATTGAATCAAAATATTTTGGAGTACTAACGAAACTATTCAACGTCGCAAGATTCGCAAGCCAATTTGAACCTCCAACTGATCTTGAAACAATCCCTGATAATCTTCCAGTAGAAGATAGGTGGATTTTATCTGAGTTCTCTAATACTTTGGAAAAAGTATACACAGCTTGGTCTGGTTTAGATATCTACACTGCAACCCAATCTCTGAAAACATTTGGCACGGGCATTCTTCCAAGTCATTGGCTGGAAATGTCAAAGTCAAGACTCTATGATGGAGATACAAATGCGGCCTGGACAATTCACAGAATCGTAAGAGATTTCATGTCTGCTTTCTCTCCGGTTTGCCCATTTTTCACACATCACATATCCTCAACTCTATACGAGGTCAGTTCTGTTGACGTGAGAGATTTCCCGACAATATTAGAATCTGATGAAGGTTTAACCAAACTAACTCAAGCAATTGAAGATTTCAATGGCAATACTTGGAGGACCAAAAAAGAAGGAGGGCTCCCTCTCAATGCGCCAATTTCAGGAATAGAAATACCTCCTAATCTAAGCGAATTTAGGCAAATACTAACTCAGATGCACAAATTGGAATAATCATTCTAATTCTAAAGTAGATTGTCGGTTTTTTGAGACTTCTAAGTTTCCTAATCTGAAACCTATCAGTCTAATTTTACGTTCTAGTTCTACAGACTTAGCAAATATACTCCCAGCAAGTCTTGTGAAAACTTGCTCGTCATCCATAGCAACTGGTATCGAGTATCCAAATGTATGTGTTTCAAATCCTGTGTATCGAATTTTCACTTCACACAATCTTCCTGCTATACCCATTTCTTGAGACCTCTGCAATACCTTTTCAACCAACAAAACTAGTTGTTTGAGTACTATTTCATAGTCAGAAATGTCAGTTTCAAAAGTGTGTTCCTTGCCAATAGATTTACGACTCCTGATCGGGCTTACCTCATCAGTTGATTCACCTTCATAGACACTGATTATCCATTTAGCGAATCGTTCTGATGTGAATCTTGAAAGTACTATCTCTCCCTGTTCATATGCCTCACTCATTGTATTTACTCCCCATTCGGCCAATATTGTCGAAGTTTTTGGCCCAATTCCTGGAATTTCTCTAACTGGTCTATTGTAGAAAAAATTTGAAATTTCATCAGGTAATGTTCTATGTATTCCTTTTGGTTTATTTTCTTCACTTCCCATTTTCGCAACAATTCGAGTAGAACCAATTCCAAAAGACGATGAAAGACCTACTTTGTCAAAGATTTCCTTTTGTAAATCCTTTGCAAGCGCTAATGCGGTATCCCAGATATTGTTACACAGGTCCGTAACATCGAGGTAGGCTTCATCAATACTTGCTTGTTCAAATTTATCCGCATATTTTGCTAAAATTTGCATTACTTTTCTGCTGGCCCTGGAATACAATCCTCTACTAGATTTCATGTAATTTCCAATCCCATGCGGTGGACCTGGGCACCTTCGCCACGCTTCACTTATTGGCATAGCTGAACGAATTCCATATTTTCGTGCTGCATAATTACAGGTTGACACAATCCCGCGACCTGCACCATTTTTTGGGTCAGAACCTAATATTAATGGTATATCAGGGTCTAAATTATGGTGAAGCGTTTCAACAGCTGCAAAAAACGCATCAAGGTCGCAATGGATGATAATCCTTGATGCCATGAGAATGTTGCAAAGGCGGAGGTTATTGAATTAATTTCATTCAAAATAATTCTTGTTCACCAGTGTAGAAGGTATGTTGCCATTGATACATTCTAAAATAGCATTTGCTATATCTATACCAACTCTCTGTTGTGCTTCTAATGTTGCAGCACCAATGTGAGGTGTACCATGAAAATTAGGGTGCTCCAACAGCTTATATCCAACAGGCAAAGGTTCTGTCTCAAAAACGTCGAGAGCTGCACTTGCTATTGTGCCATCATCTAATGCTTCAAGAAGTGCTTCCTCGTCAATAATCCCTCCTCGTGCACAATTCACAATATGATTTCCGCATACTATTCCTGATTTTTTACCAGGCATCAATTTCATTCTTTTTGAATTAACCAAATGCTTTGTTTCTTTGGTTAGGTTGCAATGTACCGAAATATGAGTACAAGTTTTGAACAAACTATCTATTTCCTTGTGTAAATAAGCTCCTTTTGCCTTAGCTACCTTAGGTGGCAGATAGGGGTCATAGGTGTGTATTTCCATTCCCAAGTTCTGGGCTACATTAGCCACGCCTTGTGCAATTCTACCAAAACCAATCAACCCCAGATTTTTACCGTTCAATTCAGTCCCTTTCATTGCACTCTTTTCCCATTTCCCACTTCTGAGACTCCGATCTGACTTAGGTATGTGCCTAAGGGATGCCAGAAGATGTCCAATGGTTAACTCAACAACAGATTGAGTTGATGCATTAGGTGCATTAACTACCATGATACCAGATTTACCTGCTGCTTCTAAATCGATGTTGTCAACTCCAACTCCTGCTCGACCTATGAATTTCAAGCCTTTACTTTTTGAAATAATTTCCGAATTCAGTTTTGTTGCGCTACGAACAATAATCGCATCGAAATTTGAAAGTGCACCTTCCAATAATTCTTTTTCTTCTATATATTCTTCAATAACTTCGTGTCCAGCTTTAGTCAAGACTGAAACTGCTTCTGGAGCCATCCCATCGGTAACAGCTATTCTTGCCATTAAACGGGTTCCGAGCGAACCTAATCCATGAACATTCTTGAATAGTGAGCGCTCCCATTGTTCTGTGGCATCAGAAATTGACTTCAGAGAAATTCTGATTGCTGTCGGAATTCTCGCCCTGCCTCTGTTACTTGCACTACCTGCGAAATTAATTTACAATACAACGATTTTAGGAATAGGACCAGCCGAAAGAACGTATAGGTCAACCGTTCAAAAAATACTTGATGCCGGAATGCAAATTGAACAATTTAGAGAACTTTTAGATGACGAAGCAAGACGCTTAGGAATTAGACCCAGTAGGGCAAAGTTAAACGAAACTGACATGCTTTATCCACTGTCCTTAGCTCATTTCTTACTTATTCCAATGATTTTCATTTTACCATTCATTGCAATCGTTTCCCTTCCAATAATCATTTTAGGGATACCGGTATTATTCTTGATGGAAATTATTCTGATTCGAAGGAAACTTTTGATCAAAGGAATTTCATTACTTGAAACGTGGGGAGGAAAGCAAATTATCCACATCCCAGATGCTGGATATAATCATTGCAGTGGTGACTCAAAAGTTCTTGATGCATCTAACCTAGCGGTACATTTCCATAACGTTCCAAGAGTCGTCTTTATAGGTCTATTCTCATGGCTAATCATACACTGGATTCTTCGTTTAGATTCGTTGTTCTATGAATTTTTGATCGCAGGTATCTTTTACATATTGCTACTTGGAGTTGTGGGAATAATAACCACCGCTTTGGAATCTAATCTGATCATTGTTGACCCTGCCAGAGGGAGAATTATTCCTGTTTCTGATTGGATAGACTCGTTACTTACTCCGGTAATAGGAGTTGGATTACTCTTCCTTTTAGGAAGAGACTTGATGACTGAAGCAAGAGATGGAGGAAATACTCAACTCTTCGCTCTTACCGTCCTATTGGTTCTTTATTGTGCCACTGCGGTTGGTGTAACCTTTCAGTGGGGATACAATCGTTGGAATGGTAAAAATGTAAGGAAAGAATTCGAGCAACAAGTAATTGATGAACTAAATCCGCATTCCTATGATTTAACTAGAAATAGAGGCAGAATTCAACTCAATGTTAGGTCCACCATGGCTGAAAGGTCGGTTATTGCCGACACGATAAACGAGAATTTTTCGTTCACTGATTTGGATAATTTGCCCTCAGCTCATGAAGATATAGTGAGAAAACCTGACAATCCACTTTAGTTTAACCAAGGGATTTCTTCTGGTATTTCCGCAAAAATATTGGCAGGTAGTGCAGTTTTGATTTTAGAAACACTACCCAATCCTTCACTGGTATCCGATTGCCATTTCGCATATTCCTCGTAAGACTTCATCATTAAAACCGGATTGTTTTCTCGATTCCATTCAAGACTCATCATTTCAGTACCTGGGGGGTCATGACCGGTGCAAACCAAAACATCACCTTCAAATCGCTCCAACACGTCAAGGGCTTGCCAGTGTATGTGTACTCTCCCACTTGGTAAATCATCGCGGCCTACTCCTCCACTACCTGTGAACAAAAAATCTCCAGTGAATATGTAATTTCCACATTCGATAATCATCGAATCTCCTGTATGACCCGGTGAGAAGTGGAAATTAAATTCAACATCCCCCATTTCTATTGTGGATTCTTCATCAACATACATCGTTATGCCTAGTGAAGGTGTATCGTTCCACATAACATATTCACACCCAGTCATCTCTGCAAGTTGAAAACACCCAGTAATGTGGTCAGCATGAGTGTGAGTCGCCATAGCATATTCAAGAGTAAGATTTTGTTCTTCAAGGAGTGATATGTAATCTCCTAAATTGTCCCAAACTGGGTCGATTAGTGTAGCTTTATTGTGATTATCACAAACTACGAGATATGTCATTGCCCACATTCCCTCATTCAATTGCTCGACTCGCATAGCAGTCCGTAGAGGTTGCATTACTTCAATTATTCATTTTGTGAAAGCATGGGTTCAATAACCCCTGACTATGAGTCTCCGATGAGGGAAATTATGGAATTGGTATACTATGTTTTAATTTCTTTAATTACTGCACTTATTATTTGGTTTATGATGAACCAAAAGGCAAAATCAATGGTAATTGAAGCTCAAATGGAATCAAATATTCTACTTGCTGCCTATGAAGAAAAAGAAAGGGTCCGAGAAGATTCATTAAACGAATATCAGGAAAAGATGAAAGATAGTTTCACCCTTTTAGCAAAAGAAGCATTTGAAGGTGCAGTCGCTAAGGCAAATTCAGAGAAAGTGAACTCTTTCAATGAAGTAACTGACGCCTTTGCCAAATCTCTCAAGGATTATTCAGATAACTTATCGAAGATGGAAAAAAATAATCTTGAGAGGGGAACAAGATTAGAAGAAAGGATAAGAGTGGTTTCGGAATTGGGGTTAAAG
>JAYPOA010000073.1:4146-8230 GCA_038130705.1 Methanobacteriota archaeon | reverse complement strand
TGATTAAGGACGTTAACTTGAAAGAGCATGAAGCAGATGAAGTAGAAGCAAAAGCTGCAGCTCATGTATTCACTTCTGGCGACGATAATGCTTTGGCCGCAATGCACATGTACAGAGTACTTCAGAGAATGGACGATGTGGCAAATGCTTGTGAAAAGGCAGCTAATGCACTCATACCTTTATTGAATAAATAAAGAAAATTTACAGAAAATTGAGATTCAGTAATTCGTTGCTGAATTTTATCGAAGAAAGCATGAAGACCCTATACTGATTCGACACTATGTTGGTATTATGAAAGTAAAGGCAGTGTCCCTAACAATTATCCTTTTTTTGACATCGGTTTCTGTCTTGGTAGAGACTACTGAAGCAAGTGTTTCAGGTAGGGCACTATCTTGTAGTGGCACTATATGTTTGAACGAGGCTTTGCCAAATCCAAACGGATATGATGATGCGACATGGCCAAATGGAGAGTGGATGGAGGTTCATAATTCAGGTTCTACTGCAATTGATGTTCTGGATTGGGAATTAGAAAACAAAGCAGGTAAGATTCTACAGTTTAATTCAACAACGATAGTTGGCTACCAAAGCGGAAATTCATCAACATGGACGATTAGCCCTGGAGATTACATGGTGATCGCAAGAAACGGGTATGGAAACTTTTACCTAACAAATTCTTTTGATTATATTACATTGAGAGACGCATCGGGCAACTTCCAAGACCAAGCCTCTTGGAATTCAACCTCATCAGGTGTTAGTTTAGAAGAGGATTCAACAAACTCTATGAACGATTGGATACCAACAAATACTCCAACACCTGGATCAGTAAACAGTCAAGCGACAGGACCTGTATACACTGGAGTATCATTCAATGAAGTTATGGCTAATCCATTCTTTTCCGCCGATAATTCTTCATGGCCGGGAGGCGAATGGATTGAACTGCATAACGAGGGAACCTCTGATGTTAATATGACGGGATGGACTATCGTCGACAACGCTGGAAACATTATACCGCTAAATGAATCTCACTTAATTGGTAATTCGAATATTATTGTAGCAGGAGGTTACAGAATTGTTGCAGTTAATTCATCTAATGCATGGGGTGTTTTGAATAACGGAGCAGAGAGTTTGCGTCTCCTGATTGCAAATGGTTCCACAACCGACCAAATTTCTTGGACCGATACAGTTGCTGGATTCTCCTCAGAAGAACACTCAGATGGCTCTTGGTTCGTATCATCATATCCATCACCAGGTATCGAAAACCCAAATCTCTGGACAAATATTGTCGACACGCCATCTGACCTAATTATTACCGAAGTAATGGCTAATTCATCAAGAGATGGATTCGCTTACCCAGAAGGAGAATGGGTGGAACTGCACAATACTGGTAATACGGATTGGGACTTAACAGACTGGAAAATTAGAGACGGAATGGGCAATTTTACTCAAATTCACGTAGGAAATCTTGTTATGAATAATTCTCAACCTGGAACAATTATCTCCGCAGATTCCAGAAGACTCGTTCAATTTTCCGAATCGATGACCCTATGGAATCAGTACAACCATCTTATGCTTGAAGACCCTGTTGGAAACATAGTATACAAAGCATGGTGGGATTCTGACCCTGGACTAAACAACTCGTTGATTGAGTCACAAAATCCTGACCTTCCCTGGGTTATAGCAAGTTGGCCAACACCTGGATCTCCTGAACCAGGAACAACACCGATTATTGGCGATATTGCATTCAATGAAATTTTCCCAGATGCTGTAGGAAACGACACTGATGTTTGGCCAAATGGAGAATGGGTTGAATTGATAAACACTGGAAACCAATCAGTAGATATCGCAAATTGGTACTTTTCATCGGGTTCAAGAAATTTCAACATCAATGTTATTCAACTCCCTGAAAAAGATAATACGATAATCAATCCAGGGGAGATTTTCGTTGTAGCCATCAATGGAACACAGAGTTTCTATCTCAAAAACACCGCACCTGATACAATTGAACTAAAAAATTCTGCAAATCAAATTGTTTCAACCATTACTTACAATGAAACAACGGAAGGAGAATCACTCTGGTATTGGAATAATGATTGGAGTCAAGCGCCTTATCCGACCCCTAATCAGCCAAACCCGCAAACTTCTCCATACACTGGAGAGGTTAGTATAGAAATCACCGAGGTACTAGCCCACTGTTCTTCTGACACTATAACGCCATTAGATGATTGGATTGAAGTCAACAATACCGGAGGCGAAGCGATTGATTTGAATGCGTGGAGATTAATTTCTGGAGACGGAGATTTAATCCATGCAAGGTCTGACCGCCTATACAATTCCATCAACACGTTCATCCAGCCTGCAGACAGAAAAATAATCACTGCTCCAAACTGGTTTATCAGTGGTCTTGGAGATTCGATAACCCTTGAAGATCCAGATGGAAATGTCGTTGATTCGGTAGTATGGACAACGGTCACAGATTGTAAAACAATGGACTCTGATGGTGAAGTTTTGCCTTGGCCAACCCCCGGATATGAAGAGCCAGACATTTCTTCTTATGCAGGACCTGAAGACCTTATATTCAGTAGATTCATGTTCCAAGAATCCAGTGCTTCAAATAATGATGAATTCTTTGAAATAACAAACATTGGAAATCGAACTGCCGTCATGAACGGATGGACAGTCACGAAGACTACAACCAGTGGCTCATCATTCAATGGCACATTCAATTCTTTGGTCATAGATTCAGGGGACTCAGTTATTGTAAGTCCTGATGCAAGCTCTGTAAAGGCAATGGAACAGTCAACAATTGTAAATGCTGAGGATGTCATGGATTTCCCGGTTTGGCTCCCTGACAGTGGCTCCACAATCCAATTGATTTCTCCGTTGGGAGTTGTTGCAGACACCTTCGTTTACGGCAACGGACCTACTGACTTAGTAGGATGGTTAGGACCTGCGATTAGTGAACCTGTAACAACTGTAGACAGAATTCTCTATCTTCGAGGCGATGGGTGTGGAAACTTGGTTGACACAAACCAATCCTCTGACTGGGAGATGAGATGGTCTGTGGCTGGAGCTTCACACTTCTGTGGAGTAAATTCATTCTCTGACAACGCAAACGTCACACCTTTGATTGCTCCAGAAGCAGGTCTAGACAACGTTATTTCGATGATTAACTCTGCTCAAGAAAGTATACATGTTCATGTTTACCAACTACATCACGTAAACCTCGTCTATGCATTAATGCAAGCACAAACCAGAGGAGTAGATGTCACGGTAGTAATTCACGAACCAGAAAATTGGTGGTCGCAAAATGAAATTTCTCAGAGTAGAGGCATGGCATATGAATTAGAGAATTTTGGTGTAGACGTCCTACAATTCTCATCCTCTTCATCCTCACCATACCAGTATCTACACTCCAAGGTTACCGTAGTTGACGATGAAGTTGTTTGGTTTGGTTCTGGAAATTGGAAATCTTCCAGCATGCCAACGGATAATCGTGGCAATCGTGACTGGGGTATTATCATCGAGAGTTCTGATTTGGCACAAATTGTTCTCGAAAGAATGACTTTTGATGAAGATCCGAGCCAACTACACGTTGAAGATTCTACATTCTCACAACCAGCATCTGGTTCATATGAAGCCCCGATTGAATACATACCAACAAACATCAAATCACCTATGCTTGAATCTGTAAATGGTGAATTATTGACTTGTCCAGATGATTGCGTACAAGGTCTTGCAGAATTAATTCAATCCGCTGAATCTGAAATTTTGCTATCATTGCAATATTTCGAAATGGATTGGTATTGGGGTTGGCAAACAAACCCGCTTGTCGAATCTTTAGAGGATGCCGCTGAAAGAGGTATTACAATCCGCATGGTGATTAATCAACACTACGTAAATGATAATCCTGGAATAAGAGAAGCTGTGAATGAATTAAACAGTTGGCAAGGGGATGTAGAAGCAATACTAATGTCTGAAAATGACACAGTTAGAAAACTTCACAACAAAGGCATGATTATTGATGGAGAAATTGTTCTGGTATCCAGCATTAACTGGGGAGATAATTCAATCCTCAGAAATAGAG
>JAYPOA010000073.1:0-4135 GCA_038130705.1 Methanobacteriota archaeon | reverse complement strand
TCATTCTGGGAAGATTGGAACAGAATCGATTTCTATACAGATACAGATATTGACGGAATTCCAGATTATTGGGAATTAGAAAATGGATTAGACAGAACCACAGACGACAGTGATTTCGATAACGATAATGATGGAATTTCCAATGTAGGAGAGTTCACATACGGCTCAGATCCAAATTCAAACGATAGTGATGGAGATTGTATCCTAGATGGTGATGAAGTAATTTGGGCTTCACAAACAGAGGGAGTTTCAGCAAGCAATGCTCTTTTCTTGGAAGATGCTGACTTTGATGGGCAAAAGGATAGCGACATTTTTGGTTGCAAGCCCGAAACTCAGGTGGAAATTGAAGATGAAGACGATGATGGAGTGATTGATACTGAGGATGATTGCCCCAATACTGCGGTAAATGCAACTGTAAATTCCGATGGATGTTCTCCTGAACAAATTACTCAACCAGTAGACGGTGTTGATTCAGATGGAGACAAGATTCCTGACGACGAAGATGAATGCCCGAACACTCCACCTGAAACTGCCACTGACACACAAGGATGTTCCAAAGAACAAAATAAACAACAATCTGCTGATGATTCTCAAGGCGGTAGTGATTCCAGTGGCTTAAATTTCATGATAATCTTGATAGTATTAGGATCCCTAATTTGTGGAGGGGCATTATTTGTTCTGCTTAGAAATCCTAAACCTCAGGATGGCGCTGTAGAATTAATAGGTGAAGATGCGAAGTCATATGAAATGCCAGTTTTGGACGGTACAAATGAAGTTGAAAGCCAGAGTGGTATCGATATGAGCAAATTCCCAGGCTGGGACATCGGCCAAGTTGAGCGTTACCTCGAGTCAGGTTGGACTGAAGAACAATTATCTGAGTGGTATCAACAACAAATCGAGGAAAATTCCGCATAAGATTCACAAAGGAGTGCTGTTATCGCTGTCTGAGTCACATGGTGTTTAGACAAAGCAACCCCGCCCTCAACCCGAATTATTTCCGTGGAGGAATGGGAACAGAAACGATGTCAATCGAAGGAACTATCAGTAAAACATTGACACTGCTTAGCCTGGTGGGAATAACGGCGTTAATCGCATATTCCCTTTGCTTACAAAATCCGGGATATGGTGGAATAATGATTATTGGTGGAGGAGTAGGTGGATTCATACTCGCCCTAATCATTATGCTAACACGCCCATCGCAACCACAGGTTTTGATGAGCATGTATGCGGTGCTTGAAGGATTGTTTGTTGGTGCTTTTTCATTTATGGTCGAGCATTACTATTTGGGTGGTAGTGAAGGTGTTGTTCTACAAGCATTAGCAGGAACAATCGGAGTTTTCATCACAATGCTATCACTTTACAGAATGAGAATTATTCAACCTACTGAGAAATTTACCTTAGCTGTTGTCTCTGTTGGTTTTGCGATTATGATGATTTACATGTTCAACTTCATGTTGAGTTTCATGGGCGCAAGTATTCCCTTCATTCACAGCAACGGCGCTATCGGAATAGGAATCAGCGTAGTATTCACCGGCGTAGCGGCATTATTCCTTATTCTCGATTTCGGTGTAATCGAAAACGGAGTAAAGTACGGTGCTCCAAAAAATATGGAATGGTACGGTGCCTTTGGTTTAGTAATAACACTCATTTGGTTATACATCGAGATGTTGAAATTAATCGCTAAACTAAATTCCCGTGATTGAAATGACAAGATCACTCACAGTTTGCGACCTTTCTGATTACAGAGCAGGCGGAGCAAGACGTGAACAATTCATCAATTCGCTTGGAGAATCTCTGCAAGACATTGGATTTTTCGCCTTGACTGGACACGGGATTAGCACTGAAGCAATCAAAAAATCCTACGAAGTTTCCGAAGAATTCTTCAGTCTACCTCAAGAAACAAAAGCAAAATATGAACAATCTACTATCTCAAGACAGAGAGGTTACACTCCTTACGGAGTTGAGCATGCTAAAGATAACCCTGCACCTGATCTGAAAGAGTTTTGGCAAACCGGGCGAACTATTGATGACGAAAACTTTCCGAAGAATATTTGGCCTAATGAAACACCTGAGTTTGAGCAATCAATCGATGGACTCTACAATGCAATGGAGTCAATGAGTCTTGAACTACTGTCAGCTGCATCTATATATCTCGGAAAAGATGCTGATTGGTTACCTTCAATGGCAGAAAACGGGAATACAATTCTTAGGGTAATTCATTATCCTGCACTCGGAGATGATGCACCAGAAGGTGCAGTTCGAAGTGCTAAACACGAAGATATCAATCTGATAACACTCTTAGTCGGAGCTACTGCTGACGGCTTACAAGTAATGGACCACGATGGAACATGGATTGAGGTTGAGGGTAATCATGACCACATTATCGTAGATAGTGGTGATATGCTACAAAATCTGACTAATGGTTTGTTCAAGTCAACAACCCATAGAGTAGTCAATCCCCCAGATACTCAAACCGATAGATATTCAATGCCAATGTTTGTTCATCCAAGAAACGAAATTGACCTCACACCCCTTCCTGAATTTATTGCTCTAACAGGTGGAGAAGCACTATACGATTCAATCAATGCTGGAGATTATCTCCATCAGAGACTCGTTGAAATCGGACTGGCATCTTAGGTGTGAACATGCTTTCAATGCCGTTAATTTTAGAGATGAAAAGGGATGGCATTGAATTATCAAAAGAGGACTTCACGTTCATTTGTGAAAGAATAGATAACATTCCAAGAGAACAACTTGGTGCTTTTTTGATGGCGTGCCAGATCAACGGATTAACAACAAAAGAGACCTCAAATCTAACCGCAGCTATGCTGAATTCCGGTAGAAAAATGCCCAAAGAAAAAAATCGAGTAGACAAGCATTCAACGGGCGGTGTTGGTGACAAAATGAGCATAATACTCGCACCTGCTCTAAGAGCATGTGGAGCGACAGTTCCAATGTTAGCAGGAAGAGGTTTAGCACACACAGGAGGAACCATCGACAAGTTGGAAGCAATTCCAGGATTCAACACGGGTCTCACATTCGAAGAGATGGTAGAAAATCCATGTTTCATTTCTAGACAAACCGAAGAGATAGCTCCAGCAGACAGGATTTTGTATTCAATCCGAGACATTACTGGCACTGTACCTCAGATAGGTTTGATAACGGCATCAATTATCTCAAAAAAGGCTGCAGAAGGGCTGGAAAAATTAGTTCTAGACGTTAAATGTGGCAAGGCCGCTTTCATGAAAACCCATGAAGACGCAAAAGCACTTGCTAAGTCAATGGTTGCTACAGGAAATTCATTAGGCATGAGAGTGACTGCACAAATCACTGAAATGGATAATCCTATAGGTAATATGTTTGGTAACAGCCACGAAATAGCAGAATGCATTCAATGCTTGAAAAACGAAGGCCCAAAAGACACGATGGAACTGATTTTCTCACAAGCAGACGGTCTTGGATATGATATTAGAGAGGTCATTCAAAATGGAAAGGCATTGCATGAATTCAAAGCAATGTGCATTCGCCAGGGAGTTGAACAAGGCACGGTTGAGAAATTAATCGCAGAGCCATGGGATATTCTGAAAAGAAGCCCGATAAAAACACAAATTTTAGCAAGTTCTTCGGGCTACTTGTCTTCTATCGATGCTTATGAGATAGGTATGGTTCTTTGTGAATTAGGTGCAGGAAGAACCGGAGCCTCCCAAGATATCAATCACGGAGTTGGATGTGTACTGGCTAAGAATATCGGAGAATTTGTTGAAAAGGGAGAAAAATTGTTGGAATTTGATTCAGAGTATGAAATTTCTGAAAATTTTCTTGAATCAATTCGTAGTGCTGTGATTATTTCAGAAAAAGTCCCTGAAAACAAAAGCAGAATCATTGAAATTATTTCTTGATGGTTCCTTTTCTTCAATGGATGGTCTCATATAGGAATTGCTTTTCGGGTAACATGCCGATTTAGCTTAGTTGGTGGAGCGTGGGACTGTTAATCCCAAGGTCATGGGTTCGAGCCCCATAATCGGCGTATTTACATCTTAATCCAAGAATAATACCTTGCTACAACCAAATATTCTTCTTAGAAGAATGGTGTTAAATATTACCATAATTTACTATAATACATGGACATAGCAGT
>JAYPOA010000072.1:0-8366 GCA_038130705.1 Methanobacteriota archaeon | reverse complement strand
AAGAGATTTTTCAAGAAACCATCTGTTTGTGAAGAATGCCAAGTTCAATTCGTGAATGGGTTTTGTCCGGAATGTAATGTAATGATTAGCGTACCCTGGAATAGATACATTGGCGGGGCAGATATGTGGATGATTGAATTCGCAAAGTCCGAAAACGACTCAATAGAAAGGGGTAAATCTGCACTTACTAAGAGGAAGAAGAACCCAAATCAATCAGCAAAACCAAAAAATACTGTGCATGAGCCACCGATCGACCTTACATCTGGACTGTTTGAAGATTGATTTGTCATACTCAGAGATTGTTTTCACAAGTACCTCCGTTATTATTTGAGTTTGTTCCGTCTGGACAGATTGTATTCCACCAATAAACACCAGTCAGGTCGGCACTAGTCAGGTCGGCACCACTCAGGTCGGCTTCAGTCAGGTATGCACCACTCAGGTCGGCACCAGTCAGGTCGGCACCAGTCAGGTTGGTACTAAAGAGTTCAGCATACATCAGATTGGCAATCCTCAGGTTGGAACCATTTAGGTTGGCATATGTCAGGGTGGCATACCTCAGGTCCGCCCTCACAAGGATGGCCCCTCTCAGGTCAGCACCACTATGGTCGGCATTATAGAGTTCAGCATGATTCAGATAGGCATTACTTAGGTTGGCATTTCCTAGATTGGCATATGTCAGGTTAGCATAAATCAGATTGGCATTCCTCAGGTTGGCACCAGTTAGGCCAGCATATGTCAGGTTGGCATATGTCAGGTCGGCATCAGTCAGGTCGGCACCAGCCAGTTTGGCTCCGGTCAAGTTGGCTTCACTCAGGTCCGCCCCCGTAAGGTTGGCCCCTCTCAGGTCAGCACCACTAAGGTCGGCACCACTCAAATCGGCCCCACTAAAATCTGCATTTTGCATGTTGATACCCGACAATGTCTGTTCGGATAAATCAGCATTCACAAATATAGCGTGCGATAAATCAGAACCAATCAAGTTATCTGCCCCCGAAAATCGAAAATAACTGTTAGTAAAATTCGCATAAGACAAGTTTGAATATGCTATACCTATATTTCCTGAAATTGATGAATCTTGCCATGAAATATTTCTAAGGATGGCATTACTGAAAGATGCAGTCAATACTGCTATTCCTCGTAAATCAGAGTTGGATAAGTCACTACTACTGAAACTTGTACCAAGCAATAACGCTCCTGAGAAAGATGAATTTTGTAGGTGTGATTCCGTGAATGTTGCACCTGTCAAGTCTGAATAACTGAAATCTGTATTGTTGACATTTGAATTAGAAAACGCACTCCAATAAAAATCCACACCTACCAAACTAGCGCTGTTCATTTCTGAATTAGAAATACTTGAAAACCTCAATGAGGAACCAGAAAACTCAGATCCATCCAGATTAGCATACTCTATCGAGGCCATATCCATGTCTGAGCGATAAAATTCAGCATTTAACAAAGAAGAGTTGTAGAAACTTACACCTCTAGAAAAAGCAAATGTAAAGTTTGTATTGTCAAGATTGGAATTCTCAAAAATCGTTGCAGTCAAATCAGCATACTGATATTCCCCGCTAGAAATATTAGTTCCATTAAATGCTTGATGTGACCAATCTACACCGGTGCGACTTGCATCACTACCATCCTTTCCATCTTGCCCATCTACTCCATTGGTTCCATTCAGGCCATCGACACCATCTTGTCCGTTTTGGCCATCTATTCCATTGGTTCCGTTCAGGCCATCGACACCATCCTGTCCGTTTTGGCCATCTATTCCATTAGCCCCGTCTTGTCCATCCTCTCCATCTGCACCATTTGTTCCTCCAAGGCATCCAGCAAGGGATGAAACAATCATTAGCAAGGAAAACAGCACCGCACTGGTTCTCTTCATGCAGTCCGTTTAATCCTAAGGGAAATAAAATTTTAGGATTTAATCGATTCAAGTATTGAAGGATCTAATCTTTCTCCTTTGGCTAAAGTTTCCCTTACGTAAGTAGTTACTTCCAAAGATACCTGCTTAGTATCTGATGATTTTTTAGCCAGTGTTCGAAGGGGCATTGCAAGCCTCATATTTCCCTCGAATAGGTGTTTATTATCATCTAAGAAATTCCAATACATGTCAGATATCGGACATGATTTCTTGAAATGAAGTGAACAATCTCCACAATAATCTCCCATTTTCTTGATGTATGGAGTACCACTAACATACGGCTTGGTAGTCATCAAACCACCAACTGCATAGGTTCCCATAGCCAATACGTTAGGCTCAACTACCCAATCATAAGCATCTGTAAACATCGCCCAAAACCAGTCTGTTAACTCACGTGGGTTTACTCCGAGCAAATTTCCAATATTTGCTAGAACCATTAATCGAGGTATATGATGCGTATATCCAGTTTCTACAACGTCAGAAACCGCTGTATCAAGGCAAAGCATTCCTGATTCTGAACCCCAAAAGGTAGGAGGAAGTAGGTTTGAATTTGCAAGTACATTAGGGGTATTTCTCGGTCTTGACCATTCTCCCTCCCATCCAGCTCCGGGTCTTGCAGTGCTTGTTATCGAATCATCTGCGAACCCGTTTGTTAGGTCGTGAACGTGTTTAACAAACTCCCTCCATCCAATGATTTGTCGGATGAAACCTTCTTTGGAATTGAGTGGTATATCGAGATATTCCGCTTCTTTTACTATCTCGAGAGGAAGCAGTCTTGAGAGATTTAGGAGGGAGGAAATAGTTGTGTGAAATAGTGTTCTGTGCTCTGTAGTCATCGCATCTTCGTATGGTCCAAAGTAAACCATCACGTTCTCTTTTGCCCAATTCCACAAACTTCTTGCTTGCTCGATTGAGGAGGGTAGATTTTGGCGATCTATTTTTCCTGGATGATGAGAAAAATCTCTTTCAATCATCTCAATGACTTCATTTGTAATATCGTCACACTCAAAGAAAATTGGTTGTGGGAGAGGAACTGCTCTATCCCAAGGTAATCGATTTTCATAGTCAAGCGACCACTTACCACCTACTGGCTTACCATCCTCAATCATTATGTCATGCTTTTTCCTAACCAAACGATAGAAAGGGTCCATCTTCCAAGTCTTCTTACCTGCTTGAGAGGTGAGGAAATCTTCCTTTGTTGTTATCCAGCCTGTGTGAGGAACTATGCAAAGTTGTTCAACTTTGGAAAATTGTTCTCTTAAATTTAGTTCTGCAGCCTCACAAGCGGTTATTTTTGCGCCATCTGAAATCAGTTCATTTAGAATATCTGAATATGGTCTTTCATCGAAAATATACTGCACTGCGTAGCCCTTGGCTTGCATTTCTAAAGCGAAGTGTCTCTGATTGGATAGCAGTAGAGCTAACTTTTGTTTGTGGTATGGAAGCCTGCTTGCTTTCCATTTTGTCTCAATGAAAATTAGCCCAGTTGTTTTGGATTCGAAATCTGGAAGCAAGCCTTCGTTCAATTGGTCATATGCGACATAGTGCCAATTTGTGATTTCATCACTGACTATTTGCAATAGGTCAGTGAACACTCCCATGGGTTTCCATCGTCGTATAGCATATCAAGACTTGTAAATTATCTGAATTAGGAAGCATTTACAACCGTTGATGAAAATCGTTTAACGTAATGAGCGCCAACCAAGTAATGAATACTAACAGACCAAAGGTCTGGTCAATAAGTCGTAGACAACTCTTACATCAATGCCCTCGTGCTTGGGTTTTGAAGTATGGATTTAGAAGAAGTAACAAGACTTTCAACAGAAGCCTGCAGAGAATTTCTGACTGGTCATCTCCTTGGAGGATGATGCAGCGAAGCATTAGAACGATTATTATTCAAAGACTTGAGTCTCATAAAAATAACATCCCGTGGGACGATGGAGACATTGCTTCAAAAATCAGAATGAATATTATCGGAAAGAGACACAAGCAGAATACAACTCTCGATTTGATTGAAAAAAGAATCGGCAAAAATACAAAATTGAAGTTCAGGATACCTAATTCAGAAATAAACAGACTTGTAGAAATCGCCTGCCTGAGATATCATTCACTCATAAAAAATCAAGTTGTTGAAAGGATTTTGAGAGGTGAAATTGTCGAATGGCATACATTTTCGAGGTTAGACACTACAAAATACCAGGGAAACATTTTACACATTACGCCAGACTTAATTTGGAAGGAAAACAACACTTGGAATCTTATGCGATTTAGCATACAATCCTCCAGTAAAGAGATTTCAATTGATAATTTATCTATGTTACATTGGGCAGTAATAAGAAGAGGATTACCTTCTAATCCTCGAAGATTTTTGATTCACGAACTAAATTGGTTCAGAGGGAGATGGGTATGGAGAACTAAGCAAGGCAATGAGAACCTCCATAAGGATTCAATGGACTTGATCAGAATGGATATCAAGGCAATGCAGAACCTACACGAAAAATTGGGACCTGCATGTGATTTAGCACAAATACCTCTTGCATCCAACGAAAAAACCTGCACAACGTGTGGACATAGAGATACTTGTCCCGGAGGAGATGACCTTACAAGAGCTAAACTAGAACAAGCGGCACTTGAAATGTTCAAATCTTCAAAGTTGAGAAACTAAATCTTGAAGCACTGACATAGGGTCATCTGCCTTGGTGACGCCACTTGCAAGCAAGACACCTTCTGCACCAAGTTGTATCGCAGTTGCCACATCTTGGCCGTTTTTGACACCTGCTCCACAAAGTACTCGCACGCTAGGGTTTACTTCCTTCACGGCTGCAACTGTATCGCTAACTATTGCTGGGTCTGCGGTTGTTACTGAAATATCTCCGCCAATAAGTTCTGGAGGCTCAACTGCGATGAATGTTGGACCTAATTTTGCAAGAGCCCTTGCTTCTTCTACATCAGCTGCGCAAGCGCATATTGGAAATCCATCAGGTAGCATTTCCATCAAATTAGCAACGTGGTCAATTGAAACTTTGTGCTCAGCGTGATTGATTATTGTCCCAACTGCACCTCTTTCGATCGCTACGTCCGGTTCCAACCAGCCTGTGTGGGAGCCTTTTCCAACAGGATCTAAGTGCTGGCTCCAAACTTCCAGCTCTTCTATAGAAGATACTGCTGAAAGGTCAAACGCGCTAACAACAGCAACCATCCGAGCGTCGGTTTTAACCTCAGCCATCAACTTTCCAAGTATTTCTGCTTGAGCGCCATATGCAGTAGCATATGTCTTGAAATTTACAACTATCAAAGCCTCAGTCATACCATTTCACACCTAATTTGGCGGATTAGTACTATTGTATAATCCCATTTGTTTGTACGTGGCCAGATTCTACATTTGCGCCATAACCAACTATTACTGAATCAAGTTTACAATTTGCTCCAATTACTGCGCCATTTCCAATCAGACATTTGTTAATTATCGATCCTTCACCGATAATGACATTGTCCAAAACGGTAGACTCCGTCACAACGCCATTGATTGTACAACCTTTTCCAATCATTGAATTCGAAGTGGATGAAATATCTCCTGCGTGCCAACTACCGTTTTCAACTGATCCAGTTTTGTATCTCTTCTCCGCAATACAGCATTTGATGGCTTGATGCCAACTTTCTGGCGTACCAGCATCTATGAAATAACCCTGAAATGGAAATCCAGTTAATTCACCTCTCTGTGCCATTTGCGGGAAAATATCTCTTTCCAAGCTGTGTTTACCTTTTGGCATTATATCAAATACACAATCCTCGAGAATATATGACCCTGCGTTGATTAAGTTAGAGAATACTTCCTCAGGCTTGGGCTTTTCCTTGAATCTGGTTATGAAGTTGTTTTCGTCTAATCCGACTATCCCAAATCGGGTAGGGTCTTCAACCTCCCACAATCCAAGAGTACCATTTGCATTCGATGATTCATGTTGCCTCAACATATTCTCAAAATCAAGAGATGAAACAATATCGCCATTGAAACATGCAAATCTGCCTGAAACAACGTCTCTGCAATTACTTAGCGCCCCTCCGGTTCCAAGAGGTTCTGTTTCATGCACTATTCTAACATCAAAATCTACATCTGCATTTCTGAAAAAATCCTCAATCATGTCTACTTTGTATCCACCAGCAACTACGACTTCATCAACTAATTCTGAAGGTACACATTCGATTACTCTCTCTAATAATGTAGAATCTAACATTGGTAGCAGGGGCTTAGGAATATGGTTTGTCCAAGGTCGAAGCCTTGAACCAATTCCTCCAGCCAAAACCACAACCTGCATGTAAAGGGCGAATTCCACTTCTTTATTGAACGCATCGCGTTTAGATTCTAATTCAATCGGATTATTCAAAGGCGTCTTTTCTGTGGGAGGACTGGCGAGGGTTGTGAATATACACGAATATCAAGGGAAAGCGCTATTCAAATCAGCGGGAGTTCCGGTTTTAGAAGGAGTACACTGCACCACTGTTGAAGATGCACTGAATGCATATGACAAACTAGGAACAAAGGTTGTAGCAGTAAAAAGTCAAATCCATGCAGGTGGCAGAGGAAAGGGCACTGTTTACAATCCAGAATCTAGAGATTTAGTAATGGAAGGTGGTGTGAAAATCGCCTTCTCTAAGGAAGAAGTTGAAACATATGCAACAAATATCCTCGGCAATTTACTAGTAACAATACAAACCGGAGATGAAGGCAAAATTGTAAACAACCTGTACATAGAATCTGGTTGTAATATCGCGCATGAATACTACCTTGCACTACTTGTTGACAGAGACAACAAATCCGTTCTAATCATGGCGTCAACAGAAGGCGGCATGGACATCGAGGAAGTTGCTCACAACACTCCTGAAAAGATATTCAAGGTATCAGTAGACCCAAACGCCGGCCTATTAGGTTTCCAAAAGAGAGACTTAGGCACAGCACTTGGACTATCAGGGGCTGCATTGAAGTCGTTCTTTGTCATGATCGGTAAAATGTATGATTTATTCGTTAAGGAAGACTGTGCAATGGTCGAAATAAACCCTCTTGTAAAGACTGAAGAAGATGAAATTATAGCATTAGATGCCAAAGTTAGTTTCGATGAAAATGCTGAATTTAGACATAAGAATTGGGATGACCTACGAGACTTATCCGAAGAAGAAGAAGTCGAAATCAGAGCCAAAGAAACCGGATTATCTTATGTCAAGTTAGATGGCAATATTGGCTGTCTCGTAAACGGTGCTGGACTTGCAATGGCCACTATGGACGTTATCAAACTCTATGGCGGAGAGCCTGCAAACTTCCTCGATGTCGGAGGTGGAGCAAATGAAGAACAGGTCAAAACGGCATTTTCTATAATTCTTGAAGACCCTAATGTCAAGGGAATTCTTGTCAACATTTTTGGTGGAATCATGCGATGTGATATTATCGCAAGAGGAGTTATCGGTGCTACAGAATCCTTAGGATTAGATGTTCCACTCGTTGTCAGACTTGCAGGGACAAATGTAGATGAAGGCAAGGCAATACTTGCTGCTTCTGACTTGAACATTCATCCTGCTGATGACTTAGCTGATGGCGCAAAAAAGATTGTTGAATTAATCGGAGGTGGTAACTGATGTCAATTTGGATTGAAGAAGATGCTAAGGTTCTCGTACAGGGAATTACAGGAAAACAAGGTATGTTCCACGCAAGTAAAATGGTTGAATATGGGACTAATTTAGTTGGCGGAGTGACGCCTGGAAAGGGTGGACAAGAGGTTCTTGGAGTGCCAGTGTATGATAGCATGAAAGACGCCGTTAGTTCTACAGGTGCTGATGCTACTGTAATTTACGTACCTCCTCCATTTGCGGGCGAGGCAATCATGGAAGCAGCAGAGGCTTTCCAGTCTGTTAAGGGCGGAGGAGTTGTGGTATGTATTACTGAAGGAATCCCTACATTAGATATGGTCAAAGCTGCAGCTTATGTAAAAAATCGAACAAATGTGAGGCTGATTGGCCCTAACTGCCCTGGAATAATTACGCCCGGTGAAACTGGTGGCGCCAAACTTGGCATAATGCCAGGACACATTCACGCTAAAGGGAGAATCGGAATAGTTTCCAAATCTGGAACTTTAACGTATGAAGCAGTTGCTCAAACAATGTCAATAGGGGAAGGCCAATCTACATGCATAGGAATTGGTGGAGACCCAGTTAACGGCACAGGATTCATTGAATGTTTGGAAGCCTTTGAAAACGACCCTCAAACTGAAGCAATCGTCATGATCGGTGAAATCGGTGGGAATGCTGAACAAGACGCTGCCGCTTGGGCAAAGGAAAATTGCACTAAGCCAATCGTCGGTTTCGTCGCAGGTGCAACAGCACCCCCTGGAAAAAGGATGGGGCATGCTGGTGCAATCATCTCAGGTGGAAAGGGTACTGCAGAAGAGAAATTTGC
>JAYPOA010000071.1:7210-8439 GCA_038130705.1 Methanobacteriota archaeon | reverse complement strand
CCATCAGGAAGACCTCCTTCAGGCCCGATGATGCCAGACCATCGAGGGCCCGCAAGAGGAAAGAAAGTATCCAAAAGAAAAGCAATAGGCAAACAAGCCGTACAAATAGATCCTGATTTGTTTGGACCTGATGAAGTCCAAGACAGAGATGCAGCTATAAGTTGGACAAAAGGTGCTTTGAAAGACGGTGAATCTGAAAGAGGTATTTTGATGCAATTACAAACTACAGGATGGTCAGCACCTCAATCCCGAGCGATAATAGAACTCTCTAAGAGGTAAGTTTGAGCATGCATCACACTCAAGAACTGTAAGAATTTGGAGCCGAAAGGGGAGAGAAAAAATGTCTGAAGATGGTGCCGATGTTTCAATGCCTGAGGGCATTGAAGTTGACGAGGCAGCAGCTTATTTTGGCGTATTCGAATCCTCTGATGCGTTGCACCAAATGATGGAAATGTCAAGGGATGATGCATTCGAAAAATTCTTCACTCTACTTTCAGATTTAGTCTTGAAACCCGGAGATTTTGACTTCGAAGAAGCTAGCCAAAGACTAAATTGTGAAGGAGGAGAAATCTACTTCTTAGTTGCAGGTCATTTGGGTGTTATGTCTTTACCTGAAAAACTTATGTTAGAATTAGATGAAGGCAAATTCAGCGCTGATGAATCTAAATTACTTGCAGAAATTGCAGACCCAATGAAATTGATGAAATTGTTTGCAGTTGCCTACCAGACTGGAGGAAATGGGGAGGCTACAAAGTATCTGAAACAAGTCGAAAGCCTTCTCTCAGACCCATCGGGAAATAAAGACGGGTTACTGAAATTATCTCAGGAATTCCAAGGCGCATTTGATGTAGCCGGACATGTAACACCCATCTCCAGTCTCAGCAGTCCTAACGCAGAAGCGAAGGAAATTGAAGCATCAATCGCTGTTCCATCCGCTGAAACTCAACCTTCTCCTCCAAAGAAAGAGCCAAAACCTGAGCCAGTTGTTGAAGCGGTAGTTTCACCTCCAGTACAACAAGAAAAAGAAGAATCTGTACCACTTCCAAACACATCTGAAGCTGAAGAATTTATCCCCCTACCCACAGTTGAGGTTGTCCAAGAGGTGGAGGATAATAGAAAGGAATCCGAAAAGACAGAAGATGCGTTTTCCGGAGCATTTGCCGTCATGGCTCCTGAACCGGAGCCTGAACCCGAACCGGAGCCTGAACCCGAACCGGAGCCTGAACCCG
>JAYPOA010000071.1:0-7110 GCA_038130705.1 Methanobacteriota archaeon | reverse complement strand
GAACCGGAGCCTGAACCCGAACCGGAGCCTGAACCCGAACCGGAGCCTGAACCCGAACCAGAGCCAGAACCTGAACCTGGACCTGAACCGGAGGTAGAGGATAAAGACGAACTTAAAGAAGCATTTGAAGCCGCAGATTCTGACAATAGTGGTGGATTATCTATTCAAGAGGTAGCAGACGCTACGGGTCTCGATTTAGATGAGGCTGCAAAACTACATGCTGAGGCAGATGTCGATGGAGATGGGCAAGTAACCCTCGAAGAATTAAAATCACGACCAGAGGTTGCCGAGAAAATGGCTTTACCAAAGCCTGTAAAGCCAATTCGAGCAGGAATCCAAGCACAACCTTCTCAACAACCACAAGGCCAACAGCAACAACAGCAGTGGCAACAACAGCAACAACAGCAGTGGCAACAGCAACAGCAACAACAGCAGTGGCAACAACAGCAACAACAGCAGCAACAGTGGCAATATCAGCAACAACAGCAGCAACAGTGGAATAACCAAATGCAACCAATTCAACCTACATTAAGAACAGGTTTCCACTGTAGAGGATGTAGAATTGGGCTGGATTTAAGTTGGAGGTTCTGTCCTGTTTGTGGGACTCAGAACCGCTAATCAAGCAACGAATTTTCCTTCATCCAATATTTGGGAATCATCTAACCAAACCGATGGTTTTGTGATAACTCCTGGGATATGAATTCCGACAGCAGCAGTTCCTCCTAAGCTTGTATTATCACCAATTGAGAAATAACAAGTGCCTTGTCTTTTTTCATCTTCGAGCACGTGTCCAGTTAGTCTTGCCATTGGATTCATTCCGAAACCAAATTCGGCAACAGTCCATACCGATTCTCTGTCTCTTGATCTCAATCTTGATGCGGCTTCGCCAAATTGTTGTCTAATTTGTGCAGCAGTAGAATCTCCCTTAATATCGATGACAATGCCATTTTCAATTGTCAATTCTAGTGGCTCTTCAAGCAATGTAGATTCCCATGAACCGTCGATTACAATTGTTCCATTCATCGACCCTTCTTTTGGCATAACAAATGCCTTTCCTGCAGGTAAATTAGTAATCATTCGTGGCCGGTTACAAATCCCGTTATCGTTAAGTTTCCATTCTTTCCAAACAATCTCAAATTCAACATCAGTACCGTTTGAATCCTTCACATGTACCAACTTTTTCCTTCTCAATACGCTTGAAAGACCAGCTAAATTTTTCTTTACTTCGTTGAAATCTGCAGTCATTCCACCGTTGATGAACATCTCGTTAGTCAGTCCGGGCATCGTGGCAACTCTTGCTCCTTCTTTGATGGCAGACCTAATCGCTCTCGTGTGAGTAAGGGAATATCTTGTAGGTGCGATTACAATTTGTTGTTGTCTCATCAAGTTAGCAACAGGTGAAGGTGGCTCCTCTCCGTGATGTCTACCTTTTGGCATCACTATTAACAAGACTCTTTCAGATCTCTCTGTAGCAGCCTTGTGTAATGCTTGTCCGATTTCTCCCGTTGTTGGGTCGCAGACAATTAGAACATTTTCCCCTCTTCGTATGTCCATACAAGTATGAGTTACTTGTTTAGCTGATTGATATAGGTCCTCGATTTTTATTTCATTTGAATCGTCATTGGTTGCGGAAAATTCCTCGGGCTCCTCCTCCTCAACAACTTCTGATATCTCTAAATCGTCGTCGATGGCTTCCTCCGCATCTTTTCGGCGAAAAGGAGGGGCCATGATAGACCGAGTGATTTCCTCAACTTCAATTTGTGCTTTTTTTAACAACGTTGAAGAGTGGGTGTATCTCCGGAAAATCATGGAAGCAAAAGCACAATTCATGACTCAAGTGAATGATTTGTATAAATTTCAAGCGATTCAAGGTCATCTTGGTTGGGACCAAGAAACGATAATGCCAGCAAAGGGCGCGGCGGCACGCGGTGAAATCTTAGCATGGTTGGCAAGTCAAGGTCATGAGAAATTAATTGACCCAAAATTTGGTGAGTTAATCTCACAACTCGAAAACGAAGAATTGGATAACTTTCTCGCCGCAAATGTCAAAGAAATGCGTAGAAAATATGACGAGGCTGTAAAGATACCAACTGAATTCGTCGCAGAGTTTACCAAAACAAGAAGCGAGGCGTTAATCGCTTGGCAACAGGCACGAAAGGAAAGCGATTTCTCAATATTTTCTTCCCATTTAGAAAAGATGATTTCATTAACGAGACAAAAAATTGAGTATCTGGGATGTGAAGATACACCATATGATGTGTTGCTCGATGAATATGAGGTTGGAATGAAGGTTAGCGATTACGACCCCTTGTTTTCAGAGTTAAAGGAAAGGCTCGTGCCGCTGCTAAGTAAGATTATGCAATCAGGAGTCGAAATTCCAAGACTACCTGAAAAGTTGATATTTGCTGAGAAAAAGCAACAAAAATTCTGTAACGAAGTCTCCAAAGCGATGGGTTTTGATTTCGATGCTGGACGCATGGACATCTCAACCCACCCTTTCTGTGCAGGTTTGTGGCCGGGAGATACAAGGTTCACAACGAGGTTTGACGAGAAAGATCCATTCTCATGCCTTTATGCTGTTATGCATGAATCGGGTCATGGCTTGTACGAACAAGGTCTACCATCAGAACAGTCTTTTTCTCCTGCTGGTGGCGCAGTTTCATTAGGTGTTCACGAATCACAAAGCCGATTTTGGGAAAACCAAATCGGTAGGACCGCATCATTTTGGAAAGTAGCACTTCCTTGGTTCAAGAAGGAGTTCCCGGAATGTCCAGATTGGGATAATGAAACACTCGACTTGATTGCGAATGAGGTCAAGCCTGATTTTATCAGAGTTGAAGCAGATGAAATCACCTATAATTTGCACATTATGATTAGGTATGAAATAGAAAAGAAGATTTTCAACGAGAATCTACCAGTCGAAGAAATTCCAAATTTGTGGAATAATATGATGAAAGATTGGTTTGGAATAGAAGTTCCAAACGATTCAATGGGTTGTCTTCAAGACATTCACTGGTCGATGGGTGCGTTTGGCTATTTCCCTACTTACACACTTGGTAATCTGTATGCAGCTCAATTATTAGAGGCAATGAAACGGGAATTAGGAGATATCGATGACATAATCTCATCAGGTAATTGGAGTTCAATGCTTGAATGGTTAAGGAAGAACATTCACTCAAAGGGATCGGTTATGGAGCCATCTGAACTTATTCAGTCTGCTACAGGGTCTCCCCCAAGTCCGGAACCATTCCTGAATTATGTCGAAGAAAAATATTCGAAATTATATAGTCTTTGATTACTCATCTTCAGAGTTAACTTTGCTTTGTAAATTGGACAACATCGTTGTTAGTTCTGCTATTGCATCTTGTAAATCGTTCGTTCTGTCCTCTTCATGCCCTGTGCCAAAAGTCATTCCAAGTAGTGTTACCATAGCTCCAGATAACATTACTACTGCAGACATGTAAAGGTCTTTCAGTGATGTTTCATCACCGTTTGCAATCAATACTCCCCAAATCGCTCCAGCCGCAAAAATCAGCAGTCCGAGAACGATCTGTTGATGTCCAGGTCCTAGTTTTTCTTCAAGTTCACTCATATGTATCCTCAGTGCTTGATCGCCTTATATGTAAAAAACTTAGCGCAAAAAATACCAAAAAAACTTAGTTTTCAATTCCAAGGCATCATTACCAGTGGTGAACCAACTTCGCCAGGCTGAACAAGTGTCTTTCCTTTAACTCCGGTTTCTTCATTTCTTTCAAAAACCGGTACTCCTGAAACAACGGTAAGGGCAGCCCATCCAACAAGTGGTGTTCCATGAAACGGATTCCATCCAACTTTAGACCAGGAATTTTCATCTTTGACAACAATTTCATTTTCCATATCTACGAGAACGATGTCACCATCATATCCGACTTCCAAAGAACCCTTTCCGACCATTTGGTATGCTTTTGCAACGTTGGTGCTCATCCATTTTGCAACCTGCTCGATTGTACACTTGCCATTTTTTGCATGCGTAAGTAAAACCGCCATTGAAGTCTCGACTCCGGGCATTCCCGATGATGAAGCAGGCCATCCTTTCTGTTTGTCATCTAATGTATGAGGTGCATGGTCAGTAGCAATACAGCAGATTGTTCCATCTAGTAATCTGTTCCAAAGAATCTCTCTGTCTTTTGCATATCTGATTGGAGGATTCATTTTCAGTCTCGTACCATGCTTTTCTACATCCGTCTCGTCAAATGTCAGATGCTGAGGTAGTGTTTCAGTTGTGATGAATAATTTTTCATCATCGCTTAATTCAGCCAAATAATCAGCTTCAATTCCACTTGTCAAATGCAAGACGTGCAATCTGTGCTGATTTTCTTTCGCCATTTCAACCGCTAGCTTCGTTGCATTCAATGCGGTGATATCATCTCGCCACTCAGCATGAGCAGCAATATCAGTTCTCTCCTTAACATCTTCAAATCTTTCATTCAATCGGTTTTCATCTTCTGCGTGTACAGCGATTAATCCTGCAGTATTCGAGAAAATATTTCGCAAATGCGCTTTTTCATGAACAAGCAAATCACCCGTAGAAGACCCCATGAATATCTTGATGCCACAAATTCCAGGGTATGCTATGCCCTCGCCTGGCTTCCCGACCGTATTCTGTAATTCCTCAAGGTTATCTGGAGATGCTCCTATGAAAAATCAAAAGTTTGTGATACACTTTTTGTCTGCTGATTCAATCTTCGCAAACATAGATTCTAACGTAGTTGCTGGTGGCTTGTTATTTGGCATATCAAGAAAACTGGTTATGCCTCCACTGGCGGCTGCTGCAGACCCACTTTGTAGGTCCTCCTTGAATTCCTGACCTGGCTCTCTAAAGTGAACCTGAGGGTCAATTCCTCCAGGGAGGAGGTGTTTACCCGACCCGTCGTAAACCAATTCATCATCGCTTGGTTCGATTTGGGATTCAGTAGCAATTTCGGAAATTATTCCGTCTCTTATTCTCAAATCACCCTTTACTATTCCATTTGGTAAAACTAAATTTGCTCCCGTAATCAAAATGTTTCCTTTCATATTATCTCCTCCTTGCGCTCTTTGGTCTAAATGCATTGCAAATATCATCATTCATATCTATGTATGGGCCTTCGAGTAAATCTACACAATATGGGACCGCTTTCCATATCTCATCGAGAGTTTCTCGGATTGCCTTAGGCCTTCCCGGTAGGTTGAAGATTAGGGAACTCTTCCTAATCCCACCAATTTGTCTAGATAGAATTGCTGTGGGTGTAAATTCAAGAGAAATAGATCTCATGCGCTCACCAAATCCTGGAATTATTCTGTCACAGACTGCTTCAGTAGCCTCAGGAGTAATGTCTCTTTTCGCAGGTCCAGTTCCTCCAGTTGTAACCACTACATCGCATCCAAGCGTATCAACCAAATCCTTCAGAGCGGATTCAATTTCTTCAGCTACATCAGGCACTACTTTGTAGTGGTGGGACCATTCAGAAGCAATTGCTTCCTCAAAGAATCCAAGAATTGCGGGACCTCCTTCATCTTCATATTCTCCGGTAGATGCACGGTCTGATACCGTCAATATTCCAAAAACCGCAGGGTCTCCAACCATTGTTTCAACTCACTGGTTTCCATATTTTTCCTTGATATCTGCATGGAAGGAATCCAGAAGAGTATCTTCGAAAAGTTCAGCCTGTCTTCTGATTTTTGTGGATCTCATGTGTAGGAAAGCCATACCAATAAATGCAATAATTGCTATTGGAATTGCCGCTTCTAATTTGTATTTGTGCATTACAGTAACAATACCTTCAGCAGTGTATGCCCAAGTCAGAGAAGCTATCGCTCCGCCAACAAATGTTGCCCAAAGAACTCTCATGAATTTCATTCTGGATAGTAATCCAAGCATTGCTCCAACAAGCACACCTGAGGCCATAAATGGTATCCATACGAACACGATAAGCCCCCAGAATCCCCATTTGTTAATCATCTCTCTCTTTTCATTGGCAGTATATTCCACAGTAGATAGGATGTCCCCAAATAACTTCGTCTGTAAAACTCTTCCACCTAAACCGTCTTGTTTCGCTACGGCTGCAACGCGCATATCTTCTGAATTAGAAGTGCCAGACTGTTTTTCAACTCTACCAGCACCTGACCTGTCTGCAAGGGTTGAAACAAGATTTCTACCCTTTACAATTAGCTCTTGAACTCCGACCAGTTCCGGATTTTCCCTTGAAATGAATTTTCTCAGATTCTTCTCAATATCGATATTCGAATCTTTAAATCTGAAGAATGCAAACCTTTGGTTCGGTTTGTATGCTACTCTTACGAATATAATCGAGTCTTCACTTGTCACCGTAGCCATCTGAAGAATTAAATCGGGGTTGGCTCTGAAGTAGCCCTTTACTGATTCTCTAACATCGTCTTCTACTTTTGAAAGTAGATGTAAGTCTCTGAAAAATGCGGTGTAATCCTGTTCTTCAGAATCTTCTTCTTCAATCATTCCGCTTCCAACACCAACTCCAGTTTCGAAATCAATAGCCTGATTTTCACCTATCGACCTAACCGTTAACTGAACTGGTTTGTAAACTCTAAACAGGGCAAACTCGTCTAAAATGTCCTTGAGTATTTCCGACCTAACTTCGTTAGTATCGGAAAATGTACCATCCGTATTGGAGTAAGGAACCATGATATCTATCGATAAGTCTCTTACCTCGATTTTATACAAATCCCAGTCGATATTAATTCGGAGTCGATTCTCGTTATTTCTCAATACGTCGACGACAACTTTCTTGATGTGCGTTCTTGATAACATGTCATCTGTTTCTTGGTGATATAGTTTGTACATCACGGGATAAGCAAGGAAAAGGGAAATTACAGATAATGATAGAGAAACGAAAGCCATCCACCATGCCGGAATTCCTGCGGCACCCCCAGTTAGCATTGCAGTTTCTCTTCCACCGCCCAATTCTGCACCCATCAATACGAAGCCCCAATTACCTAAATCGCTAACACTCCAGCAAGACCGTGGTCCATCCGTCAGAACATTACCTTCTCTTTTTACTTCAGAATCGATAAGTGGCAAGAACGCCAATGCGTTTTCAGTGGTCGTAATTTCAA
>JAYPOA010000070.1:1863-8721 GCA_038130705.1 Methanobacteriota archaeon | reverse complement strand
GAAAACTATCTATCAATTTCGCTGGAAAAAAAGAGGTTTATGCCAATGTTATTCGGAACCAAAGCAGCGAAAATAAACAGGTTAGATTGGGATTACAGAGAATAATGAACAAATTAGAACAACAAACAGATTTGGTTGTTTGTGAATTAACAAACCTCTTCGGGAACGAATTCTCTAATCTTGCTCCTGATGAGATAAGTGAGATAATAGAGAGTACAAGTGCGATTGATTTGAAAGGCCTAGTGGACGAGATGGTCTACAACCTCATTTTCAGCACTGGTGCAAAAAATGAATTTGATGGATTTTTAGTTGACGCAAACGGTATCGAAACTGTTGAGATAAAGACGAGTTTACCTAAATTAAAACAGGCAAGGAAATTAGAGACATTCAGTAGATATCACAGCCCAGTCAAGGGCACCAGGATGTATTTAGTAACAAATTTTATTTCCACATCCAAGGATTATGAAAGAAGATTCCAGAAACTAAGGCGTAACTTAGGCTTGGAGAAAATAGATGTCCTTCCTATCGCTTACGATAATCTATTCTAAGCCCAACCAATGAATGAGTCTGGATTCTCTTGCTTGATTTTATTCAACTTATTTTCCAAATCGCTGTACTTTTCCGTCTTCAATTCGGCAACAACAGAAGTACCGCTTACTAGATCGATCGTAGCTGTACCCTCTTCTGTGAGGAACCATGACCCTCCATCAAAGAAAAGTAGGTCCATGTCGCATAGAATCAAGAACAAGTTTTCGGGAATAATTTCCGTGAAGTCCTTTACCTCACCTTTTCCAAGTTTCAGATAACTAAGAACTTCGTACGGTAAGTGCATAACAAGTCCGAGGGCATTTAGCTGTGGTAACTCAATCACATCTCTGTTAGGCATCGGTTTTGCTTCACCCTGAGGCATAGATACATAGAATGTTTTCATGCCTAAAACAAGTCCAGAATAACTTCCTGCAGCAGCCATGTGCATCGTTCCACCTGTTATTCCTAGCCTCCATATCAACTGACTATCGTGTAGTTCATCTTCTTCGTTCTTTATGCTGATAACCTGATTTAGTATCGAAGTTACAGCAGATTTGTCGAATAAATTCTCGATTACTTTTACTCCTCCAGGTCTAAATGTATAATGTTTAGACCAGTCATTAAGTCTGCGTTTATGCTTTGTAGCGAATTTTTCTGATGTGACGATATGGACTACTCTTGGTAAATAGCGCTGGATTGAAGTTAGTGCGTGTTCCGTTCTTTCACCCATGAATAAAATCAAACCGAAATTGTCCTCTTCACCATTTCCCATATTATGACCAAATGGTGCAATGTATTAATTCAATAGGGTGGTAAATATTTACTTTTATTACAGTACTTGAATAACAAAACAACCCGAGTATGACCTTGAAATATCCATAATTTTACCAAATCTGCCAACATACCGTTTGCGAATTTATTGTAATTATTTACAGTTACAATACTGCTTGACTATCATATTATACAGAGGGAACCGTATGTCAAGACAAAACCGCAAACTTAGCCATCACAAACCACGCCACAATAACAGGCGACGCCTACGTAATGGGGATATCTTCCAACCTAGACCAACACGAGTATACACCCGGCCATGCGGCTGTTCTAACAGAGATATCCAAACCAAGAATGCTATCATGATGAAGGAAATTTTGCGTTCCAAACCAGAGTGCAATTGGACATCAGAGGGCTGGACTTTTACTATTTCTTCTAGATTGACAAAGAAATTCGGGCGTTGTATCCGCCATCTTTCTGATGATCAAAAATCAATCCTCAAAGAAAGGGGGTTAACTCTATGATTTGTTTAAACAACTCTTCTTCAATTTCTTCAAAAATCGAGTGGTTTATACATCACTGGAATGTAAATCATGAGGTGGTGGAATGAGCTTGACATTTTACTTGAGTACCCCCGGAGTAGAAGTTGAGCACATTGCTACTGACAGCAGTAATATTCGATTCTCGGGCAAGGATACTAGAATTATTCATATCGATGGTTTGTCTTACGGTGGTACACTATTTCTAGAAGACTTCCCTTCACTCGAAGAAATACACGTGAAGAGCCCAGGAGTTGGGATTTCATTCAATAAATTCCCTAAGAGTACCATCCGAATTTTCGGAATATTTGAAGAAATTTCGATAAATCACGATGGCCAATTTTTGACTTTGAATAGGCACGTTGCCATAGATTACAATCTGATGCAGGCAAGCGTACCAACAATGTGGGGGGCAATCATAACTAGGGATTCAGAAGAACCAAGAGGGAAGATGGATGCTTTGATGCTCCATACAGAGGATGCCGAGAATGTTATCATCCCCGATGGCTATTGCAACGTCTCAATCCTTGGAAATAAGAATTTACAACGAATTGAGACCACAGGGACTCATGAAATATCAAAAATTACCATCCAAGATGCTGAGAATTTACAGAGCATAAACATCCGGAAAAGAGTCGTTTACTGTTCAATTAGAGAATGCCAATCAATATCTCATGTAAGTGGCTTTGGAGAGTTCTTGAAACTTGACAGTATCTCATCAAAATCACGTTCATTGACAATAGGAGGATACTGGCAAGAAGTCCCGCCATGGTACAAAGAAATTCATGGCCAACTAGATTTACCAAATCTAGACCCTGAAATATCTCTTGATGACATAAAAACCTGCAGTGATTTGAGTGGTGTTAGGTTTATTGTTGATCCATATGATGATTCAGGAGCTGGTCTGTTATTCGACAGAATCCCGGATGTTGATTTCTCATTTGGGGTAGAAATCCCAGTATTGCTTGACCTATTATCTAACTCAAAATCTAGTAGAGAATTGGCCGCATTTTCTCAGTGGTGTGAGGGTGAACTTGGTTTCAAAGAACAATATCTTGGCATGAGGATCGCTGCTGCATTGATCTATCGCGGGGTAATGCCACAGGAAATAATCAAAATCAGGAACTCAATATTTTGCTCCAATCGCAACAGATGGTATAGCCATTCAAAAATGAATCAATACGGTTGGAGCAAACCTATGGATTCCGTAATTCCATTCCATTACGTGGATCTTGAAATTTGGCTAAATACCGATTTGAGTACCGAATTTATTGGATTGGAAAAAGAAGAAAGTACACTCACCAGCAGAAGTCCATTCAATCCATTTGGTAATGTAAACACCACTAGAACGCCACATAAGAACAGGTCTATCCGAGATTTACTCAATTCTAGCTTGATGGCAGTCAAGTCAAACAACAGGCCTGAAAAAGCTGAAGCAAAACTAGTCTACCTTATTGATGAAATTTTCTCAAATAAGCTGATTTTATCTGACAGCGTTTGCGTCCAATTCCTCGTTAAGAATTACGATTTTACACGCTCTGTTCACCCTAACTTAGTAGAGAATATGGTCAACACAATTCTTGAAATAGATGTGAATGCATCAACAAAAGCTGCTATTCTATTTGCATTAATCGAAATAAACAACTCAACAAAGGCGAGGGTTGCCCTACGTAAGATCAAATCTTCAGAAGGAATCTCTCTCAAAGAAGCAAGAGCCATAGACACTGTATCCCTTCTAGGGAAGAAAGCCTTTGAGGCAGGAAAGGTAACCAGGCCGGTATGGCCATACATCAAAAATTGGAGAATAGAATACAAAAACAAGGAGGAATGAACTATGAATAATATTAGCATATCAAAAGCAAAGAAACTACTACAACATCAACTAAACATACTGTGGGAGGCCCCTGAAAAATCGGATTTAGTTCCCCCATTGATGATATGGGGGCCGCCCGGAGTTGGTAAGTCAACATTCATCAGAAAACTCTGTGAGGAGAACAACATTGGTTTCATTGATGTTAGACTTGCACAAAGAGAGCCCGTTGATATCAGAGGCCTACCTGTTCCGAGGGATGACAAATCTGGTATAGACTGGATAGTTTCATCGGAATGGCCGAGAGAGGGTGATGAAACATCCCCTGAAAAGGGAATCATCCTATTCGATGAGATTACTGCTGCAGACAGTTCATTGCAGGTCGCTGCTTACGAATTTATTCTAGACCGTAGATTGGGTCAATTATACCAAGTTCCTGATGGTTGGTATATCGTTGCGGCTGGAAATAGAACCAGTGATGGTGCTGTAGCGAGAACAATGTCTAGTGCTTTAGCAAACAGATTCTGTCACATAGAAGTAGGTGCTAACTCAACCGGGTGGATTGACTGGGCGCTACAAAATGACATCAATCCAAATGTAATTGGTTTCATTAGATACATGCCACAACGCCTGTTTTCCATGCAAGGTAACAAGGAAAGAGGTTGGCCAAGCCCAAGGAGTTGGGAAAGAGTCTCCACTGAAATCGATGCAGCAGAAAAACACCATCTGGACAAAGACATCCTTCACATTATCATCGAGGGATTGGTTGGAAATGGTGTTGCAATGGAATTCATGGGATTCATCGAATGGGCAGATAAATCTCCGGACATTGAGAGAATGCTGAGGAGAGAAATCAAAGCAAAGGTACCTGGCAGATCCGACCAAAGGTTTGCAATGTCATCCGCACTGATTTATCATCTAAAGCAGACCGATAAACCAGAACAATTGATTGACGGTTTGTTCGATGTTATGGTTGAATTCCCTAACGATTGGTTACAACTGATACTACACGATGTTGAGTTGAGTATAGAAGGTTTCATCGATGTCATCTATGAACACCCTAGGTTTGATGAGATTGCAAATAAGATTACTCAATCTAGATGAGGTGATTTTATGTCAAGCATAAAGGAAAAAACAGTTTCATTCGCGGAACCAAGCGAAGAAGACAAAGTTGCAAAGAGTGAATCTTTGACCAAGTGGATGGATTCGCGAATGGAATTAGTAAGTTTGAGGCCATTCATTGGCGCCTTGGCTATGAACCTAGAACTGATTCCAGTCGTGGACCATCGATGTATGACAGCATGCACTGACGGGCGTAGGATTTTCTTCAATCCATACTACCTCTCTACCTTAACTGACGAGCAAAAACTAACTTTACTTGCACACGAGATCTGGCACTGTGGACTGTCACATTTCACGCGCGAACATGGACGGATTGAGGACCATGTAATGTGGAATCATGCAATCGATCATGAGGTTAATGCATTGCTAGAGGGAGATTGTTTCATACTACCAAAAGGATGTATCTTGTACGAGGAATACCGAGGTGAGTCTGCAGAGACTGTTTTTGAGAAAATTAAGAATGGTGAAATTAAGATGCGGGGAGAGTGTATGGACGACCACAGTATCTCAAAACCAGCTTCAGAAGACAAGAAGCCCGGAAATGACGGGACAGATGGTTGGTCAACAATTTCCGAGGACAGAGACGGTAATATTACTGCAAAAATTGATTCTGATTTCACACCCGCTAGAAGTGACGATGTTTGGAAAGAGTGGAAGACAAAAATGATGGCTGCTGCTCAACAATGTAAGGAGCGGGGAGAAAATTTAGACAAATATGGTAGACTTCTTGATGATTTATTTTCGTCAAAACTACCATGGCAAGAAATTCTTCGACAATATCTTACTCCGATGTTTGATTCTACTAGGAAATGGCTACCTCCAAACCGCAGACACGTACACAAGAAGGTATACTTGCCATCACTACAAAAAGAGAAACAACTGAAAATTGTAATCGCCGTCGATACAAGTGGTTCCACAACTGGAGACATTGTGAAGACTTTTGTTAGCGAAGTTTTCTCAATTCTAAACGCGTTCGGAGGTTACGAACTAAAATTGATTCAATGCGATTATGACATTCAAGATATCAGAATTCACGATGTCTCAAATCCATTCATGCCTGATGATTTCAAGCTCCTAGGAGGGGGAGGAACAGATTTCCGTCCTGTATTCGATTTAATCAAATTAGGAAATGAACCCCCTGAAATATTACTATACCTAACGGATGGTTACGGTACTGCACCTCAAAACAACCCTAATTTCCCAGTCATTTGGGGGGTAATTGAGGGTGGGATAAAACCCGCACCATGGGGTAAAGAGATTGAAATCTCAATGGGTAGGAAGAATGCTTGATTACATCCTTTGAAACAAGTCATCCGATTTTTCCCATCTTTCCCGTTTGAAATCCTTAGTAGTTGGAATATTTTCAAGGAACATTTCGACCGATTTATCGAAATCAATCGCATCTTTTTCGGTAACAAGTCCAACCCACCACATAGTCCTGGGACAAACGGGTTTGATCGCATCTTCCTTGTTTAGCCTACCTCTGATGTACAATCTTCCATTCGATTTTTTATTGGGTTTTTTCCAGTTGTGTTCAAATCTGATAAGCCCGAAATTCTCAAGATGCTTCAGCAGTTTGCTTTGCAACCTTTCCAAAATATCCTTGACTTCCTTTTCTCCACCAGGCATTATCAAATGTATCTCATCGCCGCCGAGTGCTCTAGGACCAAATTTCATTTCATCTGAATCAAATTCGGGATACAATGTGTCTGATGCGCTTATGAAAGCAGCTAATACCCCTTCAATTACGGGTGCAACAATTCTTGCTTTTTCGAAACTTTGTAGCCAATTACTACGATCCCACAATAACTCCCCAAGTTGAATACAATCTAGATAAACGAATGTCCTTTTTTCCTCTCCAATTTTCTGGGGCCTGACTGAAAATACATTCTCTTTACCTCGCAGAGAAAGCAAGTCTTGCCATAGTGATTGAATTAGCCTAAACCTCCTAATCCCTCTCGCCGCTGGAAATCCTAACGACTTGCACCAAACAGGCATGGTCTCTAAATTATCTTCCCAAGGTTCATATTTCCTATTGACTGGGCTGTGTTTTTGAGTTGCTAAAGCACTCATTGGACAGGCACCACC
>JAYPOA010000070.1:0-1853 GCA_038130705.1 Methanobacteriota archaeon | reverse complement strand
CTTATCCGCCTCTGCTTTAGTCAATGCTCTGAATATACTACCCGAATCTCTTGAATCTGAAGCATCACATGCATCCTCCAGTGTTTTAACAAAGATTTTGTTGAAGATTTCACTGAACTTTCGATGTATCTCTAATTGCACAAGATTAGATTGTTCGAAGAATAGTGCCCTTCCTGGTGTCCTTGACATCAACCAAGCATTACCTCCAAACACTTTCTGAGTTTCAGAATACGCTTTGTCAACAGCTTTCTCAAAACAAACTGTAATGATAATACTCCAGCCCCATTTCAGTTTCCAATCTAAATTTAGGTACTTTGATGCTTTGTGGATATCTTTCAGAGAAATGTGAAAAAGGCGCCCTTTTCTACCAAAATAATTTTTCAATATTCCATCAATATCATAATTGCTAGTTCTAGGCGCTGATATCCGCGCAATAGAACAGAATGAGAGTATCCTATTTGCTAACAATTTGTGATCTTCTTTGCTGCTTTCGTGGTCTCTGATGAACACCAAAAATTCCAAAATCATTGACATAAATTTCTTTTCAGAATTTTCTGATGAAGAGAAAAGCCCACTCTCGAAAATACAAGCATGGATACAATCTGCTAGTGATACAAATTTCCAGTTTTGATTAAACTCAGCCATTATCTCCAACGGGTAATTAGTGTAAGATGAAAGGATCGTAATTCCAACTTGATATGGATCTAGCCTGTTTGAATCGAATTCAATATTCAAGTCTGCTGTTTGCTTGTTTCCCCCGCTTATTGAGATGTTGTTTTCAACATTTTTTGAAGCAGTTCCAAATCTATGATTATCTTGCAGACCTTTTGAGATCTCTGAAGGGCCCCTAGCTAGGTCCAGTAGTAAACGTCTAATCCTTTTGTAACCTTCTGAATCATCAAACAACCACGGCCGAACCCTTGCTGATAACATGCTCCAACCAGATTGGACACTGAACAAACCTTGCTCAGTCAACCAGGTCCTTGGCATGTGCTTAGTTCAGTGATATAGTATAATACAACTTCTGTAGAGAGGTTTTTATCACCCCTCCCCAATATTTCTTTTGTTGTTGTTCTGTAAATTATTACACTTAGCAGTTTTCTGAGCAATTATATTAGGTGAGGGAGAATTATGGTTACAAATGCCGCAAAAACTTGGAGAATTATCGCTAGGATCGATGATGAGATTATTGTGAAAGAAGCACCTACAGTTGAGAAGGCAATACGATCGGCTAGAAATGCAGTATGCCAAAGACTCTGCGATTCTGCTGGAATTGAATACGAGCTAGGATGGTGGAAAGGAATCAGACACAAGGCAAGGAGAGATTTTGTAGATAATTTCCTAGGTAGACCGCTTTTAGTACAAACTGACGACACAGTAGAAGTCGAACTACATGACGTACCATATGAATTATACTCCATTGAGCAAGTGAAACTAACCTTTAGAAAAATGACCTTGATGACAGTCGACAATATTGACGCTTGGGGTAATTTACACTACGGAGATGGCGAAGATGATAAGTTTCAGCTACTAGGTCAAAAATTACCTATTCCAAAGCATTTGACACCTACCAAAGGTTTCGAAGAAGAAGAGGTGATTGCAATAAGTGATGCACAAACCTGTGTAGAAATTTGTCCAAGCTGTAATGAGAGTATCCCGTTTGGAACAATAATACTAGTCACTGAGAATTACAGATTGTTACCTGCACAATGCTGTGGAAATATGATTTGGTCAAAAGAAGATGACAGCATAACTAACGAAGACATGAATTGATTAGGAAAAATTAGGAGATGAGAGTATGAATACAATACCAGCAACAGAAGAGAATTTGAGAACAGAGAACGATGTACATC
>JAYPOA010000069.1:0-8941 GCA_038130705.1 Methanobacteriota archaeon | reverse complement strand
CATGAAGAGGAAGTAAGATGGGCTGGTCAAATGATGCCTGGATGGCGAATTTCAAACGAGATTGATTCTCGTACTAATTATATCGCTGCTATTCCAGCTGCGGACTTGAAGGAAGACGCATTAGACGGTTTGGCCTCGGATTTAGTATTGAAAGGTGCAGATGAAGTATGGTGTGGCTTGCATTTGTGTGAAATCAAAGGCCAGGTTGATATCAACTATCTCGCTCAAGATGGACGGATAATATGGTCACAACCTACTGTTGACCTGCGCCTTACTAATGCGGTAGCAGGTGCTATAGTGGGGATCCCCGCAGTGCTAAATTCTTCTTTGGGATTGGATGGCTCTGGAGAAAAGATATCATTCACAGATACTGGAATTGACCAAGACCATCCGGATATCTTTGGAAGAATTGCAGGCGTTTACACACAGTTCGGGCTCGACCCGAGTCCCGCCGATTCTAATTCAGGACATGGAACTCACGTTGCAATCACTTTAGCTGGCGATGGTTCGGGTAGTTCAGATGGAAAAGGAATAGCCCCCGGTGCATACATAGTAGCATATGCTCTCGAACACGACCCTTCCGGAGCATTTGGTAGGTTGGGTTCAATATACGATATGCTGAAGCATGCAGAGCAGGAAGGTTCTCGTGTTTCTGTTAATGCATGGGGTCTCAATGGCTATCATGGTCAATATACTCCTGATTCAAGGTCTGTAGATATATTTGTCAAAGACAATCCTGATATGTTGCCTATTTTTACTGCAGGTGATGATGCTAATCAGCAATCATCCAAGGTAATGGCGCCTTCTACTGCGAAAAATGCTCTTTCAGTGGGGGCATCTACAACAAATCCTTCGGGAAGCGTTGCTAACTTTTCTGCTAACGGCCTTTCCAAGGATGGAAGAATCAAACCTGATCTAGTGGCCCCAGGTGTAATGATTTGTTCAGGACGCGCCCAAGAAGCAGCTATTGCTTTAGGAGGTTCTTGCGGTAGTGGCACTCATGCAAATGGTAACGGATTGTACATGACATTGTCAGGAACAAGCCAAGCAACTGCCGTTGCAGGAGGTTCAATTTCACTGATAAGGGAATTTATCAGAGAAGAAGTAGGAATTAGTTCACCTTCATCCTCTCTTTTGAAGGCTACAAGCATAAACGGTGCGCTTGATTTGGGAACTCCAGATATTCCCAACGGGGTCGAAGGATGGGGGCAAATTTCGGTATCTAATACGGTAATGCCGATGAATGATGGCGACCAACTTCAGACTTATTTTGAAAATTATAGAACCATTTCAGCTGGTTTTTCAATGCTTTATCAGTTTGACTTGGATCCAAATTCAGGATTAGACATCACACTTGCTTGGACAGATATTGCAGGTAGCGCTAACGAAGACCAGAATATCTCGAAGTTAGTCAATGACCTTGACCTTGAATTGATTTCACCTAGCGGTGTAGTTTTCAAAGGAAATGTCTTTGCTTCTGGAGAATCAATACCAAACGGGGTTAGTGATTCACTGAATAATGTTGAAAGAATCAAATTCTATCCAAATAATACCCTAAATTCCGGTAAATGGCAAGTGAAGGTATCCCATAAGGGTGGCCTCGACCAATCCTTCTCACTTGTAGTCACTGGCGATGCGACTATTGATATGAAATCCGATTTAACAGTCTTTGATGGGTCAATCTATTCATCATCAGAATCTCCTCTTGTGAACGACTTGATAGTTCTAAGATTATCTTGGTTAAACCAAGGTAATACTGATACGGGACAATTCAAAGTAAAACTTGAGGACTTGACAGAAGGAACAACATTGTTCGACGGTGTCAGATCATCTGTGGGCCCTGGTCAGATAGATTCATTCAACCTTTATCATTCATTCAATTCAACTGGTGACCATGATTTACGACTAACTGTTGATGTAGATGACGACGTCGTTGAGATTAATGATGAGTCTAATGGAGTGAATAACAACGTAAAGGACACAACAATCGTGGTTTCTGCCCTCGGAGTTCGGTTGGTAGCATTGGATGAAAATGGACAAGAAAATAGTGATTCTGTAAATCAAACTATAAATCCTGCCCAAGCTGAAGGATATACTTGGCCGGTGGTCTTGAAACATGAAGGCACAGGCAACCAATCTGTAAGTTTGCACATTTCGCAAGTACAATCTCCGAGTCCATTAAGAGATGATGTTTTACTTCCAACAATAGACACTTGGTCAAAATTCTCAGACCAATCTGGTCCGTTTTTGATGTCACCAATGGGTGAAGATGGAGACAAATTATTTCTCAATATAACAATGAATGATGATGATGCAGACCTCTCGGGTCTAACACCAAGGTTTGCTATGGCAGGGACATTTGTCATGGATGTCACTGTAAAATATTCGAATAATCCATCTGTTAAACATGTTATTAGATTAAGATTAGTCGTTGAAGAAGTTAAAGATGCACAAGTTGCACCAGCAGGTACCAGCGGATTAGAAGCTCAACCTGGAGGGTACACATCATTTTCGATTTCTGTAAGAAATGTGGGTAATTCACCTGCGATATATGATTTGGACTGTTTTAGTCAAAATAGGTGGCAGGTACAATTAGGTCAATCTAACTCTTCATCGTACTCATTTGAAGCACTTGATATTCTTGAATATTTACCAATGCAAGTTCGCCTTTATGTTCCTACAGTGGATAATGGTTCACCGCTCGCAGGTAGCACCGATTCAATTACTTGCTATGTAACTAGCGAGGCAGACCCTAATTTGAACATCAGTGAAACGGTATTGCTAACTGTTAAGGCGCTTGAATCATTTGAAACTCATCTTTTCGACCAACGTGGAGTCCCAATAGGACCTTCATCCATAGCTAAAGATGTTAATGTAGAAAATTCCGAACGGCTAAATTTGACTTTGGAAATCCAGAATACAGGGAATGCACCATTAGATCTGAACATCCGTGTTTCGCCAGAACTTACAACATGGACTCTGCAAGTACATCACGATGGACTAACTGAAAGTAGAGAGGTTGGAGTAAATCTACAACCTGGACAGCAGTCCTCAATAAAAATTGAAGTTTTAGTTTCCCCTGTTGCTGAACGAAATGATGAGAATCATCTTTCGATAAAGACCAGCCAAAGTCCTTCTAATTTCATTATTAATCAAACAACTATGGTAGTTAGAGATGAACTAAGCCTCTCGATTACTAATGATAACGGTAATCAATTAGATGTAAATGTAAACGGTGACTTTTCATACACGACTTTGAAAATCGAAAATACAGGTAATTCTCCAATCAGTATTGCTTGGTCAAATTCAATCGCTCCTGACGGCTGGGAAATTGGTTTCACAAATCCTCCCACATATCTTGAACCGAGGAAGGAAGTTAATCTCGAGATAGGAATTAAACCACCTGTAAATCAGCCTGCGATTGAAAATGCGTTTGAGGTCGGAATTTATGCAACAATCGACAATAGCTACGACACATTACAAATATCGCAAAATTACATTGTTCGAGTATTGGAATCATCTGAATGTCAAATCACATATGATGAATCTACCAAACCATTGCTTGGCGTGAAAAGACAAGGTTCATCCTCACAAGATGTTGTGATTACTAACGTAGGCAATGTTCCACTAAGCGCTGAACTTGGAATAGAAACTGATGCAAATGATTGGAATCTAGACCTCTCATCAACATCTACCAGTGGACTTGGACCGGGTGAATCAGAATCTATTACAATATCTGTTACCTCGAAAGAATCTACCGAAGCTGGAAAAGAGACTCTATTGTTTTCCTGCGGTAATTCTACTGTTTCACTCGACATGAGTGTTGCGAATACAAAATCTCAAGGTGGTTTGTTTGGAGTCTTACCTCCAGCAGTAGCATATTCAATAATTGGAGCGGTATTACTGATTGTGATTGTAATAGGATATCGCGTGAAACGCTCAGCTCCTAAGGATTATTCAGGAGAAGAATTGGTATCTCCAGATGCTCATATCATACCCGATGATGGACAGAGGATGCGTGATGTTATGGATTCAGTCGTGGGCAAGGAGTCCCTTGCTAGCGGTTCAGTATCAGCGGAAGAAATTGCCCAAGCACTTGCAACTTCAATACCAAGCTTGCCACCTGCACCCGCTCCAGCCATGACCCCCCAGGGTCGTCCACCTTCGGCTATACCAACTGGCAGTCCACCATCTGTTGTGCCAGCAGGAAGGCCACCTGCACCTGTTTCACAACCTCAACCAGCACAAGGGCCACCTCTGCCTCCTGGGGGTTTACCTCCTGGGTGGACAATGGAGCAATGGCAATATTATGGGCATCAATGGCTTTCGCAACAAGGCCAACAATGAAATCTAAGACTATCAACGCCCCTTTATGGACAGCATTGTATTGTTCGGACCTCCAGGTGCTGGAAAGGGTACGCAGGCTCAACGAATTATGGATATAACCGGTATGCCTCAGGTTAGCACAGGGGATATGCTCCGTACAGCAGTTTCTGAGGGAACAGAAACTGGAATCAAAGCTAAACAGTTTATGGATGAAGGAAAATTGGTACCTGATGAGGTAATTATCGACCTGATAAAAGACAGGTTGTTAGAACCTGATGCTTCAAATGGAGTAATGTTTGACGGATTCCCGAGGACTATTCCTCAAGCCGAGGCACTATCTGAAATTTGTAATGTTAGCCATGTAATCGCAATCGAGGTTCCTGACGAAAGAATAGTTGACAGAATATGTGGTAGATTTACCTGTAATGAGTGCAGTTCCGTATATCATGATTCTTTCAAACCAACTATGCTTTCAGGGAAATGTGATAATTGTGGGTCTACAGAATTCAACAGAAGAGCAGATGACAATGAGGCAACTGTGATAAGCAGATTAAATGCCTACCATGAACAAACCTCACCGCTCTCTTCTTGGTATGAATCCAAAGGTATTCTATACAGAATAGATGGTGATCGTGAAATAGATTCGATTACATCAGATATAGTATCAGCATTACAGTGAGTTGAAATCATGGGGGCAAGAAGAAACCGCTCCAGGTCTAAAAAGGACAGAAGGAATAATGCAATTACTGCCCAAAATCATCTGTCGGACGTTGTCAACTCAGTATCTAATCCACTAATAGTTAGAAGAAATGCGGTTAAGCATCTAGTCAGCACTTCCTCAAGAAACCGTCTTCGATTGCCTAAAAGTACCTCGTTCAGAATTTGTAGAAAATGCAAGAATTTGTTGTTAATCGATGATTCCTCGCGAGTTAGAATAAGAGATGGTCAACGAGTAATCACATGTCTAAAGTGTAACAATGTTAGGCGATTCGGCGGTGGACCGAAGTATATCAGGGGTGGAAAAAATGAGTAAGATCCCAGAAGGAGTAAAAAAAATGGCTCTGGACAGGGATTTTCAACCCAGTGTAAGAATCGGTAAAACAGGAGTTACCGAGAGTATAGTTCAAGAAATAAAAGACCAATTAGCAAAACGTAAGATTGTCAAAATCAAGATAAACAAGGGAATCTTTGAGCGCTCACAAAAGGAAGAAGTTTGGTCTTATATTTGCAATGAAACAAAATCGGTCTTGGTATCCGCTAGGGGCAATGTTGGCGTTCTTTGGCGTGAATAAGAAGCGAATCCTCATAAGTTGAATACAAATCCAGTAAACATGGGGACTAATCGGCTGTTTCTGAAGAGTAAATCAAACCGTCTTGCTTTTATTTCTTTGATATTTGCTGGTGTAATGGTTTTCATCAACACCGTCAACGCTGGCGGAGGTGCCACAATTGACCTTGGAATCGAACTCAGGGACGGATTAGGAAAGGAACCTGTGTGGGTAGGATTAGGGATTTTATTATTTGTCTACGCATTAATAATTTCAGAAGTTGTACACAGAACTTTGGCTGCAGCAATAGGAGGCTTGTCCGCTTTAGCAGCGCTAAATTATTACAAAAAGGGTGCAGCATTAAGTCTTGCTGAAACTACTGCCTTAATTGAGTGGGAAACTATTGGTCTACTACTTGGTATGATGATAATGGTTGGAATCATCGCCCACACAGGTATCTTTGAGTGGTTTGCTGTCCAAGCATACAAACAAAGCAAAGGAAATGTATGGTCATTGGTAGTAATTCTGTGTGTGGTAACTGCGGTACTCTCTGCATTTTTGGACAATGTAACTACTATGTTATTACTGACTCCAGTTACTATACAGTTGGCGAGGGTTCTCGACCTTAACCCTATTCCACTACTAATTTCAGAGGTCATATTCTCAAATATTGGTGGTACTGCGACTATGATTGGAGACCCTCCAAACATTATCATTGGCTCGACTATGAGTGAAAGCGCAATAGCTGGCAATTCAGATCCTGCCATAGCCGCGCTAGCTTCCGAGGGAGTTACGTTCACAGACTTTATCGTTGAGTTAGCACCCGGTGTTTTACTCACTGCAGTTCCTTGTTTGATGATGGTAAAATGGATGTATGCTTCAGAATTCGCTGGAGAGAGAATTCGAGATGTCAAAGAATTAGAAGCAAAGTACGGTGTCAAGGACGCAAAAATGTTGAAGATTTCAGGAACGATTCTTGGTTTGGTTATTCTCGGATTTTTCCTTAATCCAGTACTTCATATCCCAGTATCATGGGTTGCATTAGTAGGTGCGGTTCTGATGGTATTGGCTACGGACAGACATGAATTAGAGGAACCACTTGAAAAAGTAGAATGGACAACATTGATTTTCTTTGCAGGTTTATTCGTATTAATTCACTCTTTGATGGAACTTGGAGTAATAGATTGGATAGGTGAACAAGTAAAATCCGGTATTGAATTTTTCAGCGAAGAGTACCGTTTGGTTGCAGCATTAGTCATTATTCTATGGGTTAGCGCTATTGCATCAGCCTTCATCGATAATATTCCTTACACTATCACCATGGTTCCTGTTATTCTACAACTATCAAGCAGCCTTGACCTTGAATTGGGTCCACTGATCTGGTCACTTGCATTTGGAGCATGTTTGGGCGGAAATGGAACTCTTATTGGTGCCTCAGCAAACGTAGTGACAGCAGGAATGAGTGAAGAAGCAGGATACCCAATTTCTTTCAATGAATTCTTCAAAGCGGGTTTCCCTGTTATGCTTCTGTCGGTTGCGATCACAACAGCTTACATTGTTATGGTCTACTGGGTAGACCCAGTGTGGAAATTTGCTCTGTTAGCAGTCGCCCTCATGGGAATCATATGGCAGTACTCTAATGGCAAAAAGAAAGGTAAGACTTGGGCTGAAGCATTAGTAGATGATGAAAGCATCGTCACATACTTTGAAGAAGAATGAAAATAATCATTCGAGCGGTGTCTTCAAAGACTTGGCCTCTTTGTGCGAAATGGTGAGAGCATGCAGGAGTGTCAAGTGTGTGGACTGATGTTCCTCGGAAAAGGGTCATGCCCTTCATGTGGTTCAAAGGTTGCTAACGACATAGTTCTGGATGATGTGAACATCGACGATGATTATATTCCTGGATTAGACGATGTTGTTGAATCATTGGGTGGAACCGAGGATGAAGTGACAATTAAAGAAACGCTCCCTTTTGGTCTTGGCGCAATTGCAGAAACCATTGAATCAAGCCTTCCTTTCGATGTAGGTTCATTCACCGATGAGAGAGTGGAATTCGCAAAAGAAGAGCGAATAGAATCCATCCAAGATGAGCCAATTACCGAAGAAGAATCCTCTGTTCCGATAATTTCTCAGCAAGAAGAACAAATTTTTGAACAAAAAGTCGTTGAGGTATTTGATGTTGAAAATAACTTAGAAATACCGGTCAATAATCATCCTAATAATGAAGAATTATTACCTGAATTAGTAATTCCGGAAGTTCAGATTCCTGAAGTTCAGATTCAAGAAAATGAAGTAATGCGACTAGATGCAGAACCAATAGGTGAAGCAGTCACAGTGTCAGAAAATTCGCTAATCAGTGAAGAGATACCTGATATGTGGAGAATCGATGCCGCCGAGGTAAATATCGACGAGATATACTCGCAAGAAGACAAAGTGGTAGAGGTTTCATATGATGAAGACATGTATACTTCTGATGTTGAAGTATCATTCGATGATTTCCATTATTCTGCCGACGGAGAATCATCTATGTCGATGGAAAATTCTCCTCAACTTCACCCTGCAAAAGCATTGGCAATAGATGTTGGAGCTTTACCTGAGTTCCAAGATTTAGTCAATGAAGGATTTGATATGATGGCAAATCAATTGTGGTTACAAGCAGCACAGATTTTTTCTAGATTATCATCTGGAATGCAAAATGATGCAAGCGTTTTGAATAATTTAGGATTAACAATTCTCCAGTCAGCTCTTGAGATGGATGCAGAAGGTGACACAATGGCAGATTCTCAATATGAGGCATCTATTATGGCTTTGAGACAAGCAGCAAAAATTGACCCTAAAAATAATGTGATTTTGCTAAATCTGGCTCACAGCTTATTGGTGAGTGGTAGGGCGGAAAAGGCACTAGGAATTGTAAACGTTGTTCAGTCAAGATTGACAGGCGATGTTGAAGTTGAAAACTTGAAAGCCTCGTGCTTTATTCAACTTGGAAGAAACGAAGAAGCAAGAACAATTCTGCAACCATTTGCAAATGATACTGTTGTTGCCGGAAATCTGGCTCTAATTTGAAATTTCATATTTTGGTAAAAATGGGGACTTTTTTAATAACAAAATTAATTCAAAAAGGTTATACTGGGCGCCATATTTCAACAAATCACGAATGGCAATAGCCCACCTTGAAACCCGATGACTTGATATATGGGGGGTAGGTCGGGTGGTTGCTTATGCACTTGGGCATGCCTATGTCTGAGGAAGATTGACTAGAAGGGTCGCCCTGCGGGGAGACGATCTTTCAATGATGTCTAAATTGGCATGACTGGATACCGAAGGGTTACTCGCACAGGTGTGGT
>JAYPOA010000068.1:0-9308 GCA_038130705.1 Methanobacteriota archaeon | reverse complement strand
GACGGACGATTTATTCAGAATTACGGAGCAGGAATTTTCAAGCTCGATTCATACAATTCCTCATGGGATGGAGTTAATGTAACCTGGTCACTTGAATCAACTTGGTACCTTGACGATAGTCAGAGGTTGTATTGGTTCATAGAAAGTACAGACGTTAACGGATTCAGCCTAGGCCCTGTACTCGCAACATCAGGAACAGCAGGAAGTGCGGCTTCAACAAATGACCTTGAGGTGGTGAAATTAAGAGCGTGGAGAAATAATACCCCTCTCCATGATTTTACTAATCAATTATGGCCGTTCAACGTTATGGGTGGTGATGAAATTTCAGTATCTGGGGAGGTAAGATATTCTGGCCTTGAAGGAATACATCCAAATCCTAACGATTTATCTTTAGAGATAAATCTCTATCATGAAAATCAGATTATTCTTAGCAAACAAGCAGAATTGAATGGTGAGGGAGAATTCAATATCTCATTCATTAATCCTACTATTCAAAATTTGAGCAATGAAACTTTGGAGATAATACCAGAAATCACCCAAATCGGGCCAGAGGATGCGAATAATGCAAATGACGTAACGGCAATTTACGAAAAAATATTCTATGTTTCAGATTCGATAAAATCAACGATTGGTGATTTGCTAATCGTTGCTCCGGGCGGGATTCAACCTGCGGATGGGCACGTTTGGCACCCAGGTCAAGATGTTCCACTCAGACTGGAGGTATTTGATGACGGGGGACTTCCTTCGAAGATGAGTATTCACCTAAACAAAAGTGGTAGGGATTGGGAAGAAATGGAATTCTTGACCCCGATTGGAGATTATTTTGCCGTGATTGATTTACCATTAATCGATGATGCATCTATTCCTTTACCAACCGAGGAAGAAGGATGGGTTGATATTTACATTAGTGGATTTGATTTATCTGGAAATCCATTGATGGGAGGTGGAAGTGAAACAGAACCTCTTGCAAGAGTATTACTACAGCCGAGATATGCAACCTTCATCGATGGCTCCTCCTTAGGTTTAGATTCTACAGACGATTACCTGTTCCCCGGAAGGACTCACAAGTTCAATTTCTCAATAACAGACAACAACGGTCTTGATTCTCTTGACAAGATTAGGTTTGACCTATCAAAACAATACGCTGGCTGTGGAAGTGATTGGACCCCTTGGAATAATGAGGTGACAAGCGATATCAATTGTTTCTTGAAGCCTCCAGTATTCAAATCTGAAAAGCGCTGGCTGGTCAACACATGGGATATTGAGATTGAATTTGAATTGAGGTGGGATGTAGCACAAAATATTGGATATGGAAATCATACACCAAGCTTGAAAGTAATCGATGAAAACGCACCACTGGGAGTTGGTTTCACTTCAATAAACATTTACACATGGGCGATTCATAGCGGTATTGAATTGAGGATAAACAATATTGAAGATAAAAAGGCACCATTTGGAACAAAAATCAACGATGTGATGTATGTTCACGATGGTGATACCGTAGATATAACGATTCAAGCCTATCATTTGGGCTATGAGTATCCTGCAACAAATCTACCATTTAGAACTCAGTACACTTTAGAATTAATTGGTGACCTGAATTATTCGCTAAGAGAAGGAGACCTTGACAGTAAAGGAAAAGCAGTTTTGCGCATAGTTTTCAACTCAAGTTACTATGGAACCCAAATTAAATTTATAGCAACAATTGACGACGTATATGATCATGAAAAGGTAGGAGATAGCTCTGATTTGGTAATCGACTTAAACCCACCAGACTTCACAGTTTCAGACGGTTATTTGGTAACTGTAGATTCAGATTCTTTAGAAAATGTCGGTGTTGAATTAAGATTGACAGACGACCAAGGTTTGGGAGATGCTAAAATAATCATGAAATGGAGATATGTTAGAAATGGAAGAATTATTGAGCAGGCCCCTCAGATTGCAGAAATTCCCGTGAGTTTCGGAAGTATTCGCAATAACATATACTCTGATACGATCAACATGCAACCAGAGTTTGAGTTACAAAAAGGAGATTATCTGATTATTTGGTTTGAAGGAAAAGACGCATCAGGCCACGCCATGAACGGAATCGGAACAGACTCTTCATCGCCCATGGAGACTATCATACAGTGGATAGCATACGAACCGCTACTTTTTGATATAATCTCAAATCCTTACAGGCCGTCATTAGGAGAAATCATCACTATCAATTACACCGTAACCAACACTGGTTTACTAAATGGAGAATCTACTATCCGGCTTCTCGATGAAAATGGAATTATTTTGAATGAAATAAACAAATCAATGCCAGTGGATTATTCCTTCAATTCAGGATTTGAAATCGAAGCTTACAAGTTGGGAGATTTGGGACTTAAAATCCAAATTGACAACAATACCCCAATTCCTATTCCACTTGCAAACGTTGAAGGGGATATTGATGACGCTTCGAGTAGCCAATCGATACTTCTTGGTATTGCGTTTTCAACATTTTTCATCGCAGCAATTTTCTTACTTTATGTTAGTTCAAGGAACAATTCTAAGAGATTTTTCGATGAGGAAGAATGATGTTCAATGAACTCTGCGGGTGGTTTGAGCCGGAGTACCCGAGTGGTCAAAGGGGGCGCACTCAAGATGCGCTGCGAAATGCTTCGTAGGTTCGAATCCTACCTCCGGCATCTATCAAATTCACAATTGTAGAATAATTCAAAATAAACCTCCGAAGGAGTTTAGGAAATCATAAGACGCTTATCCATCCTACACCCTTTCGTGAGTAATCAAAGAATGGGTACCAACCAATTCGGAAAATCACATATTTGATGGGTCACTAACTTTCGTCCAACGATAGATTGCCATGCCTACAAGCATCGAGACTGTGAAAACGAGAGTTGTTCCCATTGCTGGAATAACAGCGGTTAGGGCTGGCCCTGGACAGTATCCTCCAAGACCCCATCCGATTCCAAAAATCGCCGCACCAAAAACCAATTGCTTGTCGATTTCGACTTTACTTTCCTTTGCAGTCTCAAACTTCTCAGGAATCTTATCTTTCAGTAATAGTCGTGCTACCATATGGCTTCCAGTAGCACCGGCTAACACGAACGCAAGCGTAGGGTCCCAGCCGTTCAGCAAATCAAGGAAACCAATTACTTTGGTTGGATCTGTCATGCCAGAAATCACAAGCCCAGCTCCGAATAGAATGCCTCCGACCAAAGCAGGAATGATTGAATTTGAATCACTCATTCAGACACCTCCGAGAATTTGTCCAGCAATTGTTGCACTGAGAATTCCAGTGGCTAAAAATACGCCTACTGCGATGAATGACCTTTTGGAAAACATAGCCATTCCACAAACTCCGTGACCGCTTGTACAACCGTTGCTCATTCTTGTTCCAATACCAACCAGTAGTCCAGATAATGTGACTAACCAAATTGGCCTGCTTACAGCGATGAAGGCATCTGGAAGTACTGGAGAGAGGGCAATACCCGTAAGAATCATGCCAATCAAGAATACGATTCTCCAATTCGTGTTTGCATCTTTGGGAGGAAGTATACCTTCAAGAATTCCGCTAATCCCCGCAACTCTTCCATTGAATGCAAGTAAGATAGTAGCGGATATGCCAATTAGCACTCCTCCTCCAGTAGCAATTAGTGCCTCATTAAACGTCAGCATAAACCGTGATTAATACCATTGTTATTCTTTTTTTCTGCAAATTATGTCCATAAGTAAACTAAAATCTTACAAATCAATTTCCTAGAATGGCATTTACTAACGGAGTGAAAGTATCTCCATGAGGATACGGGGATACAACCGATGCCACTGCGGCTAAGGAATCAAAACACCCTCCTACTGCCACAGACTGGCCGACTAATTCAAACATTGGAATATCATTAGGTGCATCACCTACCGCAAGTACATCCTTTGCATCGATACCTATTTGCTGTAATGCAACTTTCAACCCTTCACCTTTGGAAAGATGAGGTTCCATGATGTGAATTGCAAAACCAGTTCTTACAACGGATAAATCGGAATATTCCGAATTTAAAACCCATGAATTAACAGAATCTAAATCTTCATCTGCGAATAAGCACCATTCAGACTCTCTCCAAGCGTTTGTGGTAATCCCCTCTGCGTCGATATTTATCTGATTAGACATCTCTATGGCGCACTGTCTGGCCCTGGCACCGTCGGCTCGAATAATTGGCTCCTCCCATTCCGGATGCCATACAACTCCACCATTTTCACATACCATTGGACCAGTAGCTCCGATAAATCTCCAAAGCCCATACGTAATTGCTCGAACATTACCGGTAGCCAGTATGATTGGAATTCCAGCCTCTTCTAATCTGCGAAGCGCAAGAATCGCTTCGAGGTGTAATTTTTTGTTATAGTCTGTAATAGTCCCATCGATATCTACCGCCACCGCTTTCGGTAGCCAACCCTCAGGAAACCACTCCATGATTTAGAGTAAAATATCGGGCCTCCAATATGATTGCGATAATAGTATTCATCAAAGAGTGGTGATTGGCGGATAATATGCAGGGGGATGAAGAGGAATTCTTATCTCTCGAAGATGATGTTCAATCATCTAGTTCTAAGTCTGTAAAATCCCGTTCAAAAAGAGTATCAAAGGCTAAAGTCGTATCTACAAAACCGACAAACACAACCACTGCGCTGGAAGCTGAACTAATCGATATGGAAGTCATCGGAGATTATGGAGGAACCCACAACCTTTGTTGGCCGATACAGGACATGGATTGTCCGGACTGTGCTTCAAAGGCGATGAATGCTCTGAACAGATTATCTCAAGTTAACAGTTCAGTAGTTAGCGCTACAGATGGAACCGTCGCTGTCGAAATTGATTTTGAAAAGGGAAATGTATCGGAAGCTTCAGCGATTTTACGCTCACTTGGAAACGCTCCAGATTTGCCATTTTTTATGGTTTCAGGGGTACAAACCTCTGCCATTGCAACAAGGCATAATGTTCCAATTAAGAGTCTTCCAAGGGTATTCCGAAGACAGCCCGGGATTCTAGATTGTGAGATTGACAAGGACAACAATATTTTACTTCAAATAGCTCCAGATCTGCCCCAAGACCTTGATTCGGTCATGAAAAAATCGTTGAGACAAACTTTGGGTTCAGATTATGATTTAATCCCGGCAAATAACTCCAGATTGACCAGTGGACAATGGAGGATGATTGGTTCAGGAATTGCCTTCATTATGCTGATAATATTAATTATCGCTGAAAGATTAACTGAGAACCCGTATGTGTTTGGAACAATCGGCATATTAGGTGTTTTAATCGGAGGGGTGAAGATGTTCAAAGAAGCGTATGCCTCAATTCAAAATCGGCAGTTAGGGTTCCAGGTTTTGACATCGCTAGCGGTAATAGGGGCATCTTACCTGCAGGCTTGGGAAGAAGCGTTGTTGGTAATTATTCTCGTATCTTGGACAGAACACATGGAAAGTGAAGCCCTGATAAAGGCAAGGGAAGCCATGCAGGGAGGGCTTGACAGAATTCCAAAGACCGCTAGACGAGTCCCCAAAAGAACAATTTCTGGAGTGGGAAAAATTTCAATGCCACTTCAAATGGCACCTACATCAACTTCGGTTACTAATACGGAAGAAGTCCCAATTGGTCTTATTGTAAAGGGCGACCATATTGAGATTAGAAGTGGAGAATTAATACCCGCTGATGGAATAGTAATCTTTGGAAAAGGTTCGGTCAACAAAGCTCCACTTACAGGAGAATCTGTTCCAGTTGATGTCTTACAGGGAGATGAACTTCAGGCCGGTTTGACTTTATCGAGGGGTCCGGTTACCGTCGAAGTCACAGCGGTGGGAGATGATACAAGATTGTCTGGATTAATCGACAAGGTGCATTCGTTCAAAGACCAACCAACAAGACTCCAAGGAATGCTTGAAAATTTCACGGCTCTTTGGGTCCCAGTGGTCCTTATCGGGGCAATCTTTGCTTGGATGCTACAACCCGGATCTGATTGGAAAATAATTCTCTTGTTGTGGGTTGTAGCTTGTCCATGTGCACTTCTTCTCGCTTCTCCAGTTCCACACGCAGCAAGCCTTTCTCAAGCCTCAAAGTCAGGTGCAATAGCGCGCGGTGGCGACGTTATGGAAGCGCTTGCTAAGGTGAATCTTGCACTCTTAGATAAGACAGGAACTCTTACTTCTGGTAAGCCAAGAGTGGGTCAAATAACTCTCTCTAAAGGTAGGAGAAGAGATTCAGCAATCGCTTTAGCTGCCGGTTTAGAAGTCTCTTCAAATCATCCTTATGCTCAGGCAATCGTTGATTTTGCAGAATCAGAGAAAATCAGCCCGACAAATGTCTCTCAGATTTCAGACGGCGAAGACGGTGTATACGGGAAGGTTTCAAGTAGCCAAGTGAGTTTTGTTAGAGCTCACCCCTCTAAGTTAGAAGGTCCTTTGCGCAAAGCGCTAGAAGAAGCATTGTCAGAGGGGCATGGTGCAAGTTTGTTGATGAAGGATGACAAACCAGTTGCCTTATTCACATTCATTCATGACGATTTACGAGATGGTACCGATGAATTGGTAAAATCACTTCTGTCTATGGGAGTAAATGTTGAAATTATCTCTGGCGATAACCAAGATGCAGTTAATGCACTGGCTGAAAATATCGGATTATCAAAAAATAACGCACACGGTGAAATGACTCCAGAAGAAAAGGTAAACTGGGTGCAAAAACGGTCAGAGAAATACATCACAATGATGGTTGGAGATGGATTCAATGATGCGGCAGCTATGGCTGCTTCCGATGTGGGTATCGCAATAGGGACTGGAGAATCTGCAAACCTCGAGGCTGCAGATGTTCTCATTCCGGGAGACGACCCAAGACTAATCGCTGAATTAATCAGACTCGCAAAGAAAACAAAATCGGTCCTCGTATGGAATATTGCTTATTCGGTAGCAGTAACTTTGGTTCTGGTTTATCTGGTGCTGACCGGAATCAATGATAACTTGGCAGTTGGAGTATTAGTTCACGAATTGAGCGTAATTGGAGTAATTATCAACGGAGCGAGATTGTCGGGTAGCGGTGGAACCGTGAAATTGATTTCTGAAATCGGCAAATCAATTTGGACTGGAACAGTTGATTCATTTAAGGCTCTCAGGGCGAATTTAACAGCCTGAATAAACGCTACCTTCAAACCTCATGAACTGTAGCGTTTGCCAACGGTGACGAAGCAATGGCAAGGATTCATGCGGACCCTGTAAGTACTTCTCTAATGCACCCAACCCGCCGTGCATTGTATGTTGCACTTCTTGAAGCCGATGAATATACCACCGTTCAGTTACAGAAAATCGTTGGAGTGGACAGGTACAATTTGTATCACCATCTAAGAAAATTAGAGGGCCTTGGCCTAGTCATGAATCACAGAGATGAAGGTCGAACACGATGGTGGTGCGTAATTGAAAGGGTACCACTTCCAAACGATGGTTCGGAAACGGCGGGAGACAATACCTTGGCTATAATCAGCCTTTCAAATCCAAGAGTTCAGGCGGCAGCTAGAACTATGCTCAAGGAGTTATCACAATTATCTGGTAATCCGATCGATTTAGATTCAGCAACCTTGATCAATCTATCAATCAAGGGAAGGAAAAGTTGAGTGAAATTCAGGTGAAGATATGTCTGATGAAGATATTCCAGGTGTCGAATCGAGAATAGACACACCCGACCTTTCTTGCCCGAGATGCAAGAACCTGCTCCCAAGCGGTCTAGGTGAGATAACGTGTCTAATGTGCAAGGCAGAGGTCAAGATCGAACACGAAGGTACTAGAAAACTTTGGAGAGAAGAAAAAATTAGTTGTCCTTCATGTTCAAAGGTGCTGGTCTGTGGCGTTGACAAAAGACCTGCAAACCTTCAATGTTCATCTTGTAGTGTACACTTCGTACTCAATCCTAATAGGCCAAAAGTCGAGATTGCATGTCCGTCTTGTGAGAGAAAATTGAGAATGAATAAGCGTCCAGGTGAAAGGGAAATTTCGTGCCCTGCGTGTGAAGCAGAATTCAAGATTAAATTCTGAGGTTTTTTTTCATGAAGTCAACTTTGCGATTGATGGGAGTTGCCGATTACATAACTATTGCAAACGGTCTTCTTGGTACGTTGGCAATTCTATTTTTGATGCTTGCAGTAGAGGATATGTCGCAACCATGGTTTTCAGGAGGTGTAAAAGCTGATTACATTTGGGCGGCCATGCTCTGCATTTTCCTTTCAGGTATAGGGGATATCATCGATGGCCCGGTAGCTAGAAGATATTCAAAACGTCAACTTTTAGGAGGCTCTCTTGACATAATGTCAGATTGTATTTCATTTTGCGTAGCACCTGCTTTGATGATTTTCACAATGTTCAGCAGATGGGGTGAAGCAAGCCCAATCTGGACGATTAGTCTTGCAATTGCGTGTTGTTGGATGATTGCGTGTGGTATGTTAAGGCTGGCGAGATTCCAACATGATGAAGGAGGATATCTACCTTATTTCCATGGCTTGTCATCGCCTGCAAATGCCCTATTATTGATTTCAGCAGCCGGTTTAATTTGGATGCAACCTTCGTCGGGAATTGGTCCTGACCTTTCTGAGTGGAATTGTAACATTTGCTTTGGAGAAGGAAAGAAGCCTTACCTTGATTTCATTATTTTCCCGTTACTAATCATAAGTGGCGGTTTGATGATTTCAGATCGAAAAATGTCTAAATTAAAGCACGGAATACCCCTGAAATTATCCATTCTTCAAATGCTATCGTTATTACTTGCAATTTTAATCTCTATTTCGGTTACTCAAAAGGGAGATTATGGAATAGATTCAATCGATAATTCTGTCAACTCAATAATTTTTCTTTTGTTTTGCAGTTCACTGATTTTGAACCTGGTTTACATCATTGGCGGTCCAAGATTAATCGGCCCAGTTAGCGATTCGAGCGAAGAGTAAATCGGCACTGATTATTTGTCGTATAAATCGCCTCGCGACACCCATTATTTATCGCGCCCCTTATCTATCATGAGAAGTCCATTGCAATCCGGATGGGGATCCTATGAGCACGAGCGACAGCAAGTCAGGTAATGACACAAGCCTTCGGGATGAGGGCAGACACAGCAAAACAGCTCTATCCTCACTGCGTGCTCAGTTTACGTCCACTCCTTCCCCATCGCTGGACCAAACCATGATGCAGAGTGCGAGGTTCAGGGAAGAAGAAAAGATTAGAGCAAACCTAAGACGAGAAAGCAAACTTCGGAAAGAAGCACTGGTCGAGAGAATTGCGATTATGCAAGAGAACATGGC
>JAYPOA010000067.1:0-9405 GCA_038130705.1 Methanobacteriota archaeon | reverse complement strand
ATCGAGGAATACAAAGGAGAATATTCATTCGAGAGCAAAAGAAAGCAAAGAAGGCTGATACAACAAGAAATTGCTTCTTCCTTTACGGAAGTGCTGGAACTGGAAAAACAACATCAGTGACCGAAGGAGAGTTCGCCAAACACTATGGTTGGACTAAGGAAGATGTATTCATCATAGATGCGAGCGTAGGTAAATTATGGTTTGATGGATATGCAGGTGAACCTGTTTTACTGTTGGATGATTTAACTCCAAATCAGTTAGGTCACTCCTCATTATGTCGGCTTCTTGGAAATGAAATATATCGAGGAGAAATCAAACAAGGTCACATTTTTGGAATGTGGAGATATGTATTCATTACTTCCAACTATACACCGGAAGAATTGTTTCTTCGTAAGCATGAATATTTTGAAGAAAATGAGCAAGGATTCAAAATGAAAGTCACTGAATATGTTATTGATGATGCAGTTATTGATAGATTTGATTTCATCAAGGATTATTCAGGAAATCCAAATTACAGAAGGCAAGCCAAGAAACAGGTTAGATTGGAGGCTAACGCCAAGTCGGTTGCTTCACTATTACCAGCAACTTTGGATTTTGGCACTTTTAGTGACAAAGGACAATGCGGGAGTTTGAGGGTGCAACCCTCAACAAACGATGAACAGAATGACAATGAAGTCAGTGAATCAGAAGCAAAAAAAGAATCTCTTCACGATCGTAAAAACGACAAGAATTTTGGAACTTTTTCAAATGAAAATGGCACTATTTCTGAAAAAGATGCCACTTTTTCTAAAGGAAGGTTGGTCTGATGGCAAGGAAAGATGACCGATTGAGAGTGTTTGTTTGCTTCATTGATGCAGATGAAAGGTCAGCAATTTCTATCGCTGATGAACTGGATTTGCCATTGGGTTCAGTGACAAATCACATCAAGGCTTTGAGAGGAATGGGATTGATTTGCATGAAGGTTCAGGCCAGCAAGAATAAACCTGCATTATGGTGCTTGTTCAGGAAATAATTGGTGTTTTTCTGATAGAAATATCACTTTATACTAAAACTTGGCAAGCAAAACATATGGCAGACTGGAAACACAAACTGGCTCACTGGACCCATATGGGAGAATATACGCCTCCTTTGGGTATGGAAGATGAAGTTATTATTGATGGAGAGTTAATAGGCTTAACATTGGTTGATTGGTTAGATTTGCAATGTGAAGGTGGATGGGAACTTTTCGACATACATTTGAATAATGGCAGTCGTGAATGTCTATTTCGTAAAAAAATTTAGTGTGGGAAACTGATGGTTGACATATATGTCCTTGAATTAGAGGATGGGAATGTGTATGTTGGCAAGACTAATCGAGGCAAAGCAAGATTAGAGCAACACATCAAAGGAAGAGGGGCTGAATGGACTAAACTCCACAAGCCAAAACGAGTCATGGCTTACTATCAGGGTGCAAAGGATTCTGATGAGCAAAAGGTCACAAATCAGATGATACGAAAGTATGGTGCAAAGAAAGTCAGGGGTGGAAATATCACTAAGAGGAAAATGACAAAATCGGAGATTGACAAGTTGAATAAAGACTTAGGATTCAAGCAAACCAAGAAACCTACTACAACGAAAAAGAAGTCAGCAACTACCACCAAGAAATCCACAACCTACACCTGTTCAAGATGTGGCCGTCAAGGTCACAATAAGACACAATGTTATGCCAAAACAAAGTCAACTGGAAAGCCAATTTCAGCACCAAAAAAGACTACGACAAGAAAATCAGCTACAACCAAAAAGAAGTCCAGTTCTTCAACTTCTAAATCCTACAAGCCAGCATTTGCGAGGCCATACAAGAAACCCAGTGGAGCCAGCACAAGAAGGAGAAGATAGAATGAATGGGATTGATTTGCATGAAGGTTCAGGAGAAGAAGAACCAACCTGCATTATGGTGCTTGTTCAGGAAATAATCACGAATCGTTTATCATTGATTAATGAAACCGATAGGTCATGCGAAATGACCAAATTTTTGTATTGATGCTTGTAATTTTACTGCCTATGTCAGGGTGCTTTGATGGTGCCGTTGGCGATGCAGAAGCCGATGATTCAGAAGAAACAACTGTAATCAACAACTACTATTACAACAACACAACGATTGTTGAATCTGAAAGTAATGAACCTGAATACTTCGTAGTTGGTGGTATGGTTGACAACAATACATCAATGGTTGAAAGACCCAACAATTATCCACCATATTACTATCCCTATAATTTCTCAACCACTAGTGGTCAGACATTATACATACATCAATTAAAATCGGTAAGTGGTAGTATCGTTACTCTCATCTCTGATTGTGGGGAAGGTGGTGTTTGGACAACAAGTAGCACACAGGCCGATAATGGATATTGGGTAGCAGGCTCATCTTTTGATTGTGAACATTCGGTTAGGCTAATTCCATCAAGTAATGGGATTTTAGGCATACCTGTTTATCCACCACCATACTATTTTTCAATGATTTACTCAATTGAGAACATGAGTGTCATTGCTCTTTGAGTAATTTCTCTATTGGTTCAGGAAATTGATAATCCCCCGTAGGGGGATTAATCTCAAAGGCCAATCGAGTTTGTTTATACCCTGCACTTCTATGCAGGTGAATTATGACAGACTTGTGGACTCAAGTAAGAAACATAGCCGGAACGGTGACGGTGCTATCAGCACTGTTCTTCGTTCTAACAATTGGATTAGGAAGCACATACGATATTGTTTTCGACCCCGACCAAATTTCCACTGATGCTGGAGTTTTGGCGACAGACCCAACCAACCAAACTGGACTTGATGCTCAAGCCACACTGGATGCTTTCGGAGGTCAGATAGACTTCGTTGAAAGAATCGGAGCATTGGGCATGGTTCTAATCGTTCTTTCACCAATCGGACTTGGTGCAATCAAGTATCGAGGAAATGGTGCAAAGGTCATCGACCAAGCCGTTCAGTATGCTATGCCAATTGTGGCATTAATCGCCTTCGTGACTCTCGGTGACACGATCATGGAAGTTATCAATGGTGACCGTGTTTGGGAGAACTTCGGAGATGCTCAAAACGCATGGGTTCTTGGAAACGCTGGTGCTTTAGTCGGTGGAATTGCTTCATTCCTTAGAGGAAGAAACTGAATCCTCACGGAGGGTTCAGAATGAAGAAGAGTGCCAGTAGTATTGGAATACTTTTCCTGATAGCATTTGCAACCATATTGGTTGGTTCAACACCTGAACCATCAACACCTACTGCATGTGCTGATGGCTTCGATAATGACGGTGATGGATTCGCTGACGACCAAGATAACGAGTGCAGGTATATATCACCGGATTTCAATGTCTATTGTTTCAAGTGGGATAATGAAACAGTCGCACCGATTTCATTAGCCGAGTGTGATGGAAATTGAGGGGAGAAAATGAAGGAGATTCCAAAGCGTGAAGGTCAGAAATTCAATGGTGTATTTCCATCGGTTTTTGCACTGGCATTCCTGATTGTAGGCATTCCATTTGCTTCGACATATTTGATTCAGGGTGCAATACTTTTGGGCGATTCTGAAACAGTTTCGAGTTATTCTAAGCGAGATGTTCTATTGGGTGAATATCCATATTTTGAATCATCAGGAGATGGTATAGATTCTAAATGTCAGTCCAGTATTCCATTAGCCGTTGGTGGGCCTGATTGTTCAGCCAATCTCACTAATTCCTATAATTCACTGACTGCCCTACAACAAAATACAAGAAAATGGCACATGGGATTGCCACACTGTTCAAACAATAATGTCACGGCTGATTGTGGAGATTCAGATTACAGAATCACACAGAATATAACCTCAAGATTGGTAGCCGACAAAATCTTTCCAGTGATATATTTCAATGTCACAAATGTTCTGATGCAAACTTGTGATTGGGCGAGAATGGGAGATTCAAAAGTTGACTATACAATATGGATTAGAGAGATGAGGCGTGACCCATTATTTGCTGGCACTTCAATATGGAATTATGGATATATCGAGGATGAAATCAAGATTACTGGAACTGCTGAATTTAACAATACTTGGATTGAAAATTTTGACCCTACAATCAATCTTTGTCAGACCAAAATCAAGATTAGTTTTCAACATGAAATGGATTTCATAGATGTGGATAAATTGTCACATTTGATTGATAATTATGAACAGAATATCCCTGAATCCTTTGGATTATTCTTGACTGTTCAACTTGACAATCTAAGAACTGACGAGGGCTATCTATGGTCGAATGTTGGTTATTACAATCCATTCACTATGGGAAGCACTGGGAACATTCGGTTTTACTTGGATTTGGTTCTCTATGAAGCAGACCCAATCAACACATTTCTTCGATTTGGAGTGCTATTCATGGGTTTAGGATTTTGGGCGATTGCACTTGCTTCAACTCCTTACTGGAATCCGGTTATTGAGAGGATGAGAAAATGAGTAGTTTAGTTCTGTATCTTCTAATCGGTTTGACAACTGCATCAGGCTTACATTGGGCATCAGCGAAATCAATGTTCAGGACTAAATCTCAAAGAACAATCTTGGGTGGTTCAACTGGAGGATTGGCTTATGGAATATTTTCAGAATGGACTTCAACTATCAGCATTCTTGAGGCATCTATCGGTGGTGAATTATCCTTCTATGGATTCATCTTCGCAAGTGGATTCTTTGCCTTGTGTGGAGTTTGGGGATGGAATCTATACACAACTCGAAAATTCTTAGTTCAGTAGGTGAAAAAAATATGACAAATCCAGGGAGTTTTGAAATCCAAAAACGCGATACTGAGTCGCGATGGAGTGATCGCATGAAAAGAAGCTACAAAAGGTGAAAATCATGGCTGAAATTATCTATATCCAACCTCCACAACAAGAGGTTCAACCAGTTCAGGAAGGAAGTTTGGAAAGGATTCTCGCATGGATTGTCAGACTTGCTTTGATTCTTGTTGGAATTGCTTTGGTAGTTTCAGCATATTTGGTGATTGAGAATTGGGAATGGGTTGTTTCGACTTTCACAACTGGATTCATTGGTTGGCTAAATCCATTCGATTCTGATGTTGGAGATACTGGCCCGTTAGATATTGCTGATGTGGTAGTTGATGAATATGTCACGACTCCATTGTCCTTTGCTTGGTGGTGGCCACCGAACTGGTTCTAATGGTGATGAAAATGAAAGGGGAGATGATTCAATGGGGAGTATTAGAAGAATAACTCATGGGGCTTGCTTGTTATTGCTGATTGCACTTCTCCCCAGTGTGGCAACGGCAACCCCGCCTTGTATCGCCTATGGCTATTCTATCGCTGAAAATGAGCCACATTACTCAATGCTGGTCGAGGATTCTTATGTCTTTGGAAATGAACTAATTGTGATTTCAAACTGCAATAACACAACTATACTGATTGATGGAAATTTTCAGGCATCAAGTTCAGGAAAGAAGGTCAACACATTTGTTTCAAATGGCATCCATGATGTGACAATCAGGAATGATGGATTTGAGCAAACGATACGAAATGTCACCTTCATTCAGGGTGGAGAATTGACAAGAGTTATCCAACAACTACCAAATCAATACAATCCATATTCAATGCCATATACACCATCAGAAATTGATTCTATCGAACTTGTTTCAGGAATAGGTGCAATCCTACTATCATGGATAATTGTCACAGGTTTCATGTGGAAACTCATCAAGAATTACAATGACCGAAATTACGTAATGGAGGTCAACTGATGAATGAGAATCCACCTATTCAATACAATCAGAAGTTTGGTCGAACTTGGGTTGACTTTTGGACTTCGACTGGAGGATTTATCCTACTGATTATTGCAGTAATTTGTCTGTTCTATTTTGGATGGGATTACATCGGAATTATTCCCAAATGGGTTTGGCCTTCTTTGGCTCTTACACCTATCGTATGGACTCCATTCTTGATGGCAAGGGCGAGAGATGATACACAACTGCTGATAGTTTCAGATGCACCACAGAAGTTCACAGAATACAGGGTAGGAAAGAGAGTGGATATTGACATTGATGGTGCTGGAATACCTTTCACTTCAAGGAGTGGAACAGTCAGAACTTTACTTACATCATTCGACCCAAAATCGCTGAAAGGAACTGGTTCAGCATTGGCTGAATTTAACCAGTTTGAGATGGCAAGAGATTTGGCAACTTTGGATAGATTGTCGAAGGCATTCAGTGAACATTTGAGGTCAGAAAGGGTGACACAAGAATTGATTGCAGTTGAAGTTGAAAAGCGAGTGAAGCAACTTTCTCAAAGATGGATTGGAATTGCTATGGCTACTCTTGAACCGGAGGAACTGGAGATGGCTTTCGACATCGAGAATGAAGTCGAGATGATGTCTAAAGTCGAATCAGATTTGGAGGTCATTCTTGATGAGTAAATTAACCCACAATTTCTTGAAAATAATACCAAGTGATTCCTTTGACATCAGTATCAACTGCAACCAATCTTTGACCACCTGCTTCACCAAGTTCCATTGCAGTAATCCAATTCTTTGTTCTATATACGCCCTTATATTCCCTCGTCATGATGTTAAGTTGAAAGGTGATTGTATATGAAATGGAATCCGCCAAAGAAAGTCCAGTCACTATTATCAGATTTGGAGGTCATTCTTGATGAGTAAATTAATTCCAAATTTCTTGAAAATAATACCAAGTTATCCCGTCTTCATCGGTATGAACTGTAATGAATTTGTAATTACTCAATCTTCCATAATCGCTCGCCTTTTTCCAATTCGTTGTTCTCCACACATCTCCATATCTTGCCATGATGTTGTTATGAAAGGTGATTGTATATGAAATGGAATCCGCCAAAGAAAGTCCAGTCATTATTGCTTGACCCTAATTCTGAATGTTTTGAATCAAAAGCCATTGGAACTGGAATTATCCCAATAGCAGGTTCAGCGAGGTCAGGAAAGTCAACATTAGCACTGGCATTGATGGAGTGGGTTTGCGACAATACTGGAAGAGATTTGGTATTCTTGGGTATGCCTGATTCATACATTGAAGCACTACCTAAACGCATGACGGCAAGATCTCGGAACCCTCCATTATCAGACCTATCAAAACAACGAGATTCAGTTATTCTGATGGATGATACTGCCCTTCAATTATCATCGAGAGATGCCAACACCAGTGCATCAAAATCAGTGAATAGATTGGCTGGAGTAATCAGTCATTTGGGCTTGACAATCATCCTGACTACTCAATCAATGGCTGGCATAGATTTGTCACTTCTTCGATATTGTGAGATGTCTCCATTGGTGAAGAGAGTTGACCCGATGGCATTGAGAGTTGAGAGGTCGGAATGGTCGAATGAAATCAAAGAAGCCCAAGAGGAATTGGCGATTTACAACTATGACCGTTCACTGTATTTTTCAATCTCCGACCAGCATTTGTGTAGGCATCCGTTTTCAGATTGGATGGGTCAGGATATTTTGTCAAGACCTTTCAGGTATTTGTCACAAATCGAATTGGATTTGCTTGTTCACAATCCAGCAAAGAAGGATAGAAAGAAGTTCATAGAAGGTGAAAGAGATGAGTAGGAGTAAAGAGTTTAGACAACTGGATAGATTGTCAGCAAGTCGAATGTTTTTGGAGAGACATGAGGCATTATCAGCACACAAAGAATCAATCACACTTCGATTCAAGTTGAAGCGATTGGGATTGGATTTGGATTCAGAAGAAGCCCAAGCATTGATTGAGATTGTTGATTCAATCGGCTATCAGAAGATGCTGGCGAATCAACCAGTGGCTACTCGATTTAGTGCAGTAAAAAGAGAGATTCACAAACAGAAAATTTGGGAATAAAAAGGTCAGACCTTTTCACTATCTTTATATCCGGTGCTATGCACCACTGTCACCATGAGCCAATTACCCCGATGTAAAAAGTGCAAGCACACACCTAAGATGACAAGCCTATCGGCTAAGGTCAACATTGGTGTGGATGAAGCCGGAAAGAAGAAGTGGAAAATCATGCCAGTAGGCGCAATATGCTTCGAATGTATGTATGCGGAAGTAGTGAATCCTTACACAAGTCAGGTCGCTAATTTCCGTGAAACTACACCGATGGATAGAGCGTGGGCGGTATTGAAGAAAGGAGGCAACTAAGATGCAAACAATCGAAGAAAAACTAAGCAAGATGGCACAAAGAGAATCATACGGAATGAACCGTAAAACGGCTGAAAACAAACTAAGGTCAATCAATCTGATGATAGATGTGATTGAGGGTGCAGGTTTCACATCATTTGATGAAATCTCAAACCTATCTGATGATGCCGAGTTCGATGTGCTTGTCAGGTTAGATGATGCAATTTCAAAGGCAGTTAAGGACGGTCACTTTGGCAAGACAAAGGACACAATCCTCAAGAGACTTGGAAACGCATATCGAACTATGGGGAATGCAGGTGTGAACTCGTTTGTAATTCAGAAGTTGAGACTATCACAATCTGAAATGCTCATCAAGAGTGGAATTAGTCTGACTAAGGTTGACTATGTTCCAACTCCATCTGATGCTATGGAAATCATGCAAGTGATTGAATCAGTCAAGGCTGGAGATATTCACTTGGAGTACAGAGGCACAAAGTTGAATCCTGAACAGTTCGCTCAAGCCACTTTGTATGCCATGATTGGTATGACCTATCAGGTTAGAGCATCCACACAGAGATTGATTGAATGGAGTCATATTACCGAGTCTAACATCACTCTATGGCTAAAGAAACAGAGAGGGGCAGAATTGACCCCTATGCTTCGTGAAATGTACGAGAATGTATGGGATGCAGTTGAACACTGGAAATCACTCTCAGAGGCTCAGAATGGCGTTATTTGGACTAATGCTGGAGATGTTCCAAAGTGGGCGGGTGAAATCATCAAGGCTACTACTATTCCATCAAGGCACAACGGGAAACTTGGATTCCATATGTTCAGGGATGCTTTCGCTACATATTGTTTCAACAATGGCATCAGGATTGAAATTACTGCACAAGCATTGGGACACAAGGATTCCAAAGTCACAGAGAGACACTATGTTTCAATGACGGCCAAACAACAACAAGCATCAGAGGCAGTTGGCAAGTTCGCCAAGGATTTCCTTGGACTATCCAAGAAATTGTCAGTAGTCGGTCAGAAGATGAAAGTTGTTTCAGACCACTTCAAGAAGGCCGTTATGTGGAGTCAGAAATCCACTGATTATTTCCTCCAGCCTGAGAACCATGATTCAATGAAGTTCTTGCTTGATTGTGGAGTTAATCCAAGTGAATCTGCCGTCTATACAATTGATTCAATCACGGATTCTGAGATAGTCTCTCCCGGATTCGAACCGAGGTCGGCGGGACCAGAACCCACCATGATGGACCACTACACT
>JAYPOA010000066.1:0-9485 GCA_038130705.1 Methanobacteriota archaeon | reverse complement strand
CATTCAAGCAGCAAGAATTCACATGGCCTTCGGCCAATTCTTTGATGCTGCAAGATGTGCTTTCAATTCACATGCACATGCTATTATTGCAAAACAAATCGATTTAGCAATAGAAGCTGGGGCGATTTTTGTAGAAATATCTTCATCTTACATCGATGAGAATGCCGAAAAATTCGCTGACCAAATAATCACTGCAAAGCCTTTGTCTGCAGGTGAAGAACAAGTGGTTCTTCAAGTACATCCTGATGACGTTAAGGGCGTATTATCATGGTGCGTAGAAAATGTTGGAACTGACTACTCAGGAAGTGAACGTCCAGACTTGAGAACACTTCTTTTGCTATCACAAAAATTAGAATCAACAGAAATTTTTTCCGAATTGTTATCCAATCCTGAAGTTGTGGAGGATGCTTTACTCGCAGCGATTTGTGCGTCTATCTTTGAGGGTGATGAAAAAAATAGATGGACGAATAGAGTTACAGAAATTATGACATTAAAAGATATTTAATCCATCATTTCTTGTGCTTTTTCCATCCATTCCTTTGCCCAATCTTCACCAGATGTTAGCAATGAACGGGCCATGAAAAATGCTTCCGCAGAGTCTCCGGATTCGATTAGAGATTTCAGCTTCCTCAGCTGAGGCTCATCCTCTACCTCTTCAATGACTTCAGGTTGTATTATGATATCTGTAGAAACAGTTGATATCGTTTGAGAAAGTTTTGTCATTTTCTGCAAGAAATCATTTCGTGTTTCCAATGAAGGACCGCTCCAAGGCGTTTTTACTTTACCATCCATTGCACCTTTTAGTCTATCGAGGAACATATCTCTAACATTTGTTGTAGGCTTGATTTGTTGTACATGGTCATAACACAACCATGCTTGGTCGATTTCACTTCTCTTTTCATGCAAACGACCTAATTCAAGCCAAAGTTCATGATTTGATGGCCGATGTGCCAATAGATATTGTACTAATTCGATGAACAACTCTTCATTACCAAAGCCTCTGATTTTCTCAAGTCTTCTACCGTAAATGATGTTAGTACGCTGGTCTGTGAAGTCTAACCTCTTGCATCTCTCTGCAAAATCGTTTAATCCAGTGGTACTTATTGACTTAAACCATTTATCAGGATCTAGAGAATCGGTCATGAAGGCTGCTTCTAACAATTCCAATCCGACTTTTAGATGGTCAACATCCTTTAACTGATTCAATTGATTTGGGTCCCTGCCCAATACAACGAACAGGTCTTCTAGCACCATTTCAAGTCCGTTACCATCATTACGTAGATGCTTTATTTCTGCGAGGCAACGCCAATTATTTTCATCGGTGAAATCATGGAGGATAGATTGCTGGGCGTTTTGTTCAGCCCACCCAAGATTTTGCTCTGAATTTTCAGGATCTTTTTGTGCTAATTTTACAAATTTCTTTGCTTGTGAACGATGTCTATTGCCAAGATTCCTGCGTGGGTGTTGTAAATTACCCGCAGAGTGTTCCATATTATCCCTCACTGTACTGATTTGAAACCTGACCTTTCATAACCCCACGGTATTGTTGCATCTATTCCTATTTTGGATGTATTTCCATCATCGAGTCTAGAAGGATCTAAGCTCGAACCCTTTTGGTTTGAAAGAATAATCGAATCCCTGTCCGGTTGCCAGCGAGTCATCATCGCCCACTCGACTCTAACAGGATTTGTGATATCAATATCTTCATCGACAATTGTCACCATTTTCATCGACCTGTGTCCATCAAGGGCCGCTTTGATTGCTCTTTTCCCATCACCTTCTCTCTTTACTCTTATTTTTACGACTGCTGAAAGCCAACCCCCTCCACCTTCGGTCATATGAACGTCCAAGCATTCACATACTTCACTAACCGCAGATTTTATGGTTGGAGCTCTTGGTAATCCCATGAGTGTTTTGTGTTCTGATTCAGCAGGAATCAATGCGTGGAAAATTGGATTATCTCTGAAGGTTAAACCATCGATTTCAATTATCGGTTGTTGCCTTACATCATCGACGGTTCCTGTAATGTCAACGTAAGGACCTTCGTCCGCATCAGTAGTCAAGATTCTGCCCCACATGGCGTATTCAGCTTCTGAAGGAACATGAATTCCATTTGGTAGTTCTAATAAACCAAATGGACGATGGTGAAATTTTTGATGCTGTGTGGCAGAAATAGTTAACTCATCAATATTCGAATCAAAGGACATTGCAGCAGCTAAAAGAACGACCGGGTCTGGAGCATTTATTATTGCGACATTTACCTCTTCACCATTTTTTCTCGCTTCTTGAATGAAACCATACAAGTGCCTTGGAACAATTCTAGCAACAAGGTGATTGTCGTCTTTCAAAAGTTGTCTGTGAAATGACATATTCCTAATCCCGTTGTATTCGGCAATAATGACGCTAGACGACATATATCTCCCACCATCTTCTCTCCAATGATGTGGAATAGGAATTTTGGAAAGTTCTACAACCGGCTGAAGGTTTTCTAGTACGGGTCCATTTTCTACAATTTCTGGATTAGTGGGGTTTTTCATAGCCCAACCGAGTAGGTCAATGAAGTCCTCTGGTTCAATTTGAAGAGCGTCGCACAGTCTTGGTCGAGTTAGCAAGTTTGTAGCGACTCTATGACCCGGTGCTTCCACTATGTTATCGAATAATAATAATTCATGACCGACCGAAGCAGACTTATCGAAAATGCCGTGCTGAACGCTAGTTGGTTCTGAAATAATTTCTGCCTTCCCCAACAAATCTCGGAACGCCATGTCAATGCCCTGTAAGATTAAAGACATGAATATTGGCACAAATAACCTATCGAAACGGCAGTCTGATTTGGCTTGAATCAATCGGTATCATGAAATAGGGGGGGTAGGTCGGCAAAATGCTTCAATGGAGATATAATCATGGGTCGAGGACTATTTGCAGGTGCAAAAATGGCCAAGGATCGCCAAAAATTTAGGTGGTCAGATCGAAGATACAAAAAACGCATGCTTAAATCTCGAGAAAAGCATGACCCTCTCGGTGGTTCAACTCAAGCCAAGGGTATCGTTATTGAGAAGGTTGGAATCGAAGCAAAACAACCTAATTCAGGCATCAGAAAGGCCGTAAAAATTTCACTAATTAAAAATGGAAACAAATTGACAGCATTCGCTCCTGGAGACGGTGCTATCAACTTCATAGATGAACACGATGAAGTAATGGTAGAGGGTATCGGTGGACGCATGGGTCGTTCTTACGGAGATATCCCCGGTGTAAGGTACAAAGTAATCCAGGTCAACGGAGTTTCACTTGATGAAATGGTCCGTGGAAGAAAGGAGAAGCCTGTACGCTGATATTGGTGATTGAAATGAGTGATGAAGAAGTTATCGAAGAAAACGAAACTGTTGAGGTTACTCCAATCGCTGGAATTGGAACTCTTGTATTTGGTAAATACGACGCTACGGAAGTTGTATGTCGAGACCCTGGACTCGCTCCTTACATCAATTTGACAACTGTGGGTATACCTCACACAGGTGGTAGACACGCAAATGCATGGTTTGGTAAATCAAGACTATCGGTTGTTGAAAGATTTACAAACAAACTGATGAGAACTGGAAAGTACACCGGTAAAAAACAAGGCGCATTGAAAGCGTTTGAGGCAGCTCTTGACAACATTGCAAATAGAAGCGGAGAAAACCCACTTCAGACATTTGTAGACGCAATCTGTCACGCTGCTCCGATGGAAGAAATTACAAGAATCAAATTTGGAGCTGTATCTCAACCAAAGGCTGTTGACAGTTCTCCATCACGAAGACTTGATGTTGCCTTAGCGAACCTTGCAAAAGGTGCACAACAAGGTACATCAAAATCTAAGAGAACACTTACTCAATGTATAATTAATGAAATTACCAAAGCAAGTTCTGGAGACGTTACTTCCTTCGCTGTTGCCAAGAAAGAAGAAGTCCAGAGAATTGCAGCAAGCGCCCGCTGATTTTAGGTTGACTTTTCCCACTGTCTAAGTGCATTGGACCCAAACAGTCAAAGACGGACTTCAAAGGAACCGCTACATGACCGAGTATTCGGGAGTATCGAAAATCAACTGGCTTAACTCCCTTTTCTTGATACTAACACCAATTTTAGCGATCATTGGGATTATAGTTCATTATTCTTATTTTGGCGCTCCAGGCTTTACTGAATTATTCGTTTTTTTAGCCTTATACTTTGCTTGTGGTCTTTCGATAACAGTAGGATATCACAGACTATTTTCTCATAGGTCGCATGATGCATCTTGGCCATTGGTTTTGTTTTATGCAATATTTGGCGCAGGCGCATTCCAAAATTCAATTATTGAGTGGTGTTCAGACCACAGAAATCATCACAAACATACAGATACCGAAGATGACCCTTATTCTGCATCAAAGGGCTTTTGGTATTCACACATTGGATGGATAATGGTCGAAGAACAGAAATTTGAGAACGATTTCTCTAACGTCAAGGATTTACAACAAAGTAAAATCATAATGTGGCAACACAAGCATATTTTCACAATTGGTGCAATATCTGGAGTAATACTACCCTTTGCAATTGGACTTGCAATTGGAGGAATTTCAACAGCGATAGGTTGTCTGGTTTGGGGCGGAATCGTACGTATTGTTTTCGTTCACCATGGGACATTTTTAATCAACAGCGCAGCACATATCTGGGGTAAACAACCCTATTCAAAAGAGAATACTAGTAAAGATTCATTTTGGCTCGCATTCCTCACATTTGGAGAAGGATATCACAATTTTCACCACACCTTTCAAGCAGATTATAGGAATGGACACAAGTGGTACCATATAGACCCGAGTAAATGGTGGATTACTTCATTTAAGTGGGCTGGCTTGAAATCAAACCTGAAATCCACTCCAAAACATTCGATTGAGATAGCTAAGTTAGATGTCAAATTCAATAATTCAATATCTAAACTTAACAAAAAAGAGATAGAATCTAGTAAATTTAGTGAAATTTTTAAACATAAAAGAGACTCACTAAAAGCTTGTTTGTATGACTTGCAAAGAGCTAAATCTGAACTAAAAGATTCACTCAAACAGTCAAAAATACAAATGAAAGAACGAGTCGCTGAAATTAAAGCTACTTACAGCCAACTTAAGAAGGACATTAGAAATATTTTCCGCGAGATGGAAAGTCAGTTCAAAAACAAAATTGTAAGCTGAAAATCAAGCCACTGTAATACAATTGTGAGATTTATTCAGAGTCGATTTCATAAACCCCTTTCTTGTGGACCGGCTATACCAGAGTCGTGATACTATGGGCCGTAAGGAAGACAATATCAAAAAAGCAACAGAAGTTATGCACGTATTACCTCAGATCAGGAACTTGTGCATTGCAGCTCACATTGACCACGGAAAAACAACTCTATCTGACAACCTGATAGCAGGTGCAGGAATGATGAGTGAAGATCTAGCAGGAAAGAGTAGAGTTTTGGATTTTGACGAACAGGAAAGCGCTCGTGGGATTACAATCAACGCTGCTTCTGCATCAATGGTACACGCTGTAGATGGTACTTATTATCTGATAAACTTAATCTACACGCCAGGGCACGTTGACTTCGGTGGAGACGTAACAAGAGCAATGAGAGCAGTCGATGGATGTTTCATTCTCGCATGTGCAGTAGAAGGTCCTATGCCACAGACAGAAACCGTTGTTAGACAGGCTCTTAAAGAAAAAGTGAAACCTGTTTTATTCATCAATAAGGTAGACCGATTAATCAACGAACTACAAGTAACACCTGAAGATATGATGGAGAGATTCCAAGAGACAATTAGGAAGGTAAACAAGCTAATTAGACAATTTGCTCCTGAAGAATTCAAGAAATCATGGCAAGTAGATGTCGGTTCTGGTACAGTAGCGTTCGGTTCCGCATACCACAACTGGGGAATAACCGTACCATTTATGCAAAAAACCGGAATTAACTTCAAAGATATATTCGAATACTGTAACAATGAACAACAAAAAGAGTTGTCAAAGAAGGCACCTGTTCACGAAGTTTTACTTGACATGGCTGTAACCAAACTACCAGGGCCAGTTGAAGCACAACCCTACAGAATTCCTAACATTTGGAATGGTGATTTGGACACTCCTATCGGTAAAGCGATGGTTAACTGTGACCCAGAAGCAGAACTTGCAATGATGATCACTAAAATTTGGATGGATCCACACGCTGGTGAAGTCGCAGTGGGAAGAATCTATTCCGGTTCAATCAATCAAGGAGAATCAGTATTTGCTATCGGAGCCGCAAAGCCAGAGCGTGTTCAACAAGTTAGCATGATGGTTGGCGGAGATAGAATCACAGTGCCAAAGGTTGTTGCTGGAAACATAGCTGCCATTACTGGTATTAGGTCTGCCGCAGCTGGTGTCACCCTTTCACGAGACAAAGATTTCACACCATTCGAAGCAATTAGACACTACTCTGATCCCGTTGTAACGGTAGCTGTTGAACCTAAGAGCATGAAAGACTTACCTAAATTCATTGACGCTCTTCGTGCATTAGCTAAATCTGATGCTTCACTCCAAGTTATGACCAATCAAGAAACTGGTGAAGCGCTTCTAGCAGGAATGGGTGAGCTACATCTTGAAATAACTGTATACAGATTAGAAGAAGAACAGAACATCAAAGTGAAGGTTAGCCCACCTATTGTTGTATACAGAGAATCTGTAGAAAACAACAACCATGGAAGAGCATTCGAAGGTAAATCACCAAATAGGCACAACAGATTCATGATCGAATGTGAACCACTATCAGAAGAAGTAGTAGGAGCACTAAGAGAAGGACACTTTGGTGATGGACCTGTCAGGTCAGGAGATGCAAAGGAAGTCGGAAACAAGTTTGGTGAATTCGGAATGGATAAGGACTTGATGAGAAAAATCTATGCAATCAACGGAACTAACGTTCTCGTCAATGACACAAAGGGTATTCAGAATCTCCACGAGACAAGAGAATTGATAATTGAAGCATTCAATGAGGTTTGTAAGAAAGGACCTATTGCGGATGAACCAGTAATGGGAATGATGGTTAGATTAGTTGATGCTAAACTTCACGAAGACGCAATTCACAGAGGACCTGCGCAAACTATTCCTGCTGTTAGAAATGGAATTAAAGGCGCAATGATGAGAGCTAAAACGGTTCTTATGGAACCAATGCAGAGATCACATGTCTCTGTACCAAATGACTGGCTCGGTCAAGTCACAAGAGAAATCACAAACAGAAGAGGTATCATTGAAGACATGCCTGCTGAGGGCGAGGTTACAACCGTCATAGGAACCCTACCTGTCGCTGAAACATTTGGTTTCTCCAATGACATCAGAGCAGCATCTCAAGGTAGAGCAGTTTGGAACTCAGAAAACACTGGATTCGAAATGCTTCCACCACAACTTTTCGACAAGGTTGTTGGAGAAATCAGAACCCGTAAGGGACTGAAGCCAGAACCGAACCCTGAATCCTATTACTCTGATTGAGGTTTAACTTTGGGCATCCTTCATGGGATATTTGTATCACAGGGAGGAGTTCCTAAACACAGTATTGATTCTTGCATGATAGATTCATGCGGAATTGTAAATGATAAACAAGAAAATCCAAAGTACCATGGTGGACCAGAACGAGCAATTTGTTTGCTTGATCATGATGTATTGTTGAAACTACAAAATGAAGGACACCCCATAACTCCAGGTTCTACTGGAGAAAACCTTCTAATCTCTGGGTGTGAAATGGATATTGGAAAGAAGATATTCGTAGACGAAGTTGTATTGGAAATCTTATCGGCCGCATCACCATGTTACAAGATTGCTGATTCATTTTTGGATGGAGAATTTAACAGACTTTCAAACAAAAAACATGCAAACGATACGAGGTGGTATTGCAAGGTAATTAGCGGAGGGGAAATTAAAATATCCTCTGAAGTTGGTAATCTGTAAGTTCTCTTAATGCTCTCAAAGCTGGAGATTCGGGTAAACGATCTAAACAATCATGAGCCTTGCGATGATACATCTCTGCCTTCATCCTAGCATATTCAATCGAGCCTAAATTATCCAGAGCACGGTGTGCCAGTGAAACTTGGTCGGAAGTTACAGATTCCCCTTTACCTAACACTGATAATAAATCGTCCTTATCCTGAGACGGTGGTTGTTGTAATGCATGGATAACCATCAACGTCCGCTTACCTTGAGCTACATCGCTCCCGCTTGGTTTGCCTAATGTATCCGAATCAGATAGCACATCGATTAGGTCATCCATTAATTGGAAACACAAACCAAGAGCAAGCCCCCAGTCATGCATACATTGTATTGTGTCATCATCTGCTCCAGCTAAATGTGCACCGACCTCTGCACATGTCAGGAACATTGCTGCTGTTTTACCATGAATCATTTCTATATATTCATCTTCGGAGACGGAATCTCTTGACTCAAATTCAATGTCTAATTGTTGACCTTCGCTACATTTTCTTACCATTCTACCAATTCTCTTCACTAAGAATGGAAGTAATTCTGGCTCGATTCCTTCCGCTACTGCCATTGCTTCAAACGCGATTGCAAGCATTGCATCTCCAGCATTAATCGCGGTTGGCAAATCATAAGCCACATGAACAGATGAACGACCTCTGCGTATTTCGTCATCATCCATAATGTCATCATGCACTAAAGTGAAATTGTGAATAATCTCTATTGCAGCCCCTACATCTAGTAAGCCTGAATGTGTGTCACCAACAGCCTTAGCAACCAACCAAGGTAGTGTTGCTCGCAACCTCTTTCCTCCACCTTCGACCAAGTGCATCATTGCACCAGATAATCTCTCAAGGTTTGTATGGGTCAATGCTCTCTCAATCCTTGATTCGACTAAGTTTTTGACCTCTGCAATACTAGTGGTCAAATCTGCCCCGACCGCATTTGGCAACATGTGGGAAATATCTCCCATGTCGTGAATTAAGTCATCAGGTCTTACGCAACCAGGTCTCCACCAATCATCATTCATCAATCTTGCAGCAATACATCTAAACCATGGAGCAATCACGTTATTTTCATCCTCGATGACTAACATGTCTTCAAGTTCTTCTTGATTGACCCACTTGATTTCACAAACTTCGTTTGGATTAATATGCAAATCAACGTCTGCATGAATTACCAAGCAATGGTCGATTTCTCGCTCGATCCAATCATCGTCTTGGCGAGCTTGATAACGCATTTTAGTTACGAACTCGAATTTATCGATCGGTACCTGGGATGGGTCGATTCCTAACTCTTGTTGCAATTTTCTTATCGCTGCATTCTTTACCCCAATGTGATTGTATTCATCCTTTTCTTGGTCACTAAATAACGGGTGTGAGCAACATGTATTGGCCCAAACATCCGGGAAGGTTATCTTATGTGATGCTCTTTTTTGTAGTAATAACCTACCTGTTGAGTCAAATAATAACACACTAAATGCACGGTGATATTGCCCTATTCCGTTG
>JAYPOA010000065.1:3223-9803 GCA_038130705.1 Methanobacteriota archaeon | reverse complement strand
GGTATCACGAGCCAATTGAATAGAATCATTAATCCAGCAGCTGCAAATCCAATTGTGAAATCTGAATCCGAAAACAAGAACACCGAAAGAGTTCCAACCAATACACCAAAGTTCCAAGCTACGTTTATCAACCAGCCTATATATCTCGGCATCTTACCTGCTAATTCATAGCCTTCGGGAAGTCCAGTAGGTCTAATTTTTGGCTCTTTTTCTTTTTTTGGTTTCGAAGCAGTAGCCGGTTTAGGAGTTGCCTTCTTTGATGCTTTGGGTACTGCTTTAGCTACGGCTTTTGGAACTGCTTTAGCCACAGGTTTTGCAGTGGTTTTCGTATCTTTAGTTTCAGTATTTTCTACCTTGTCGAGTAATCCCATATTTTCACCTCAGCTATACATTCCACCAATTGTTCTGTAGATTTCAAATTCTGGAGATTCAACAAACTCGGATACTGCATCTTCTGGCATTCCACCGAGAAGAGAATCTACTACGTTGAAGAATTCACTACGCAGTTCATCGTCTGCAGAACCTGGGTCAGAACCCACAACTTTGTATACTTCAAATCCTTCTGATTCCGTAAATTCATTTATGGCATCTTCAGGAAGATTTGATCCCAACAAATTGTCGACAATTTCTACAAATGTTAGGAAAAGATCTTGGTCGACATCCTCATCATCAACATTTTCTCCACCGTCTGAAAGTGCTGAAATATCGATATCACCTGAAATAATGCCCTTTAGCAATTTCCTTTCGGACATCAACTCTTCGAGTATAGGTTTGAGCTCTCTGAGTACTTCTCTATCTCCTTCAGATTTTGCTGCTTGGTAATCAGGTTTAAGCCTCCTAAGTTCACTTTCAATTACTCCCAATTGCGAATGTAGCTCAACCAATGTGTCCCCATCAAGTGGTGAATCTTCTTCTTCCTCTTGGTTCAATAATTGAACAGTAGGGGAATCCCTTACATCAGACATCTTTTCATCCCTTTCTTCTTTGCGCATAATAATTATGTCGCGGTCTAATTCGTGTCCAAAACGATCTGAGTATCGGTCAAGAAGGCTACCGATTTCACCTTGGCTTATTCTGTCAATGTGCCCATAAACCTGTTTCAAAGGCTTCCCGCTCTTTTTTGCGTAAAGTCCAGAATATTCAGATTCAGATTGCCCTTGGTCATCAGAGGATACAGGTTCTGTACTGCCGGCGTCAGCGGGTGCAGATTGTACTGGTTCTGGTTGAGCAGGTTCTGGCATTGGAGGCAAAGGGTTTGTAGGTGCGGGAATAGGAGCAGGTGTTGCACTTGTTGGTCCTGCAGGAGCTGGCATTGGAGGCAAGGGCATACCCGGCGGAGGGGGCATTGGAGGTAAGGGCATACCCGGTGGAGGTGGCATTTCTGCGCCTTTCTTTTTCTTTTTACCGAGTCCCAAAGTATTCACCCCGTTGTGACTGGAGAGTAACTTAGCCTTGAACATTGTCATTAGATTAGACTACAATTATCAATTTACTTATTCGCAAATTTAGCCCATCCTTTCAAAATTAAGAATGTTGCACCTGCTTCATGGATAGACAATTTATCCCCCATACTGCCTTCTATTATTATGTCGTCAAACCGTGCAATTACATCGTCCTTAATAATCTCAAGATGATATTCATTTTCCCTTGATAGAGCAATGCCTTCTGACAAACAATCGAAAGCACCACTTGAGTCAGGGTCGAGTCGGCTCAAAGGGAATTCTGTCACCTTCATTCCGCTCTTCCCATGCAGTGAACCTGGCCACCTAATTTGCCTCCGTGTATCAATAGTAACCACTTCATCAGTTTCTCCAGCGCTACCCAAAACAACTCCAGAATCCGCTTTCAATATATTTTGAAACAACAAAGCATGATTATTTAGTGCTGTGAAACGTCCATCCAGCACGCGCTCTCTACGTGTTTCAGACTGCATAAGTTCCGCTAATTTTTCTACGCTTGATTTCCCTCTCAGACCTTTTATTCCCTCTCTATCTAGCATTTCCTGTAAATTGACTGTCATAGAATTCAACAATTTAGTATCGCCCTGGAAAATTTTATCCAATTTCTGAACAACTGAGCTTATTCCGCTGTTTATTCTTCTTGGCCAACCAACAGCGTCAGGCCTGTTTGATCTAGATAAAACGTCCACTACCTCGACACCTTCACCTCTGATATGACTTACAAGTTCTCGCCTTGCTTCTGAATCTAGGTGAAAGAATTTAGGGTCCCTGTAGTGCAAATGGAATCCTCTATGTCCGGAAAATGTGACTTGAAGATGTTCCTCCTTAAATCCAAAGTCTGGCTCCAAGAAATCATTCCACAACGACCACGCTTGTTCTTGAATAACTCTAATCATACCTGGGAAATCTCTATCTGTAATTCCAGGTAAGTGGTCACCATCAAGATCGAAAATTAAATCGGCCCCTAACCAATCTTTGTCTGCCATTTTCAATTCATACGGTTTTTTCCAATAAGCCGTAGAGTAAAAGCAGGAATGAAATGGCCTATCGCAGATGTATTGACGTACTTCTTCTATTGAAGAAAATCCTTTGTGTCGAATAGGTTTTGCGGGTCCAAAAGGTATGAACATCCACTCGCGATTTCTCAACCTAGGAGGAGTCCAAAGTTCAGCGGTGCGATAATACTGAGTGAATCTATGAGCGAAAGTTGACCAACCTGACATAGTTCTCCCGAGTTGATGGAGAATGAGGAATCCTTTGAACCTTCACTCTTTCCAAAATCGGGTTTCCCTTTCGATTTCCACAGTTGCCGTATCAGCACCTGTGATTTTAACATAATGTTCCCAACAGAAATAATCACGATCGACTACCATTGCTTCACCAAAAGTCAATCTTGTTCCACAATCTTTACACCTTGGTCCTAATTCACCATTTGGCGTCTGAGCTAACTGTATGTGATCGTGTGGCATATCTCCGCCTCATTCTATCCGATTATAATTAAGTCTTTGAATTTGTATGTATCAACTATCAAAATCACTATTGTGATGGTCCAATAAATCTAGGGCTACTTCACATGACTCAGAAATCTCTGGTTGTTCATGATGTAGGAATTTTTCTAGAACGGTTTTTGAGGAAATGTCTCCAATTGCACCTAAAGCTTCTGCCGCTTCATGCCTAACCATTACGTGTTCGTTTTCATCAGACAATACTTTTGAGAGTATGTCTAGAGAATGAGTATTCTGCATTTGTCCCATTACATATGCAACTTCATGTCGAAGCAACGCACTGTTAGAATCAAAGGCTTTAGCTAAGGATTCAACAGATTCTTTTGAATTGATATTTCTAAGAGCAAAAACGGTCCGCATACGTTCGAACATTCTCGCGCTTTCGTCGACTAATATAGACTCTAATTCTCCAATATCCCTCTCTTTAGATGGAGGGGCAGGGTCTACTGACCCGTATTCTGACACTTCTGGTCTGTTTACAGTTTCCAAGATATCACCTATTGGCCGATGAATTTCATGATATTTGAGTTGAAATCGTCTCTTATCAGCCCAATTCTTTGACCCTCTGAGATAAATTGACGAATCGATTCTCGCCCTTCTTCTTTGTAATCTATAGTACGTTCATTCACGTACATTGTTACAAATTTTTGATTAGTGTCGTCGTCTATTCCACGACCCCATTGTTTTGCAAACTGTAATGCTTCATCTGGGTTAGAAATCGCAAATTCAATACTCTGTTTAGTATACTTTGTGATATCTTCCATTACAGTTTCCCCAAGGTCTCTTCTAACTACATTTCCACCGAGTGGCATCGGTAAACCATTTGTTAATTTATTCCACCATTTGCCAAGATCGACAAGAACATCGAGGTCGTGATCGACATACGTTAGTTGACCTTCGTGTATAATCAATCCAGATAAGTATTCTCCTGAGAGTATTTTTGGAATAATTTCATCGAAAGGTACGACCTCGTATTGGAGATCTCCCCAACAGAGTTTGATTCCCAGATATGCGCTGGTTTTTAGACCAGGAACTGCGATTGGGTTAGATTTTGCTTCTTCCTCTGTAACTCCTGATTTCGCAACTATCATTGGACCGTAACCTTCTCCCATCGATGCTCCACAATTCATTAAAGCATAGTCGTCAGATATTTCAGGATAAGCATGTATACTGACTGCTGAAACTTCTAAATCCTTATTCATAGCCCTATGAATTAGAGTTTCGATATCTTGTAATTCGTGGACAAATTTGTATCCGGGTGTAGGGAATGCGTTGGTGGTCAATGCATGAAACATAAACGCGTCATCTGGGTCAGGCGAATGCCCAATTCTAATTATCAAATTTCCATCATCATCCCTATCTAGTCCCTCAGCCATGTAACCCCCACCAACTATTGTATGAAAAACCTGCGAACCTGAGTACTTAACGCTATGTAAATCACCATATTGAATATTCAAGATGAATTTACTTATCCGACATGCTTTCAAATCTGTTCGACATGGGAGAGACAGGTCGAGATTATGAAATCAAGCACAATTGTTTGTTTTGTAATTCTTTTACCACTGTTTGCCTTTTTAGGAGAATCAACACCTAGTGGACTAACTTATCTTGATTCAACTTGGATTGGAGGAGACTACGATAAAACAAAATTTGTGGAAATTACTGATTCACATATAATAGGCGCCCATGATGATACACTCGTAGTTTACAACATCTCAGACAACTCAGTATTGAAATCATTTAACTTTCCTGAGATGTCGGCAATTTCTGCCTCATCTGATGGAGAATTCCTTGCCGTAAACAGAGCATACTCTACCGAAGAACCAAAATCATTGCAGATCATTAACCTGTCAAGTTTACAATTGCTATCTGCTAAAGGTTACTCCGATTCTGACTCTAAGGACATTTCTTGGCATCCTGATACCGACCTTTTGGCAGCTCCTGGAAAAGACGGTGATGTCAAAATATTGCGTAAATCGGACATGTCTGTCAAAAATACTCTGGGTGGCGTTCACAATGTAGAAGTTACATGTATTGAATACAGAAACGACGGTGAATACTTAATCACAGGCGACGAAGAAGGGAGATATGCAATATGGAAAAAAGACGGGTCGTTATTTGAATCATACCGCACACTGCCAGATAACGAGGGCATATTAGATTGTAAATGGTCGCCTGATGGTGAAGATTTCGTATTATTGGGAGACGAAGGAGGTATAGTATCAAGGTCATTAACCGGTGGTCTGAACGGTGAAACTTCAATCACTGGTGCGATGAAAATTGAATTTTCTCAAATTGGACACATAATACACGTTGGTATCGAGAATAATTCTTTCAAGGGCATTAAATCTCTAACATTTAGTACACTACAAGAAGAATATGAAACCCATTTCTTTCACCGAATAAATGATTTTGAAATTATAGATAATGAATTCGGAAGAATGTCGTCGATTTATATCGCATCTAACGTAGGAGAGGTTGCGATATATCACAAGGAATTTTATTTTGATGGCTATCTTGAGCCTGGAGTTGATACAGATTATGATAAAATTCCAGACAATTTAGATAAAGATGATGACGGTGACGGAATAATTGACCAATGGGATGATGATTTTGGTTGTGATGCACCAGTAGGCATAGAATGTTCATTATATGCAGATTTGTCTAAAATTCGAAACGTTGAAATTGAATTTATAGAAGACGGACTCATAATTCACGACGCAATAACTCTGCCAGCACATATTTCTAGCGATATAAGAAACCTATCAAGGAATTCCATGGCAAAAGACCAAATTATTAGTTCAAATGAAAATAAATTGTTCGCAGAAGCTGTTTGCAATAATATGATTAAAAGTGAATTATTTGATGCTTGGGAATCCAGTATTATTCTGTCAACGGGAGAATTAGGCGATGCTTCTCTTGATTGTAGAGTTGCTGACGGTTTGGAAGGCGTAAAAGACGGAGATTCCGTTACACAAATAAGGTTCATTTTATCAATACACTTCGAAATTAAAAGTGATTTTGTGTTCCCACTAAACCTTACTTTAGAGGAACAAGTAGGGCCGACAACTGGTTCTATTTCCTGGATTTCACCAAATCATCCAATATCTGTCAAAATTTCCGGTAAAGATGTTGTTGGGCAAGAGGTACTAATATGGAGAAATGACGGAATGAATTTGGTTTTTGAAATTGAGGAAAATCAAGTTATTCAAACGACAACTGTCGACCGAATAATAGGGTTAATCACAAATCCAATTATAATAGCCATTATCGTCATTTCAAGTTTAGTTCCTGTAGTATTTTACAAGAAAAGAGTTTCGAATTATAAATTGGATTTGGATAATTTCAGTGAACCTGAAGAAATTATTGAAGATGAGGATGAGGGAACTGAAGAATATGTCGACGATTATGACATTGAAGAAGATCTACCTGATGCATTTTCAAATGAATTTGATGAGGAGGAAGAATTTGAAGATGACCTCCCTCGTAAGGTTTCAAAAAAGGTCGTTAGTCAACAACATGTAGAACAAAAAACAAAGAAAAGAAAAGTCTCTGTAGCTACAAAAACAAATAGTGAAGGACCAACAACTAAAACAAAAAGAAAGAAACTTTCAT
>JAYPOA010000065.1:0-3213 GCA_038130705.1 Methanobacteriota archaeon | reverse complement strand
GATGAAACACAAGTCGTAGCTAAGAGGAAAACGGTAAAGAAAACACCTGATAATGTCGAGGTAAAGAAAAAGACTGTAAAGAAAAAAGTGAACCCTGAACCTCAAGTTACTATTGAAAAAGAAGCAGATGACTCCATAGACGAAGTAAAAAGACAAGATGAAGAACCTGTAAACAAAAAGGAAAGAAGAAGACCCGTTAGGCGAAAATCTAAGCCAGATGAAAAATTAATCGATGAAAACTCACTTCAAAATAATTTGTTGGATGAATTTACTGGCGAATGATTACCATGCCATAGTTAATTCATCATCTACATCACAGGCACGAGATAGAAATTTTTTCAAACCTGTAATATCTTCAGAATCTACCCTGTTGATCACTTCTCCAAAGTATCTCTCTAACCGATTTGTACTTTGATTAGTTTTTTCTGAACATGCTTCTATTACATCATTACGAATTGATTTTGAATTTTCAAAGCGTTCAAGATTAGTCAACAATGCATTATATGCAGACTTTACTAAATCTATATTTGAATCTCTTCTTGCAGCAAAGACGCCAAATACCATTGGTGAACCACTCAATTTTTTCCATTCTTTGCCCAAATCCATTTTGACATACTCAGGGTATAACTTTGCAGATTCAAGAGCTCTGTCTCCAATTAGGAGACAACCATCGCAAGTAGAAAGCATAGTTCCTAAGTCAGGCCCCATCTCATGATATTGTATTTCATTTCCTTTCATTGACATGAGATATTGCAGTAATGCGCATGATGTTGCTGAATCAGTAGGTAAAGCTATACTTTTCATATCACAGATTTCCATTTTACCAAACAACAGAACACTACCTACCTCTCCTTTGCTCGAAATAGCTATGTCTGGTATGAGGTATAATTCGTCTTTGTGTTTGGCAAAATCCGCAGCGGGTATGGGAGCTATAATGCAATCTCTCCTGAGGAGATGACCAGTTAGCCAGGAAGGCGGGGCCGAAAGAACGGACCATTGACTTGGCAGATTGAAAAACAATGGCTCACAATTTATGAACGAAACTCTTCCAATAGTTTTCTCCCAACTCATGCTTTCACCTAAGCCATTGGTAATATTGACTTTACAATTGTTTTTGGTCTTTTGTATTCTTCAAACTTTGAATAAATCGTGTCACGTAATACAGGAATTGAACCTGCGTTCTCAATAATTTTAGATAACATTTGCTTATCATGATTCAATGGTGCGGTGGATCCAGCCAAATGCATAATCGATTCTTTTTGGACAGTCCCATCGATGTCGTCTGCTCCATAATTCAATGCCAACTCAGCTAGTTCGTCACCGATGTTCATCCGATAGGCTTTGATGTGGGGAATGTTCGTCAACATAATCCTAGACACTGCAATAACCCTTAGAACTTCCATTCCAGATGATAATTGGGCTTCGGGAAGTCTTGAATCATCTGGCAAGAAAGGATAGGGAACAAAACATTGGAACCCGTTTGTTTCTACTTGCAAATCTCTCAGTTTAATCATATGATTTATTCGTTGGTCGATGTTTTCAATAGTGCCAAATAACATCGTACAATTGGTTGGCATTCCGATAGAATGTGCAGTCCTGTGTATCATCAGATATTCTTCTGATGATTCCTTTCCATTGCAGATTATTCTTCTAACTTCATCATCAAGTATTTCTGCACCTCCGCCTGGAAGCGAACCCAAACCAGCATCTTTCAAACGCTCGAGTGTATCTCGTATGGAGATGTTAGAAAGTTTGGAAATATGTTTAATTTCAACGGCTGTCAATGCTTTGATGTGAATGTGTGGAAACCTATGTTTTACTTCTCTGAAAAGTTCTTCATAATGTTCCACATTCCATTCGGGATGTAAGCCACCTACCGAGTGTACTTCATCTACAAATTGTGAATATTTCGAAAGGTCTTCGATGTAATCCATTATTTCCATTTGGTATGCATCCGTAGCCCTTTTTCCTCTTCTGAACGCACAGAATTTACAAGCCAGTGTACAAATGTTGGTTTGATTGATGTGAACATTATGATTAAAGAATACTTTTTTTGCGAATTTTGATTCTTTGACGATAGCTGCCAACCTGCCAATTTCATTAATATCATTGTGAGTGAATAATATTCTACCGTCTGTGATTTCTAATTCGATATTATTAGATAACTTATCGACAATCGGTTGCAATTTTGCGGACCATTGGTGTTCAGATAAGGATGAGGAAAGTCGATTGCGCCAATCAATGAATTGACCTGCATCCGAATTATTGTTAATTGAATTCATGTCTTTCAATCCGACCACTAAACTCTGCGATTCGTTGATACTCTAAAGAACCCTGTATTTACCATGAACTTCCTAAACTCTTCTATAACGAATACTGAACTCGCAACAAACACTACAACAAACCAGTCAGATTGTGACAAAGGTGTTGTCGACAACAGACTAGAAATAGCGATATTTGTGAAAGGAATTGTGATATGTCCAAATTCAACTATTCCTAACAGGAGAACTGAAGACATTAGGAAAGCTAAGTATATCGCTCTGTTTGAAAACAAACCGAGTTTGAATACACTATCTTCACTACTTCGACAATTCATAACGTTGAACAATTGGAAAAGCACAAACACACTAAAACACATAGTCCGAGCATATTCCTTAGTACCGTTTTCATAAGCGATAGAATAGACGAGAATCGTTCCTATAACCATTACAGCTCCAAGATAGAAAATTAGAATTAAATCCCTTAAATTTGGCAGGGATTCATCGACAGGCCGTGGTGGTCGATCCATCACGTTTGAATGGCTTTTTTCGACACCCAGAGCTACAGCCGGTGGGCCATCCATTAGAATGTTAATCACAAGAATCTGAGTTGCAGTCAAAGGTAATGGTAAATCGAAAACCAGTGTTCCGAAAATCAGTAGTGCAACTGCCGCAACGTTAGTTGAAACTTGATATCTTACGAAATTTCGAATGTTTGCATAAATTTTACGTCCCTCTTCAACCGCATTAACAATGTTGGCAAAATTATCATCTTGCAAAACCATATCAGATGCATCCTTAGCAACATCCGTACCAGCTATACCCATCGATATACCAATATTGGCCCTTGACAATGCAGGTGCATCATTGACACCATCACCGGTCATTGCGACTACTTCTCCCTTGTCTTGTAATGCAGTAACTATGCGCATTTTTTGTTCAGGGGTTACCCTGC
>JAYPOA010000064.1:0-10007 GCA_038130705.1 Methanobacteriota archaeon | reverse complement strand
TACATACACCTTCCACTTCGAAGTAGAAGACGAGCACGGTCTAACAGACTCTGAGACAATTGTGTTTACAGTTGTGAACGTCAACGACGCTCCAATCATCTGTAACACAGAGCGCTCAGATTGTATGCCAGTCTTCTCAGACGACGGTGCAGGTAACTTGAACGTCCTTGACGAAGGATTCGGAAGTGTGAGCAAGGTCCTCGGATCTGCTGCTAACGCAACTGGTTCCTATATCATCGATATGGCAAGCAATGACATGGCTAACGAACAACCTCAGATTTACACATGGGGTGCTTCAATCAAGTCCGACGACAACGTTTCAGTAGAACCATACTGGGTACAGAAGAAGTACTCAACAGTCGCTGCAATGTTCAGTGAAATCGGCGCAGTCATGACAGCAGCTGGTGGGTGGCAAGACCTACCAATTACTGGTGACCCTGACAGCATCACTCCAAACGGTACATATGTTCTACCAACATTGAACGATGTATCAATTCTGACCTATCTATTGGCTCAGAATGGATGTGGATCTGTATGGTACCAAGAATACATGGATTCATCCGGTAACAAGGTAACAGCAGTGCGCTCCGATGATGGATGTGACAGTACAATCGACACTACCGGTAAGGTATACTCTGGATTGAACTACACAGACTTCTGGATGGAAGCATACGGTGTTGACACTGAGAGCGGTGACTGGGACTCATGGGACGAAGTATTCCCAGATGGTTTCACAACCACAAGTGGATACAACCCATGTCCAGCATACACAGTATCTGTAATCAACAACGAGTTGACAATCAACGAAAACGAGGATTGGGAACTTGGTGGCGACTGTACAATCGTTCTATCACTGAACGACGACGGTGGATACTGTCAGAACACATACCTTGGAAGGACAACTAACGTCAAGGCAAGCTGTGTTTCATACACCTGGCTAATCGATTACCCAATCGACCACCCACTGTATGGACCAATCACAGTAACTGGTTGTTACAACCTATACCTTGGATTGTCTTCATTCATCCCAGAATACCTACCTGATGGTAGCCCATCTGGAATGACTCAGACAATCTGTCAAGCGTATGGATGGGTCGAAGAGAACACTGACGCAGACGACATGGAAGTTGTCTTCTCAGTTACTCCTGTTAACGACGCTCCAGAGGTTGTAGATTGGAATGCTAACTCCGCTTCTGACGATTACGCAGTAATCATGGACGGTAACGGAGATGTTCCAAACTTCCCATGGAAGGTTACACTGACAGAAGACGATGAGAATGTTGACAACTTGACATACGACTTGTCTATGATGAAGCATGACAACGACCACGAAGATGAAGATCTGGTTTGGAGCATTGTAAAGGCTGACACATGTGACTATGAGAACTACTTCTCTGCAACAATCAACGGAGACGACATTGTATTCGACCTAATCAAGGACGCTACAACAAACGCTCCAGAATGGGAAGTTGACTACTTGAACAACGGTGGAAAGCACCAGAAGGTACCACTATCTGGTGAGTTCTGTCCAGTCACTCTGTACCTACACGACACAGCACAACCACCATCGTACATACCAAACTACGGTATGTCGACTGCTAACTATCAGCAAGGTGAAGACAGTGTAACACTGTACATCCGTGTCGACAACGTCGCAGAAAACGTGCCAGATTACTACCTTGACTCTGCAAGTGGATTTGACTTCAACCAAGTCAGCAACATCATGCCGAAGACCTTCGTGCCAACAACTGTCACAATCGGTCACGGTGGAGATGAAGGACCATACAACTACGACCACATGTTGGAAGTAACATTCCACAGCGATGGTTACAACAACGATGACCCTGATGGTGAAGAGTATGTAACACTGGGCACACAGTATGTAATGCCACCTGCTTACGGAGAAGAAATCGAAGTAACAGACTTAGTGTACATCACCTCAACAACATCCAGAGTTTGGGTCGAAGTTGACGTCTTGACTTGTGTCGCAGAAACTTGTGACCTATCAGCATCACCTGCTGACAGATTCTTCGGGTACTCATTCCCGTATGCACACGCTTGTATCGACAGCAATGGAGTACAGCAAGACGCATGGAGCTGTCCTGGTGAAATCGGTAGTTCATCTGTTGACGCTGAAGGTAACCCATCTGCGGTCACTCTGAACAACAAGAGAAGACCAATGTTGGAAGACCAAGACTGGTGTAACAACTTGATGAGCACAGACGACAATGGATCTGACTGTGCACAGCCAAGAACATTCGGTAAGACAACTATTGCAACTGGCCAAGACCTACCAACTGTTGTAAGATTGATTGGAATTGCAGACGTACCATCGTTCGCACCATCAATCATCGCAATCAGCGCTGCTGGTCTATTCGTCAGTGCATTGGTACTACAGAGCCGCCGTGAGGAAGAAGAAGAGGCATTGGAAGAAATGACTCTTGAAGACGACGAGCAAGCGGTGAGCCCAGTTATCGCTACTATCTTGATGGTAGCGATTACTGTGGTTCTCTCTGGTGTTATCTATGTCTGGGCATCAAGTTTGGCGGACACATCTGCAAAGGGTGTACCTCGAATCACGTTCACACTTGATTCGAGCCAAGCACTCGGCGGAGATGCTCCATTCCACAGAATCACAGTAACAGGAAGCCAAGTTGAATTGGCTACCCAAGCTGTCCAAGTACTGCTTGAATACACTGACTCTACTGGTGAATCTCACAGTGAGATTTTCAACCTGGCAGACACAACAGTGTATGGGTTCTTCCCAGGTAACTCAGAGACTCTGGTTACCTTTACTGACGCAGTAGGTTCAAACAATGGAGTAACCAAGTCAAGTTTCGATACTGGTGACACAATCTACATCCGCACATCAACTGCAGATGGTGAACCAATGACAAACTTGTACGTATCAGTTAGCTACAACCCTGCAACAGGGTCTGGCGGATCTGTACTAAGAACTTGGTCCGGTCTTTGAAGGCAAATAGATTGAGTGATTCTCAACCCCTCTACGGAGGGGTTGAGGGCCTCTTTTTCTGATAGCGTAGCGTATTTGAATACCATTCTATTGTATCGTGAGATACATGGGTCTAAAGATGATGATTGGTAGGATAAACTATGGAAAAACCACTTTGTGTTGCATTTGATTGTGATGGAGTCTTGGCGGATTCTATCTCGTCATGGAAAACTATTCACGATCACTATGGTACTGATTCAGGAGATTTGCTGGCTAAATTCATGGCTGGTGAATTGACGGATTCAGAATTCATGGCTGCAGACATAGCACTGTGGAAAGCCAAATCTCCGAAAATTCACAGAGACGATATCTTCAGAGCTTATTCTGGTTGTAAATTGATGGAAGGCGCAAAAGAACTTGTTGCTGACCTGAAATCTCAGGGAATTTACGTAGCGATAGTCTCCGCAGGCGTTGATTTGTATGTGCAATCGATTGCTGCAATGGTTAAGGCTGATGATTGGATTGCGAACGGATTTGAATTCGATGAAGATGGATGGTTGTTAGACCAGGGAATTGTTAGGGTTCCTTCTATGGCGAAGGATGTATCGATAAACAAACTGATCAAAATGATTGATTGTCCACCCGAGAGGCTTGTATGTGTAGGAGATTCAAGTATGGATTTGTCTATGCATATTGAAGGTTCAACATTTATTGGATTTAATCCCCAAAGAGAAACTGCAAAATCAGCGTTTGCTGAAGCAAAAATACCCGTTGTAGAGTCGAAAAATCTCGATGATTTAAGACCATTTTTGGGCCTTTGAAATCGAAAAAACATGCGTACTCAAAGGCAGTTGAGGTTTGGTGGGCCCGGTGGGAATCGAACCCACGATCAACTCGGTGTAAGCGAGGTGTCATAACCGCTAGACCACGGGCCCGTGCCAGCCTACTAACCTCCTCTTTTTGAATCACACCCCTCTAACTTCAAGAAGGAGCGACTACCACGTTAGCCTGATGGATGAACAAATCCAGGCTATGGCGGCTCGCTTAGTTCGTCGCCTGAAAGAGGTAAAGGCGACAATCACTGTCGCTGAATCTTGTACTGGTGGGCTATTAGCCAGTACTTTAACCGACATTGCTGGTGCCAGTGATTGGTTTAACCAGAGCTGGGTATGTTATTCATATGATTCCAAAATTAACGAATTGGACGTAGAAAGAGAATTATTAGAATCAAAAGGTGCAGTTAATGCTTCAGTTGCGATACAAATGGCAGATGGGGCAAGAAAAAGGTCTGGCGCCGATATTGCGATTTCAATCACAGGTATTGCAGGCCCCGCTGCGCTGAATTCCAGCAAACCTGTTGGTTTGGTGTATGTCGGGATAGCAAGCGCACACTGGGCAAATGCTGAATCAGTACAAGTGGGCGGAAATCGTCATGAAAATAAAATTTCATTTGTTCACTTTGCACTTGAAACCGCCATCAATTGTTGGGATAAGGCAAAAGTGCGAATCGAAGGAGAAATTGCTCAAAAAGAGCAAGAAGCGGCCGAGGCAGCAGTTCAATACGCAAAGACAGAAGCCGAGAAAGCGAGGAGAGCCGCGGAAGCCGCAAAAGATGCTCCTTGGCAGGATGAGTCTTGGCAAAAGCCAGGCAAAGCAGTTGCAGATGACACCTCGGTTTCATGGGAAGAAGCCCAATCAGTTGATGCTAATTGGGAAAGTGAGTGAATTCTTTCCGATTACCTCTTGTATCGCCTCTAATGTCATGCAATTATGGCGGCCAAATGGGGTGAGATTTTTCCTCAGTTAGTCGCTGCTGGTCTATTGGCAACAAGGGGAGTGAAAGAGAAATTAGAATCTCATTCTGACCCGATTGGTCTGATTAACGAATTACGAGCAAAAGGAGTAAAGGGAAAACTGACCATTGAAATGATTCCTACCGCAAATCCCGGTAGAGTGATTGCACCAATTGCGGAACCACAGATTGAAGATATCTCAATGAGAAATAACATGCCGGACTGGAACAGGTCCGATTTCCCTATGGATGCTGTCGATGCTATGATTGACATCAAAGTGCATTACGATATTACAGGAAACAGTACAACTGAAGGTAAGATGGGGGATATTACCAACGCTTTCAACGATAGGTTAGAGAAGTTGAGAAAATTAATCATCTCTAACTCAAATCTTCCAAGGAGGCCTATGGACATCGCTCGTTTGTATCAGGAGAGAGCACGGTTTCAAGGAAGAGACAATCTCGCCGTAGCAATCGGGTTAGTAAACGACCCAAGACATACAAAAAACGGCCATCTCATGTTTTCCTTAGAAGATAATAGTGGGGAAATGAATTGTCTGCTAATGGATAGAAAAGGTGAGGATAGAATTATTGAACATGCACAGGTAATTGAAGCGGGCTTAATGCCTGATGACGTTGTTGGCGCATCAGGTACATTCTCACAGAATGGAGACATGTTTTACATCGATGATTTACATTTCCCAATGCAAGATAGCCATGACAAAAATTATGCCGAGCAAGGGGTTTCGGTTGCGTTCCTATCCGACATCCACGTTGGAAGTAAGACCTTCTTGGAAGCGCAATGGCATAAAATGGTAAATTGGTTTCACAAAGACCCTCTTGCAAAGACGATCAAGTATCTTGTATTATCAGGAGACTGTGTTGACGGCGTTGGAATTTATCCAGGTCAGGACAAGGAATTGGCAATCAAAGACTTGTACGGGCAGTATTCTAGGTTTGCAGAACTGTTGGAACTCCTCCCAGACTGGGTTGAATGTCTCATGCTACCCGGTAACCACGATGCGGTAAGGCCTGCTGAACCTCAACCTACTTTGGAGCCAGACATTCAACAGGATTTCAATAGCACGAAATTTGTTGGTAACCCTTGTGATTTCAGCTTGGATGGGGTGAGATTGTTGTCTTACCACGGAAAATCAATTGACGATTTCGTTGCTGGCCTGCGAACAGTAACCTACAAAGATCCAGTTGAAGCAATGCGACAGATGTTGAGAAGAAGACATCTTGCTCCACAGTGGGGTGGAAAGACTCCACTATCTCCAGAACCAGAAGATGGACTCGTAATTAGAGAAGTACCCGACATATTTGTGACAGGACACGTTCACGGCCATGCATGCATAGACTTCCGAGGAACTACGCTTGTATGTTCATCAACTTGGCAAGACCAGACCTCATACCAGAGAATGTTAGGTTTCCAGCCTAAGCCATGTATGCTTACAGTTGTAAATTTGGGAACGCACAAATCGATATCTATTCCATTTGCGTGATTACCAAAGGTGGTCTGTTAGTTCACCTTCGGTTACAACCTTTGTAATTCCAGTAATGCCGTCATTTTCGTCTACCAAAAGTAGGTGTATTGCACGATTATGGATACCAGAGACGAATTTCGAACCTCGATGTTCCACTCCAATAAGTGTCCCATCAAGTTCAGCAAACATCCAAGCGGCAGTAGCATTATCCAGGTCTTCTTGACGAATTAGTAACCAACGCAGGCCCTTCATTTCAGACCTGAGGTCGCCATCAATTTCGTGAAACCAGCGATACATATTCACACCTTGAATCTAAGAAGTGCAACAGCACCACCCATCCCTATTAATTGATCACCAGCATCATGGTCAGTTGAGCATTGAACCAGTTTCGCTCCTATTTCTGATAACGCTGAAGTGATGTCTTGCCAATCATCTTCTCTAACTAGGTCAGCACTAATCAACAAAGTCTCAATCGCACCTTCTGCTAATGATTTTTCTATCATTTCTCGACCGTATGCTACGGGACCATTTGTTGAAATTCTTTTCCATGCTTCTTCGAGTAGACTTGTTTCCTGCACGAAAGCATGCTCTGCAAGTATATCTCCAGCTAATCCTTCAGTGATTACCTCGTTTGCAGCACCTCTTCCGCCCATACTCGTTGCGACTATTTTTTTGGGTCCAGAAATTAGAGGGGCCAGTTTTTCTCTTGCATGACCAGGTCCACATATTACGACTGGTGTTCCTTCTGAAATTGTCTCATTAGCCTCGTTTGATACCTTTTCAAAAAAGGATTTCGAGACTCCTTCGCTCATCTTAGAGCCGGAATATTTTCCACCACCTCGCATTGTCCATGTAGACACTTCTCTGATTCCTCGTCCAGTAAGTTCGAACATTATTGCTTCATCAGTCTCAACAACGAGGATTACAACTTTTGCTTTGCCTGAATTTTTACAGGCCTGAGATATCAAATCATGGTCGACATCTGGGAACTCCTTGTTTGAAGTTATTTCAATTTCATCTCTTACTTCTATGATGTGTGTGTGATGGCTACCAAGGTCAAATTGTGCCTCTTCTATTATCCCGTGAACTCTTAGATTTTCAGAAAAGGTGTGAAACTCATTAGATTCAATTGCTAACTTAATCCACATCTTCTTTCTTTCAGCGGATTTCGCCCTGCCTCCTTCTTGGCCTGCAGTGGTTTGGTCACGTCTCTCACCGAGCATTCCTATGCTTCTACCCTTAACGCAAATTCTGGCAAGTGTCCACAGATCATCATCGCTATCAATACGAATGCGGTATAATCCGAACTCTTTCTTCACAACTTGCATTGGGTCTCACCCAAACACTCCGAGGAGGTTCCCGTCTTCATCCATATCCATGTTTGCGGCAGCTGGGACCTTTGGAAGTCCGGGCATTGTCATAATTTCCCCTAAGACTGCTACAATAAATCCTGCACCTGCATTGAGCCTGAATTCTCTAATTGGAACTTCAAAACCAGTAGGTGCGCCGAGCATATTGGGGTCGTGGCTGAATGAATACTGAGTCTTAGCCATACAAACCGGGAGGGAGCCATAGCCCCATTCTTTGATCTGTTTGAGTTGTCGGTCGGCTTTAGCAGTGATGTTGATACAGTCAGCACCGTACATTCTGGTCGCTATTCTCAGTGCCTTCTCTTCAACTGCTGCGTTAGAATTGAAGATTGGTGTAAAAGGCCTGCCATCTGCGATATGGTCTTGACATGCGGAGACTACAGCTTTTGCAAGTGGTGCTCCACCTGGTCCACCTTTCCCGTGGACTTCAGTTAAGCAAACAGATGATGCCCCTGATGCGGTAGCGCAATTTCGCAGGCAATCCAATTCTGCATCGGTATCGGATGCAAATCGATTGATTGAGACAACTACTGGAACTCCAAACATTTTCATGTTTTTGATGTGCCTGTCAAGATTAGTTTCTGCACCTTTCTTTACCGCTTCCACATTTTCTGTTTCTATCTCTTCTTTGCTCGGTCTTCTCGCAGCCCTTTCTCCAAAGGCTCCTCCATGTAATTTCATTGAGCGGACGGTCACGTTCATGACTACGCAATCTGGAGATTTTCCAGAGTTGAATGCCTTGATGTGCATGAATTTTTCAGCACCCATGTCTGAGCCAAATCCTGCTTCTGTTACGACATAATCTGCTGCTCCAAGGGCTAATCTGTCCGCAATTATTGATGAATTGCCGTGAGCAATATTTGCAAATGGGCCACCGTGAATGAACGCAGGGTCGCCTTCAATTGTCTGAACTAAGTTGGGGAGGAATGCATCTCTTAACAAAAGACACATTGCTCCTGCCGCCCCTATGTCTTCTGCCTTTACCGGAGTGCCATCGAATCTTTGACCGATGACGATTTCACCCAATCGCTTCCTCAAATTTGCGTAATCGGTTGCAAGAACTAAAATTGCCATAACTTCACTTGCCGCAGTTATGTCGAACCTGTCTTCTCTCACCAGCCCGTTAGCAGGCCCTCCCAATCCAACGGTTACATTTCTCAGGGCTCTGTCGTTGAGGTCAACAACTCTTGGCCAAATTATCCTTGCAGGATTGATTTGTTGTTCGTTTCCGTGGTTGAGATGGTTATCTATCATCGAAGACAGCAGGTTGTGGGCACTCGTAACGGCATGAAGGTCACCTGTGAAATGGAGGTTGATGTCCTCCATTGGAAGAACTTGTGAATGACCTCCCCCAGCGGCTCCACCTTTGATTCCGAAAACCGGGCCCATCGAAGGCTCACGAATAACGCAGGTCGCACGCTTTCCAATTCTGTTTAGAGCTTGGGTGAGTCCAATTGTTGTCACAGTCTTTCCTTCACCGAATGGAGTCGGGTTGACACTGGTGACTAAAATTAGTGAACCTTGAGGTTTAGTCATTCGTGATTTTAGTGCATCCCAGGTAATTTTTGCCTTACCTTTACCCATGGTGATAATTTCATTCTCAGCGATTCCTAATTTCCAAGCAATCTTGGAAATGTCTTCCATTTTTGCTCCTCTTGCTATCTCGAGGTCGCTCTGCATATACGCTATGCGTATTGTAGGGTTCTTGAATCCACTGTCCGCTTACGTGCGGAAAAGGGTGGTTTCATTCCTCTTTCATGCTTCCCAAGTAGTCTGGTAATTCGACACCAGCCATCTTTGCCACGTCATGTACTGGTGGCAGAGAATGGATTAGACTTGAAACGAAGTTTGCGGTTGAACCTTCTCCGTTTCCGCCTGCGGAATCCCAAACGGTGATCTTGTCGATTTGTAGGTTGGAAATAGCCTCGACTTGTCTTGCAACGATGTCCTCTAATTTCTCAACCATTAGAAGAGTTGCAGCTGCCTTTGCATCGCCACCTGCGCTCTTGACAAGGTTAGCATAACCAGTTGCCTTAGCTTCAAGAACTGCCTGGATACCTTCCGCTTCAGCCTTGTATCTGGCTAGTACTGCGTCTGCTTCACCAGATGCGACACGGCGCTGTCTTTCCGCTTCTGCTTCTGCAGCGATTTCGATTTGAGTCTTTGCGATTTCTTCACGAACGATTTCTTCCGCTTTCAGTCTCTCTTGTTCTAAGAGATACTGTGCTTTCTGAACTTCCATCTCAGCAGTTCTTCTTGCGACTTCAGCACGGCGCATTGCATCAGCTTCCTTTTCTGCCAGGTGTGCATTGTAATCTGCGATGCTTGCCTTGGAGGTGTTTTCACCTTCAATTGCGAGTGCTTCTTGTTGTTGGACGTAAATACGTTGGTCAGAGTTTGCTCTC
>JAYPOA010000063.1:0-10036 GCA_038130705.1 Methanobacteriota archaeon | reverse complement strand
TTTGTCACAATACAGCCGGATTGGAATGTGAAATGAACTTTACAAGCGCATTCACGTTATCTAAAGATAACATTTCAAACGATGGTGGCGTTTTCCTCGCAAGAATCACATATTTCAATGACACAATCAGTCCTATATGGGTTCGTCAAATTGCAAATGAGTTGAGAATCGAAGGTTTAGATTTAGCGATTAGTGATGATGGAAGCAGTATCACGTCATCAATACTTTTCAAAGAAGATTTGTTTATAGAAGATGAGATTATATTCGGTGGTCAAAATTACGCACTCGGTATTGTTACATATGATCAAAACGGAAACTTAGGCTGGGCTAATCAAATCAATAGCCCTGAAGGTATAGAGCCATTTGGCGGATTGTGTTATTCTCCCGCTGGATACGTGCACGTTGTTGGAACATTTTTGGACACAGTAGATATTGTTGACGCCCAGATTTCCAATGGCGGTAGCGACATTTTTGTAGCCCAGTTAGATGGATATGGCAATTTCACTTGGAGAGAATATGCAGGGAGTACTGGAGATGACTGGAGTACGGATTGTGCAGTAGATAGCGAAGGCTCAGTCTATGTTACTGGGCAGTTTGAAGGAGAATCACAATTTGGTTTCATTAATGTCACATCTAATGGTTGGTGGGACATGTTCATTGGCAAATTAAATTCGAATGGCTTGTGGATCAATGTTAGTAATTTTGGAAATGGCGGTTGGGAGTCAATTGAAGGAATTTTAGTAGATGATAGGAATGAAATTCTAGTAATTGGCACTCATACAAGTACCCTTACACTTGGAGTTGATGTTCTTTCTGAAGTGGATAATAACTGGATAAAAAGAGATGTCTTCATAGGGCAGTTGGATTCACAGATGGAGTGGGTTTGGGCATTATCAATAGGTAGTCAAGGAGATGATTTCCCAGTCTCTTTATCGCTTGGACAAAACGAAACACCAGTAGCCGGATTTATATTCAATGGAGAGGTAGAATCATTCAATTATACTTTGGCGACCAATGGTGAATTCGATGTTGGATTGATGAATTATGCAAGAGATTATGACGAAGATGGACTTACGGACGGTATCGATAATTGTCCACGAATCTCAAACCCCGAACAAATCGACACTGACGGAGACATGTACGGAGATGAATGTGACGATGACGACGATGGAGACGGAGTAGTAGATGCATATGATGATTGCAATCCGGGGGAAACCGACTGGAATTCAGCACCAAATACCGATCATGATGGAGACGGTTGTAGGGATACAACTGAGGATGATGATGATGACAGTGATGGCATACTCGATGTTTATGATGTGTGCCCAGAGGGCCCTGTTGGATGGGTTTCTACCTTAGAAAATGACGAAAATCAGGACGGATGTGAAGATTTAGATTCAGATAATGACGGTTATGTTGACCAGCTCGACAAGTGCCCATCGATTGCAGATGACCAATCTGATTTGGATGGGGATGGAATCGGTGATGCTTGTGAGAACGATTTAGATGGTGACGGAGTTGATGATGAAATCGACAACTGCCCAACTGACCAGTTTGGTTGGGAAAGTAATACAGTAACCGACCTTGATGGTGACGGTTGCAGAGATTCAGATAGAGACCCAGATGATGATGGTGACGGCGTTCTCGATTTGTCGGACGATTGCCCAATCGGTGAGCCAAATTGGAATTCTTCATTCGATTACGATGGAGATGGTTGCCATGATGATATTGAAGATTCGGATGATGATAGTGATGGCTACCTTGACAGCGCAGATTCATGCCCACGAGGCTACATTGGAGTTGCCGGGCCAGGGATGGATATTGACCAAGATGGCTGCATAGATTCAACAGAAGATGATGATGACGACAACGATGGCGTAGAGGATTCAATGGATGAATGTAGATACACCAGAGATGGCTTTGAAGTAGACGAAAAAGGATGTTCAGGCTTCCAGTTAGATGACGATGGAGACGGTGTCCACAATATGGATGATCTCTGCCCTTCAACTAAGCCAGGGGTCAAGATTTCTTCAACAGGATGTGCAATTCAAACAGTTGACAACGCTCAAACAACAACGGATTCAGACGAAGACTCGATTCTGATTTGGGTTCTGTTTTCGTTGGCAGGTGTAATTATCTTGATTGCTTTGTACATTAATTTCAAGCCAGATCCGGAAGTACCGGAGAAACCGAAAACACCGGTGTCAGTAGAATCAACTGTAGACGATGGCGGGAGCGAGGGGCATAGCGGTGCCACTTCTACCGACATCGTCGACTCCAGCCTCGATGGTGATAGCACTGATTCCCAACTCGTTGCAGATGAAGGTTGAAGCATTTTGTAGAACCTCAGCTTCATTTAGCGAGCCTGATATCATCGCTTTTTCATCATCTGACCATTTGAATATTTGTGGTAGCATTCTCTTACCCCAAAAAGCCATAATTTCACCTTTGTTCTCACCTTGGGCAAAAGGCATCTTCGCTAATTCTTTAACGAAAGTTTTGACATTATTACCTTGCTCAATAAAAGATATTGCATTACAGGCAAGGTCTCTTCTCCAGGGTCTAGCAATGTGAACAGTAGCGGCTTGAAAATCTCCATCTATGTGCTTTGACGCAATCTTTGCAACCTTTCTACCTTGTTCCAAAAATGACCTAAGGTATGATTCATCCTCAAGGCTTCGCATTTCTGATTTGGTTAATTTGTCTGGAGTTTCGAAAACTCTTCCTGCAACAAGGTCAGCATTTCCAAGAGTTTTCCACCAGTCTTCTGCGAGATGTGGGGTAGCGATAGAAATCATATGAGTCCAATTTTGGAGTATCTGCAATCCGATTTCTCTATTGTTTCCTCCTCTTCTCAAGTACCAGTTAATGTCCTTTACAAGTTCAAAGTGGCTGGTTTCCACAGCTCCTCGTAGGTCATAGTTTTCCATTGAATTCTTCCACTGGATAATTCTTTGATTTAGTCTTGCAGTCATCCAATCGTCAATTCCACTTGGTTTTTCACCCCACGCAAGGATTGCTTCAGGCATGTTGAACAGCTGTAAGACTTGACGGAAATTTGCTTCAAGGGCTGAATCTGACCAATCCATGCCAGCGGTAGGATTAGCGGCGAATAGAATGAACAATCGAACTGTGTCAGCACCATATTTTTCAATCATTTCTTCGGGCGAAACCGTATTTCCAAGACTTTTACTCATCTTTGCACTTCTCTCGCTCATTTCAGTATCACAGTGAGGGCAATTTTGTCCGCTGTGTGATACATTCAATGTGATAGCGCAATTGTCGCACCAAGGTGCAGACTTGTTTACCATGCCTTGACATAACAACTCATTGAAAGGCTCATTCACATCATGTAAACCTACGTCTCGAAGAGCCTTTGTCCAAAATCTTGCGTAGATCAAATGCATTTGGGCGTGCTCAATGCCTCCACAGTAGAAATCCACATTCATCCAGTGGTTTGCAATGTTTTTATCGAAGCAAACCTCAGTTTGCATTGCGTCAGTGTACCTAAGGAAATACCATGATGAATCTACGAATGTATCCATCGTGTCAGTCTCCCGTCTTGCTTCGTTTCCACAGCTTGGACAATCAACATTGCAGAAAGTGTCGCTCGATTCTAAGGGGTTTCCCTTTCCATCAAAGACGACGTCTCTTGGAAGTTCAACGGGTAATTGATTTTCTGGAACTGGAACGGCTCCACAACCATCACAGTGGATTATTGGGATAGGGGTCCCCCAGTATCTTTGTCGGCTAATTAGCCATGGACGAATTTTCCAATTAATCGTACCACTACCCGTTCCTTGTTTTTCGAGATGTTCGCACACCGCAAGTTTTGCCTCTGTACCGTAAAGGCCGTCAAAACCTTCAACACCGGAATTTACCATCCATCCTAAGTCGACTTCTGCGGCTTCTAAATCAGAAGAGGGGTCTGCATCCTCTTCCATAATCAGGACTCTCTTGATTGGTATGTTGTATTTCTTTGCGAAATCAAAATCTCTTTCATCGTGACCAGGTACAGCCATTACAGCACCAGTTCCGTAGGATGCAATAACGAAATTTCCAACCCAAATTGGGAGCTTTTCCCCAGTAATGGGGTGGATTGCAAATGAACCAGTAGGCACCCCTTTCTTTTTACCCATATTCTTGATTCTATCAAATTCACTCATCACGGTGATTTCATCATACAATTCTTTCCAATCAGATTCGAATTCTGTGCCTTTGACTAATAATTCAGCAAGTTCGTGTTCCGGGGCGAGAGTGACAAATGTAACTCCAAAAAGAGTATCTGGACGAGTTGTGAAGACGCTGATTTTTTCTTCTCGGCCATCTATTCCGAATTCAATTTCAGCTCCTTCTGAGCGACCCAACCAATCTTGCTGTAGAGCTTTCACATTCTCAGGGAAATTAATTTCTTCAAGGCCGTCCAATAATTCTTGAGCGTATTTTGTTATGTCGAGGAACCACTGACTCATTTCTTTTTGAATAACAGGGCCATTACATCGCCAGCATCTTCCCGCCTTAACCTGTTCATTTGCAAGAACAGTATTGCATGAATTGCACCAATTTACTGGAGCAAATTCTTGATATGCTAATCCCTTTTCCACGAATTTAAGGAAAAACCATTGATTCCATCTGTAGTATTGCGGGTCGTGACTTTTGACCATCCTTCTCCAATCATATGAGAACCCCATCCTTTTGATTTGCTTCGTAATTGAAGCCATATTTCTCTCAGTAATGTCATGTGGATGGCCACCTTCGGCAATAGCGGCATTCTCTGCTGGCATTCCAAATGAATCGAACCCCATTGGATATAATACGTCGAAACCCATCAATCGTTTGTACCTCGCAACAGCGTCTCCTATCGAATAATTTCTAACATGCCCCATGTGCATTTTTCCTGATGGATAGGGATACATCTCTAAACAGTAGAATGTAGGGTTTCCTTCTTTGAAATCAATCTCAAACAATTTCGAATCGTCCCAAGCTTTTTGCCAGGTTAATTCGTTAGTCTGAGGAGAATATTCACCCATTTACAAACCTCACACCTTTTCGGTATAGTTGGTCGAGATGTAAATTAAACTTGAAACCATCTGTAACTAATAGTCAGTTGATTCCAAAAGGAATAGCGCTTCCTTGGTTAACTTGTATCGATTCTTAACACCAGAGCGCCTCTTTTCAACAAGGCCGTAGTTCTCAAGTGTGCGAAGATGATGACTAATCAATTGTTGAGATTTGTCTAAGCGGTGTGCAAGATCAACTTGTGTAGGGAATTTGTTCATTGTTCCATCATCATCTAGGAGTTTGAGAATCTTCCCTTGAAGGCTATTCGGATCTGGCGATAGAGGAGGCATCGGGAGTTCCCCTTCCTCGAGCCCAGGGTGTAGATTAGAGGTAAAAGGATAGAATCTGACCAATCTTCCGTCGGGCTTTCTCCATATTCTATCTTCATCTTCTAGAATTTTTAGGTGGTGAGTAATTTGGCCATTAGACATTTCTAAGGCAGCCATTAGTGCTCTGAAATGACATCCGGGATTAGCAGTCAGGTAACCCATAAGCCGTCCACGCTGATACCTTCCATCACTCGTTTCGTTTGTTTTTCCAATCAACCCAAGTAGCCAAAGCCCTGCGGTAGTAGCTGGAATTCTCAAGCTTTCATTTGTTGATACAAATGCAACTAATAGAGATAGAACTCCAGTGCTAACGACTACTGCACTTACACCTACGACAATAGGGCTTACATCGGAGGAGACTTCCTCTTCAGGCTGTATATTTTGCTGTACTTCTTGTTCTTCTTCAACCACTTCTTGTGGCAATTCTTCAGACATTACTTGTTCGATGATGATTGAAGGCGAACTAAATTCTGAACATTGTGGAGAGGCTGATGCATCAACTACTTTGTACTGGCCGACTAGATTTCTTTCAGGACTCCATTCAACTAGTCCAGGTGCTGAATTTAGTGTGAGTATACCCTCATCAGGAGTATTCAGGAACCAGCAAGTACCGGTACTCGTTTCGGTAGAACTCCATGTGCCAGCAACAAACCGAGATAGAACTTCTTCTGTGACCAAATCTGTGCCTTCTTCGGTTTCTTCGGTCTGACTTATCCACTCAAAACTCGAGACTACTGAGAACCTTGGTTGGCTTGTTGACTCCAATTTTATGAAGTAAGTACCGTCTTCATAATCATCCATATTCAACTTGATGTCTTCGATTTGAAGACTTGTGAACCGAGATGAGAATGTTTCGTTATCTTCACAGTTTAGCGGAGCACCAAATAATTCAGCACTCATGTTTAGCAATGTGAAGTCAAAGTCACATTGTGAAAACCAGGTAATTTCTACTCCCTCTGTTGCAACGAGAGTAGACTCAATAGTGAAATCTTCAAGATCGCTAATCCTGCTTTCAAGTTGTAATGATTGAGTTTCACAATTTGCTCTCGATTCGTAATCGAAAGAAATCGTCTCTGTATCGTACTTGCCTAATTGAGGCATTTCTCCAATAACCAGTAGTTTACCAGGAGTTACCATACAGTTGTTTTTGTCTATAAAACTCCATCTTTGCTGAACCACTTTACGATTTTCGTTGGGTGGGATTACATTTTGAGTATCCATCTCCACACAATCATTAGGGTTCCTTGAATCTCTAACAACTTCACCTAGTTGGTCAACGACCCAAATTTCTCCTCTGCAACTCTTTGTAAAATTGACAATCAAGGTTTCATTACCGATATTTGACATCACGATTTCGGAATCAAAATTTTCCAATTCATAGAATAGGTCGTCCCCGGTGTAATCGAGTTCAACATCGAGATTTCCGAATTGTTCAAAATTCTCCATTAGGTCAACATTTTCAACAGCGCTGATTGTAATTGACTGCTTCAATACTCCATCTCCAAGAGAGATATTGTAGAAATTATCTCCTAATTCAGGTTCGACGATAAACTGCATTATGGTCGAAATCTCATATGGCTTGTAGAGGTCCTTACCACAATCACCGAATAAATTCTGATTTAAATTCAGTTTACATCCATTAGTATCCAAACTAATTTGTTCACCTAATGTATTGACTGCCCTCACTGTGATTACACTGGGAGAGTTTACTTTGTGATTGCCATCTCTTGCGGTAGCAATTATTTCTAATTCTAATCCCTCAGGATTTTCAATTGGTGTTTGAACCTGAACCGAACTTATAGAGGATAATCCTGCGTTTGGAATAAAATATTCAATTTGATATTCTCCTGATTGTACGAAATCACCATTTGAATTTTTCAAATCCCAAGAAAGTGTTTCTAAGGAAAGCGTTGATGAGCTACCAATGTCCAACCCTCTGTTTTGGCCAAAACAGGAATCAGTACCGTCGAGTATTATTTCATTACCGTACCAAATACGTAATACGTTATCACATGAAGGGTCAATAGAAATTGATGTTGCATCTCCCGTATTGATGAGTTGTGCATCGATTTCTACGATATCTCCCGCACCGTACCATCCTCTTTCTGGAGAATTTACAACCTCGGAATTCAGAGTGACTTGATTTGCATTAGCGAAACTGGTCCCCGATACTAGAACGAATAAAGTGGCAAGGACAATTGCCAGCATTCGCTCTCTGCGCATGGTACACCATGTCCGTCATCCCTTAGAAGGGATGCGGTACATCCTATTGGTGAGCGAACATGGCAGATTGCATTTTGGAAACGGATAAAATGATTGTAATGCAGGCGCAGTTAGGCGATTGGGACAACTTAAACCATCTGTTGGTATGCAAAAAAACGCGAATTGCGTGCATCATTGACCCATTTTTTGAAAAATATTGGATAGATGTATGTGAAAATAACTCTTGGATCTTAGAAAAAGTTTGGCTCACACATTCACATTGGGACCATTCCAAGGGAATAAATGGACTTACAGATCGTGAAATTTGGGTTCACCAAAAGGAGGCGCTCAGGGGGTGGGATGGCCCTTCCAATAGAGAATGGACTAATGATAATCAAACCTTTACTGAAGCGATAATTGGTGAATTGAGGTTTGAGGCTCATTGTACTCCTGGCCATACACCCGGTCACATGACCTTCATTGGGGAAGGAGTTGTAATTAGCGGAGACTGTATGTTTCTTGGTAGGTGCGGAAGGACCGATTTATTTGGCGGAGATGTAAATGAGCAAAGAAAATCTCTCACTTATTTACGTTCAATAATGCAAGGATTACCAGATAACTGGCTGGTACTTCCTGGGCATCAATATCAAATGCCCGATGGGTCGAATCCAACCTACATTACATTACTTGAATTGTTAGAAAATAATCAAGCCCTCCTAGCCCTTGATGATGACGATGCTTGGGAGTCACTTGACTTCTTAGCATTCGACGATAGTTTGGCAGAAAAAGCACGGCGGGAGAAGGCCCGTTCACAATAAATTGCTTCAAATATCGTCGAGACTCATCATTCCAGGAATTGCATCCTGCTGAGCTTGTTGTTGTTGCATTTGGTATTGTTGCCACTGTGGGACTTCTTGGGGTGGAATCCAGCCAAGTTCCATTGCCTTAGCAGTATCTCCCTGATTGACATAGTACTCAATCCACTCCAACCGTCTTTCTTCCTCATCAGCCATCATTGCGTTAACTTTCATTTCTTCAGCGCGACTAAATGCAGATTTTCTCCTACCAGCTTGTTTCGCAACCATCGCTACTGTAATAATTGCAAGAAGGAAAACAATCAATCCACCAAGAATGAATAATTCTCCGCTTAAATCCCAAGAACCTTCCTCACTTGTTCCGACATAATCCAAATCAAATTCATTAGGTATGCCATCACCATCTGCGTCTTCAAATGAAGCACATGCGACTTGACCTTTAATTCCAAGATAAACCTCTGCGTCGTAAGGGCAAGGATCGGTTTGGTCAGAAACTCCATCTTTATCACTGTCGGGACAACCAAAATAATCAATGAAAGACTCACCAAATTTCAATTCACATTCATCGGGTTGGAATGAACCAAGTATTTGGCTGTCTCCATAACCATCTCCATCAGAATCAGCCCATTGTGAGCTCCTAACTGGGAATGCATCAGGTAGTCTTCCTGTTTGGTTATCTCCGAAACCGTCCCCGTCAGTATCAGACCACTGACTTGCATCAGTTGGAAAAGCGTCACCCCACTGGTCTCTTATTACGATGAGTAAACCAATGTCTACTTCGTCAGCAATAGTCTTGTTTATCCAACCATAGTTGTCTCCCCAACCGTCGCCGTCAGTATCCTCCCATTGTAGCGGGTCTTCTGGGAACTCGTCAATTGAATCCGCCCAAGAATCCCCATCTATGTCTGGGCAACCCTGTATCGACATGTTTGTAGATGTTCCAAATTCTTCAGGACATTCATCACCGTTTGGGACATCTTGGTTATCTCCCCACCCATCGCCGTCATTATCTGTTTGCTGGTAAAAATCCTCAGGGAATGCGTCGTAGGGATCTACCACACCATCGTTATCGGTATCAGGACATCCTCTTGCACCCGGTAGCTCAGATTTGCCATAAATTTCAGGACAAATATCTCCATTGTTTCCTTCTGGGTTGTCTCCAAATCCATCGTTGTCTGCATCGCTCCATTGTGTAGGGTCATTAGGGAACATATCTCCACTTGGAGGGACAGGTCTATCTCCATAGCCATCACCATCGGAATCTTTCCACTGGGATGGGTCATAAGGGAATTCATCCGGATTGTTTCCATCTGGATTATCACCATAATTGTCACCATCTTGATCTTCCCACTGAGTCCCATCTTGTGGAAATGGGTCTCCAGCATTGGAATATCCGTCTCCATCTACATCTGGACAACCAACGCGATCTACAGTAGAGGTTCCATATTCTCCGGGGCAATCGTCTGCATTGTTACCTGAGGTGTTGTCTCCAAAGCCGTCAGAGTCGGTATCTCTCCATTGAGTTGGGTCGTCAGGGAAGGCATCTGCATCGCCCTCAGGATGAGCAGGCGCTCCTGCAGTAGGGTTTGACCACCCGTCACCATCACTGTCTATGCAACCAAGCCTATC
>JAYPOA010000062.1:0-10119 GCA_038130705.1 Methanobacteriota archaeon | reverse complement strand
CTTCAGAGAAGACAGGCAAATATTCGAAGAACTGCTTCAGACCTTGCTCGAAAAAGAGTTGTTGCGCTCATGCAACACTCAGCAACAATGTCACTGAGAGGAGAGGGTGGAGGAAACGGCCAGGACCTACCCAACTTGGATTGGACAAGGCACGACCCCGCAGAAAGAGAATTTTACACAAACGCTACCGAACAATTGAATAAATTCAAAATGAACGTTAACTGGAATTCTATGCAATTAGGGCTTGCATCAGAGGAAATGAAATCGATGACTTTAGCGGCCGGTACCACACAACTCGATTCATTCGTTGCCGATTCAGGTGGCCTTACCGGTGATGGGCCTCCTGTCATCGCCCTTGAAGACAAGAGTGAACCTTTGCCTGATATAGAATATGATGAAGAAGACTCTCTTGCGGACGCAGAAGCTTATCCTGAGTTGGAAGGACTCCATCCAATCAAAGAAGAACAAAATACCATCTCCACTGTTTCAACAGTCGCAAAACATGCAGCAGCTGATGAATTAGTTCCATCAAAGAAAAAACAGGAAATGGATTTCGATGCTTGGGCTGAAGCTGAAACAAGCGATACCTCTGTGAAAGAAAAAGAGGAAGTCGAACAGGAATTAGTTCGAATAAGAGTGATCGAATCTCTTGATGAACCCATAATCACGGCTGACGGAGAAATCACTCTTGGGATTGGGGATATATTATTCTTGGAAGGTGCTACTGCAAATTATTTGATTGATTCAGGAGTTGCTGAAGCGGCGAACCTGTAAAACAGATGTTCTTTTGTTGAAATATATATTAACAAAATCTGGTGTGTCAATCACATGAGATTTGTTCTTATTGCCACAGCCATGATACTTTTTGTATCGATACCAATCGATTCAAATTATACTTCTGTAAAACTGGATTCTGAAGAGAATACGTTGCTAACCCATGGAGATGGAGCGACGGTTGCTAATGTAATTGTGATGGATTCTGAAAATATCGAGTTAACTGGAACCAAAAATGTCTCTGGACATGATTGGGATGTTTATCGTGTTATAATTGGCGAAGAATCAACTTACACCACGGTTTCCTTCGAAGCTGGACATTCTTATGGAAATAGCAGTGTCCATCAAAACGGAATTGAAATGTACAATTGGACCGTTTATTTTGACCAGCCATTTGGAAACAATGATATGATAATTCACGAATATTCAGAAGACCATACTTCTCAAGGTCAGTGGAGTTATGATTTCGCAAATATTACGTCTGACCAGACGTTGACAACAATTTATGAGATTCGTATCGAATTAAGGGTTACAGACGAAGAAGGGAATGTAAGTGAAAAATTGAGAATGTATTTCCATGTTGTACATGAAACCTATATTGATTCCCAGTTAGTGATTCAATATGACACAAATCAAAACCAAACGATAGTTACCGCTAATGAAATCAACATTACTGGTTTTGTCCAGAGTGGGTCTGAAAATCAAAATGATGCCTATGTCGAAATCGCATTCAACCTGGAAGATTTCGATGCGAGTGCGGTTCACAAATATAATCTATATTTAGAGAATAAATGGGCAAAAACGTCTGGATTGAACGATTCAGATTCTTTTTCACTGATGCTATCGTTAGAAGGTATGTACACTAATGAGACAAATTCTCAGATGATCTATATCAAATCCTATGAAGGAGACGACAAGAGATGGGAAACTGTGTACTGGATTGAGATACTTCTCAGTGCATGTCAAGGCTTAACTGCTCCAGAAGGAGCAATTGAAGCAGGTGGTGAATTTACCTTCGATGAGTCACTTGGCATCTGTTTGTGGGATGGAGCTTGGACATACGATCCTCTTACCGGAGAATGGACAGAGCCTGAAGCCAATACCGAATTAGTTTCAGTGCAGGTTATTTTCCCAGTTGATGGAATGCTAACAATGTCCGATTCAATGACCCTTCAAGGAATGGTAATATCGCCTACCACGGCTACTGAGAATATCTACGTAGAAGCTGCATTGACTTCAGAGAACCTGAATGCTACTCCCGTCGAGAAATATGACCTATCGTTGGAGCAAAAATGGGCCAAAGCGTTCGATATGAATAGCACTGACTTGTTCAACATCACGCTATCACTCGAGGGCGAATACTCAAACGTAACCCTGACAAAAACTATTTTCTTCAAGGCATATGAAATCGATTCAAATAACCAGGAAATCAACACTGGCTATGGGCAGGTAGAAATCACGCTCATCGCATGCCAGGGAATCGTTGCTCCATCTGGAGCAGTATCTGCTGGAGGAGAGTTCGTCTATGACTCAGAATTGGGATATTGTACATGGGATGGGGTTTGGACTTACGACCATCTAACCAACCAATGGATTATGCCTATTAGCGACGAATGTGAAGTATGGGAGTATTGGAATCCAGATTTAATTAACCCGGCGTTACCTGGTAATGGCTGTCCCATGTATGAGGGCGACGGAGGAGAAGATGAAGTTGAGGAGAGTGATTCAGTCCCTTCATTATCATTCATCATGACTTCAATGACGATTCTTTTGGCCACGATTATTGCAAGAAGAGATTAGCTGCATGGTTTTGTCTAGTGGTTATTTGACATAATGAATCAAATACTTAGTTTTGCTAAGCGAAACGAGCCGATTATGAATGCTGAATGCGACCCCATTTTTGCAAAGGTAGACCAATTAATTGCTTTATTGGGCAAGTCAAAATTATTACACATCCTCCTTGTTTTGCATGTTCAAAAAGGGCCACTAAATTTCAGTGAACTGAAAAGACGTGTTGATTCATCATCAACTACTGTCTCAAGAAGGCTTGCAGAATTAGAAGAAAATAATCTGGTTGAGCGGAAAGTAAATTCCTCCAAACCTTATACTGTCAATTACACACTAACAAAAAAGGCTAGCGATTTGGCACCATCAATCCAGTCAATGTATGACTGGTGTGAGATTAACGAAACTTTATGATTACTCTAAGCGATATCATCCGTTGTGACAACGGTGTGGGAAGATAAGATATCACAGAAAGTGTTCACTGTTCGTATCAGATAATTACCGATTCTGGTAGTAAAATCAGTTGACTGTACGCATGGACAATTCAATGCTTACAGTATCTGGGATTGGGATTCTTGCGACCTGTCTTAGAGCGCTTTCGTCCTTTCCACTCGTAATGTCCATTTCCAATAGACGCTTGTGGATTCTCATTTCCCAGTGATCGTAAGTTTCACTGCCTTCGCCGTCTGGTGCCTTTCTTACCGGCACGACGAGTCTGCGAGTTGGAAGCGGAATAGGCCCTCTGAGGCTGATTCCTCCAGTATCGCAGATTGTCTTAATCTGATTAGCTACCTGGTCGATATCCTTGTGGTTCTCGCCAGTAAGTTTGATGATGGTCACTGCTGCCATGACTTGCACCTCTATTCCGTTCGGATCGTAGTCCAGTTGGAGATCAAACTCACTTCTTCTCGATCTTCATACAAACGCCAGCTGCGACAGTCTTACCCATGTCACGGATAGCGAATCTTGAAAGTTCGGGGAAATCACTCATTTGCTCGATAGCCATTGGCTTGGTTGGCTGGAAACGGATTAGACATGCGTCACCAGTCTTCAAGAAGCTTGGATTTGCTTCCTTACCAGACTTGTTGGTCTTCTCAAGTAGTTCTTGGAATCTTACAGCTACCTGTGCTGTGTGTGCGTGGAATACTGGTGTGTATCCTACTGAAACAGCCTTAGGGATGTCCATAAGTTGAATCTGTCCTACGAATGTTTCATCGTGGCGGACGAATGTTGGTGCGCTGTCTGCATATCCAGCAACGTCACCACGGCGGATGTCAACTGCAGCAAGTCCACGAACGTTGAAACCAACGTTGTCTCCTGGTTCTGCTTTGTCTACCATTGTGTGGTGCATTTCAATTGACTTTACTTCAGCGGACTTTTGTGATGGGTTGAACATTACTGTCTTTCCAACATTCAGAGTTCCGGTCTCGATCTTTCCTACTGGAACAGTACCGATACCTGAAATCTTGTAAACGTCCTGAATTGGAAGTCTTAGAGGCTTGTCAACAGGCTTTGATGGCATTGGAGCAGCATCAATAGCTTCGAATAGAGTTGGTCCACTGTACCATGAGCACTTGTCGGACTTCTCGAATACGTTGTCACCGTTTAGGCTGGAAGCTGGAATCATTGGGATTCTGTCAAGTTGGCTTCCGAATCCTGCAACCTTTAGCAGGCTTGTAACTTCAGCACATGCTGACTTGTACTTGTCTTCTGACCAGTCGACACCAGAAATATCCATCTTGTTAACGTGGATGATCAATTCAGCAACACCAAGTACCTTTGCAAGGAAAGCGTGTTCCTTGGTTTGTGCGTTGACACCATCGTTTGCAGCACATAGTAGAACTGCGGTATCAGCTTGGCTTGCGCCAGTAATCATGTTCTTTACGAAGTCACGGTGACCTGGAGCATCGATGATAGTCCAGTAGTACTTTGGTGTAAAGAATTCCTTGTGAGCAACGTCGATGGTAATTCCACGTTCTCTCTCTTCCTTTAGACCGTCCATAACATACGCAAGACCGAATCCGGCCTTTCCTGCTTCTGCGGCTAGTTTTTCGTTCTTTTCGATAACGTGCTCTTCGATGTGACCAGAGTCCAGAAGTAGTCTTCCTACTGTGGTTGACTTTCCGTGGTCAACGTGCCCGATAAACACGATATTGCGGTGTGGTTTGCTTTTGTCTTCCCATTGAGATGGCATAATAGTCTCTCCTTTGTAAGACGCCCACAAACCACCCCTATTTGAAGACCGCGATAGAAATAAGGTGTAATGAGGGGCTAATTTTATCCAAATAATGGCTTTCAGTCATTCATTTGTAAGTCAATCTAATGGTAAAAGAATCGATATCGAGGTCGTTAATCTTATCGTTTTGTATTACGTACTTCCATTCACCATCATCCCAGCCGGGATATTCCCCGTCATCATCTGGTTCTCCATAGTGATATGAGCCTGTGAATTGTAACCAAACACAATCTGTGTCTGAATCGCAATCTCCAGCGCTTCTCTGTTCTAATCCTGTAGAGCTGGTGTTCTGTACGTGGTCATCTTTCTCATTGTAACCAAAAATATTGAGTTCTGCACGGCAGTTGTTGGTGCCAGGTACGTTTGTACAATCTCCATCCTCTTTCGGATATACCAATTCTGCGACCGTTTTACGAATCGTGTTACCTGAGTCCTCATCGTTTACTGCTGGATAATCAAATTCTATTTCCACCGCACTGTTTGAATTATTTCCTCCGATTGAGAAATCATTCCACTTAGCGACGTAATTGATGTACACGACGGTTTCGTCGGTTTCTGTTAGCCCTTGACCGTTAACTACTGTTAGAGCGATCTTGTACTCACCAGGTGCAAGGTCCCTCCATTCCACAGTTTCCCCAGTCATGTCGGCGTCATTCTTGTAATCGCCATCGCCATCGGAATCCTTCTGAAGGTTTAAGTCCCAATTCCATTCTTTGATGTAATCATTAGAATCTCCTGATTCAGAGTTTGAGCCATCCAAGTTTACGTTAATTGTGGACGTCATTGATTTACTGGACAAACTCTTGTCCATCTCACAAATGTAGTATAGATAGAAATTTCCTGAGGATAGTGATTCACCATCGCAGTCACTGAATGGTGAATAAGAGCCGGCGTCAGCAACGGGTTCAACCGCATCCGCATCTGCTACTGTGACCTCTCTGGTTTGATATGCGGTGGTTATGCCATCGCTCACCGAAAGTACAACCTCAAAAGTTCCCGGGTTAGAATAGGACCAGGTTGTGGTTCTACCAGACTCATCAATCGAGCCATCGTTATCGAAATCCCACTTGTAGGTGAGTGAGGTGTCTTGAGGTAAAGAAGCCGAAGCATCGAACTCAACAATTTGGTCTACTCTTATGTCGTTTTTTGGTGAAAATTCAAAGATTGCTTCAACATCTGAAGTCTCTACTGTCTCTCCACCAATGCAACCTGCGAGGCTTGCAAGCACGAACAATAGGGCCATCAATACCGGCTTCATCATGACGAGCAGGAAGGAGACTTACATTCAAGACTTACTCTTCTTAGATTATTTTCTCAAAATGAAAATAATGAGGTCTGCCTATTGCCAGAAAGCAATTCCTTCGCTGTCCAACCAAACGCTTCCGTAACTCTTCCAAATGCGGTAGCCAAACGGTCTGCATAGAATTGGCCATCGTAATTTTGCACTGGGTCCTCTTCAAGCCATGGCTCGATTTCCATTGGCCTATTTCTTGCGTTTGTAACGATATATGCAATCTTCATTCCAGGGGTAAAAGGTAGACCCTTTGCAATCAGTGCTTTTGCTGCCCTTACTTGTATCATGGATTCAGGATTTGCATAATCATCTTTGAAATTCCACTCACCTGCTCTCTTGTCCCAACGCCCCTTGCAGGATTTGCTCATAATCAGGTCGCGTATTGGAGCTTCACCGGATTTTGCAGCAGCTATAGTTTCTATTGCGTGAGTTATCGCCGCCTCAGAATCATCATTTAGGACGTGTTTGAAAATCTCTTTCATACCGTCGGTCAAGAATTTGAATGAGTCCGTCCTTTGAGTCTCATAACCTCTAACGAGCATTTCTTCATTTGGCCATACTATTTGGCCCACGTACCGTTTTTTGGCGCCGTGACTGAAGAATACGGACAAGCCCTTTTCGAACTCCAATTCAGCGCTTGCCTCGCTAAACCTCGTTGCAATTTCGTTTGCAAAGTCAATCATCACTTGCTGTGGGTCATCAACACCTTCGACGGGAGCTTTCACGAAAATTGAATCCGTATCTGAATAAACGACATCGTATCCCTCCTCGCCTAATTTTTGTATGATTTGCTTGATATTATGCCTAGCCCAAGCGGTGATTGAGGTTCCCAATTCTCTGTGAGTAAAACGATAAAATCCACTTGCAAATACCCCATAAAATGAATTCATCAATATCTTAACCGCATACTGCATTTGGTCATGATAAGACCTCTCAGCGTTGTCTTTTGCTTCCTTCATACCCTTCTTGTGTTCATCTCTCTGAGCCATCAACTGCTCTAACAGATGAGGGACCATTCCTCTTCTTGCGGATTCATTTCTAAATTTAGCACCCGTTGGAGATGTGTATAATTTCTCATCTTCAGATGGCTGGTCTGTGCTACTATCTTCGACCCTAGTCGTGTAACAGATATTCTTTCCAATCATAATTGAAGGATACATAGATTTGAAATCTAAAATTGCGACCCATCGGTGCAAACCTGCTTCAACATCGTGAACATAACCTCCCTGAATTTGACCTTCCTTTCTTTCTGCAGAACCAGTCATCGGAACACCGATACCGGTTCTATCCGCAAGCCTGATGACGAGAGAATCAATCAATTGAGAGGTGGTTCCGTTCGCACTAACATCTAGAGGTATCTTTGCAACCGCTGCTACAGCTTCCTTTCTTCTAAATGCTTGAATTTCATGCATAATATCGATTGGTAATTCAGCGTCTCTAAGGCAATATTCCATCACCACATCTGGCCTATTTGCCCATTCTTCATCCATATTAGATGCGTCGACATCCATCTTTTGCATTTCTTCATTGTCTGGAAACAACAGATTTGACACGAAAGATAGTGTTTCACGTTGAGGTCTGAGGGCTTGCCTCGCTTGCCACCACGCATCCATAACGCAGCGCCCTGCCATGTTCCACGCTCTTGTTTGGCTCCTATTTGGGAATAGAGAATCTCGATTTCTATCCAATTCAGAAGTAGAAACTCTACCCCACCCCATGGTTTTGATTTTGAGTTGATTATCGTTTCTTGAGAGATAATTTGCTCTGTCGACAACTCTTCCAATATCGAAATTATCTATGTTATATCCCGTAATGATGTCAGGGTCTTCACTTCTCACCAAGTCGGTGATTTGGGAAAGAATGTCCAATTCGCTTCCAGAGTAAATGTGCCTTGTCCTTTCTCCACTTCCCATATCTTCAATCACGACGCCTGCACAGTAAATGGTGGGCTTTGCTATTGACGTCTCAAGGTCAAAAGACATGACTTTGAATGGTGCGGGGAAAGGCAAACAATTTTTGACATCATCAAGGGTTAGTTCTACACAAACATCAACCGGATGATCTGAATCCACCATTTCGCCTTCGACGCTAACGTGCATCGAAAAGTCTCCATCCAAAAAGAACCGATTTACGAATGGAATGTCCCCTGATAGAATTGTCCATGAGTGCAATTCTTTGCGTAATTTTGGTACATTGAAAGGTTGGTTTACGAATACTTTCCAAACAGGTTTGTTTCCCAAATATGTCCACTTAGTTTTACTTTCAGAAACCTCTACAACATTTTCCATTTGTCTTACTGCGGAAATATCTCCATCGGTTATGCCAATCCCTGAGGGCGTTATTTCAAACCAGGGCCTAAGACCCTTGACCCTCATCAATACAGATTCTCCACTCTTCGCTCTTGCCCAGAGTTCAATGATTGTTGATTCATCCTCTGAAACGTATCTTCCAGTGATGATTGCCAAATCACCACTCCAGCGCATGGTGTTGTCTAAAAGTCAATAGGACAACAACTTGTCGAATCGCAGTTTTTTGTTTTTTTTCACACAATAATTGAATACCGGCGGGCGTTGGTCCACAATAATGGGCGAAGACTTGGTCGATTGGGACAAACTAACATTTTCTATGACCGAGACCGATTTCATGTATATGACAAAAACCAGTGCGGAAGATCCGTGGATGCCTGGAGAAATGAGGCCTTACGGAAACATCTCAATATCTCCTGCAGCAGGTGTTCTAAATTATGGACAGGGACTCTTTGAAGGGATGAAGGCCTACAGAACAACTAACGATAGGGTTGTCCTATTCCGCCCAGAGGAAAATGCGAGAAGAATGCAAAGAGGAGCTGACCGTCTAAAGATGCCCCCGGTCCCAGAATCCATTTTCATTGACGCTGTTGAACAGTGTGTGCAACAAAACTCTAGATGGATTCCTCCAATGGGCAAAGGTGCACTATATGTCAGACCACTACTGAACGGTAGCGGTCCGATTTTAGGAGTCGCTCCAGCACCAGAATACACATTTATGGTATATGTTACACCTGTTGGACCTTACTTCAAAGGTGGAATGACGTGTATCAAACTGCTAATCAGTGACCACCATCACAGAGCGGCACCCGGTGGGTCAGGAGGTGTGAAGGCAATCGGCAATTATGCGCCAGGAATGCTACCATCGAAACAAGCAAAAGCCGCTGGATATTCTGAAATCATTTACCTCGATGCTGAAAACCACCAATACATCGAAGAAGTCGGCGCTGCAAACTTCTTCTGTTTGAAAGGAAATACGCTCTACACCCCAGAATTAACCGGTACAATTCTCCCGGGAATTACTCGAGATTCGATTATACAACTTGCCAGACACAAGGGATACGATGTTGTAGAAACAAAGGTTGATGTCCACTTTGCTTTGGAAGCGGATGAGGCTTTCTGTTGTGGCACGGCCGCAGTAATTTCACCAATCGGCTCGATTACTTTTGGAGACAAGATGACAACCTATGGAGACGGTTCAACTCCCGGCAAGGTAACTACCGAGCTATACGATGCTCTAACCAGTATTCAAAACGAGTCCGCTGACGACATATTCGGTTGGGTTCATCCAGTACCTGGGCTCGACTAATTCACTGCTACGTAAATGTAGTAGAAACCGCTGACTACTATACCAAAAGTTATTCCAATCTGGATTGATTTTGATTTCGCTTTTTCTAAAAATCTCTTTCCAGCTTTTACTCCAAACACCGCTGCGATACAAAGTATAGCAGTCACTTCAAGGTGTTCAAGAATGTCTCCACTATTGAAGTAAAGGTAAACAGGAATCCTCGACAAATCCACACATAGAGCAAGTATACTCGCAGTGGCTGCATAGGACATTTTGTCAGTTAGCCTTCTCTTTAGAAACATGGCTCTTAAGGCGCCTTGGTGGCCAGATAGTCCCCCCATGAAACCAGACCCGAAGCCTCCAATTCTGTCGTTCGCCTCAGGGATTCGATAACCAGTCCATTTTTCGCTCAAAGATAATAATGGCAAGATAATCA
>JAYPOA010000061.1:1030-10136 GCA_038130705.1 Methanobacteriota archaeon | reverse complement strand
CTGCAGTAGGGTTTGACCACCCGTCACCATCACTGTCTATGCAACCAAGCCTATCCTCGGTTGAATTTCCATACTGATTAGGGCATCCATCGGAGACAGGGGTGTTAGGCTCATCACCAATCCAGTCGTTATCGGTGTCTGCCCATTGGTATCTGAAAAGAGGGAATTTATCGACTTGAGAGGCAGCCGAATCGTAATTACCTGGCCAATCCACTGGTCTAAATTCATCCCAAGATGCATTGTTGTAATTGTCTCCCCATCCATCTCCATCAGAGTCATTCCATTGGGTTGGGTTTTGTGGGAATGCATCACCGGATTGGTTAATATGGAACTCGGTAAATTGTTGGACATCGTAATAGTAATTATCTCCGTATCCATCTAAATCTGAATCTGCCCATTGAGCGTTATCGAGAGGGAATGTATCTCCCTGGTCTGAATAGCCGTCTCCATCTGTGTCTACACAGCCAAACCTGTCCTGTGTACTAGTCCCAAATGTAGACGGACAATCGTCACCCTCGGTGGCTGGAAGAGGATTGTCTCCAAACCCATCACCGTCAGAATCTTCCCATTGTGTGCCGTCATCAGGGAATGCGTCGGATTTTCCATCTCCTTGATCAGATGTGTTCCAACCATCATTGTCAGGATCTAGATCAGCAAACCAGATGTAGAAGCCTTCATCATTTCTTCCAAATGCTTGGGCAATTCTTGTACCGTCCGGTGACCATGATAATCCATATGAACTTCCACAGTTGTTTCCATTGCCTGAACTACAATTACCAGGCCTAGGTTGTAATAAATTATCTACACTATTTCCAGTCGCAACATCATAAATTCTTGATGTTGCTCCGTCGCCTTGATACCAACTCATTCCAAACACTACTTGTTTGCCATCTGGTGAAAAGGCTGTAGAAAGACAAGAAGTTGAGGTACCTTTGGACCACTTTTGAGACCAGGAACCGGATTCGTAAACGCGCGTTATGGCACCGCTTCCATCCCATCCTTCGCATATCGCTATATGCTTACCATCTGGTGACCAGTCAACGGCATTGACTGCGCCATTAGGTGCAGATTCAGAGCGAACAGTTGACCATCCTTCAGTTTCAACAACATAGAAATCGTTGTTACTCCCTATCAATATATGAGTGCTGGAAGGTGAGAATTCGGCGGAATAGAATCTGTCTTCGCCACCAGGATTTAGATTTTGAATAACGGAACCATCGGTCATGTTAATGACTCTAACAACACCGTTTGTGCCACCATTTCCTGACCTGCCGATTGATATTGCAGCCATTGAACCGTCATGTGATAAGTCAATGTCGTTCGCAGAATCTCCGCTTCCAACATCAGCGCTTATTGTACCGAGAACGCTTGTCATGTTATTAGCAAAGTATACGTGAGCAGTATCGTCATTCTTTGTTACTCCTATGTAACGGCCATCTCCTGACCAAGATACACTGCTTAATTCACCACCTACGTTAGCGGAGAGGACATTTGTGCCAGTAGTAGCATTCCAAACACGAAGAAAGCCATTTTCATCGCTACTTGCCACAAACTTACCATCAGGGGAATAATCGACGCCCGTGAAATCATAACTCTGTGTAACAGCTACATCCTTTGCAAAATTTGGATTTGATGAGGTCCAACCGTCATTAAAATCAGAAGTCCCGTCTCCATCTCGGTCAGGACATCCATCTCTATCAATGGTTGAGTTACCATATGCAAACGGGCAATCATCAACGCTATCATCAACACCGTCCCCATCACTATCGAATGCTGCTGCGTTGTAGGCTAAACTAGTAGATGAAACCATGACAAAAAGCATTGCGAAAGCCAACAGTTTTCTGTCCATAACATCCGGACTTTACCTATATAAAAGGGTTTTAACCCTATATGTGCTAAAAATGCTCATAAAAACCGTAGGTATGAATTGTGAGAATTGTTACGACATGTCATGGCAGGTGAACTCCCGAGAGTCAATATTGCGGTCAAGGACCGGATATTGTTACACCTGCTTGATGAAGATGAACAGGCGGACAGGTTTGTTGTAACTTCAGCTTTGACGAGACCAGGCATCGCTGAAGCCTGCGCCCAACACCCACCTAACGTAAGTAGAGCGATGAGAACATTACTTCGTCAGAGACACGTATCTGAGCATACTCGGGCTATCCGGGGCGATGATAGAAGGCAAAAGACATGGCAACTAACTGAAAGTGGACGGGAATTAGCAAAACAGCGCATTAACCAATTAGGCAAAACGATGGTCCTGATTAGAGATAAAGAAGGAGGTCTGCTTGAGGTTTCAGCTCAGGAGGTACCAACTAGATTACAATCTGAATTGTCCTTACTTCAAATCCTATTACATGCTCAACACGAAGGTGTCTTGACCTTTGGGGACATCAGATTTGGGCTTGTCAAAAAGAAAGATGGAGAAGAATCAAATTTACCTCCTCCAGGTAGGCTAAAACTGTTAGCAGGAGCACACGCAACATACCACACAGCCCCGCCCGCAACTAGAACGGTTCACGGTAGGAAAGAGCCCCTTTCCAAGATAGATGAATGGTTTTCTGACGGATCGCCATGTTTGGTCGTTCACGGAATCGCAGGAATTGGTAAATCAACCATTATTGCGAATTGGCTCCAATCTGAAACAGAGAATCAACCACATCTCTCTATTTGTTGGTATCCTTGTCAACCGTGGGACAAAACGGTTGGGTTAGCAGTTTCACTACTCCACAGATTCGGTGTTGACGATAAACACGACCCGTATCAGATAATGGAAACTCTTCCCCTTACACCCGGGTCAGACATCGATGTCGATTCGTGGAGAAGGAGGTTATTGGCCTACCTTACAGACGCTCAAGCAATTAGAGAGAGATTTTTGGTGGAGGCAGGAGGACCTCCTCCCTATTGGTTAATCGTATTAGATGACATTCATCATATCGTTAAGGAATCAAGAGACCTTATTGGCGCCCTCTTGGACATTTCAAAGAAGGCCCCCCTGCGAATTATTATGATTTCAAGAACCACTTTGGACGTTTATGACCGTAGAGACGTACATACTCGCTCCCTCGTTGAAGAGTTAGCATTACAGGGTTTATCGATAGATGAAGTCTCTACATGGGCAGAAAGTATCGAAGCTGAGGTGCCGACGGCAGAGGAGATTCACAAACTGACAGGAGGACATCCTCTTGCCATGGAATTACTCGAATTGTATGGTAACGTAACACATGGAGATTGGTTAAAATTCCTAGATGAGGAGATAATTCGTCACATGCCAGAGGAAGAGTTTGAATTGTTAGCTACGTTATCAGTTGCTAAGAAACCAGTTCCTTGGGAAAAACTTGCCAAGTCGGTAAATTGGGATGGCGTTCCACCTCAACGCCTGTTGGAATACGGACTACTTTTGGACCTCGAGGACGGTATGTGGTTACACGAAGCCTTGAGAGAAAGATTCCTCAGAGAGGTTGGTAGCGCTCATTCAGAGCGAAAATTGAAACTGGACGATTAGAAGTCGTCAGCGGTCATGTGTTGGTTCAACCAGTTCATTAGGGCAGGTTTAGGGACCATTCCCGCTTGATTTGCGACCATTGAACCGTTGTGGAATAAGAATAGAGCAGGAATTCCTCTTACACCGAGTCTTGCTGCATTTTGTGAGTCAGTGTCTGTGTTTACCTTCGCAATTGTAATGTCAGTTTCACCAGCCACTTGTTCCAAGATTGGCCCAAGTGCCTTGCAAGGGCCACACCATGGTGCCCAAAAATCGACTAATACCCATTCATTCGAAGAAATTGCGTTATTGAAGTCTGCATCGCCTGCACTAATCACTTGACCCATTAACTCACCTATCAGAGCGTGGGGGGGGCCCTCTATGAGTGTTTGCTTACCCCAATGCTCATGTCTATGGCGCTTCTGGGGGATGTTGAGGGAGAGACGTGATTATCGCACCTTCAGTTCTAACAGCAGATTTAGCGGACTTGGGAAATGCTTGCAGTGAAGCGGTTAATTCAGGATTAAACTGGCTCCATCTCGACATCATGGATGGAAATTTTGTGCCAAATCTTACATTTGGACCACCAGTTATCGCGAAATTAAGACAAGCACTTGGAGATAAGCCAATTTTCGACGCCCACCTAATGGTGATGAACGCAGAAGATTCATTTCAGCAATATGTGGATGCGGGCTGTAATCACATCTCTGTGCACGTAGAGGCCGTGAAACACCTGCATCGGTGTGTAACAGCAATTAGGCAAGCAGGAGCAACTGCAGGAGTTGTGCTTAACCCCGGAACGCCAGTTGAGGCCGCACTCGAAGTCCTATCAGAGATAGACCTCGTTTTGATAATGAGTGTAAATCCTGGCTTTGGTGGCCAATCATTCATACCATCAGTCGAAGCAAAAATTCGTAGGCTAAAACAATCTATTGATGAACAAGTAGCGAATGGTGGCCGACCTGTTCAGATTCAAGTTGATGGTGGAGTAAAGGCACATAATATCGCAATGTTAAGGGATTGGGGCGTTTCAAATTGTGTTGTAGGCTCTGGTTTATTCAATGATAAAGCATCAGTCGCAGACAATCTTTCAGTAATTCACGAAGCTCTAAAGTGATATTAAATGCGAATCTTGATCGTAACAAGATTATTCCCTTTGCCAGAAAATAAGGCAAGAGGCACTTTTGTAAGCGATAATGTTGAGTTACTTACAAAATTAGGCCATGAAGTAAAAGTTCTGAACATACTTCCCAGGATGTTGAAAATGCAAGAAGCAAGAAGGTCTACAATGGAAGGTGTTGCAAAAGCTCCTAAGCAATATAATCACGGTAATTTCGATGTTACAGTTAAACGCCACTTTGAATTTCCCGAATTCCCTTCTATTACTGCGTTCAGCGCAGGGCGTATCGGCATTGATTGGAAACCGGACCTCGTAATCGCACACACATTGTGGCCTTGTGGTTACACCGCTGAAAAAATCGCAAAAAAGCATTCAATACCATGGATTGCAGTTGTTCACGGTTACGACTTCCACGTTGCCCTACAAGACCACCGCGCAAAGCGGATTGAAAAACTTGCAAAATCAGCTGACAGATTGGTCGTTGTTTCAGACGTTCTTTCAAAATTTGATTCCACCACTATTCCGTGTTACGTTAATGTCGACAAAGAGTGGCATAGAGAAATGAAAAAACCAAATAAATTATTCAGGAAATCCAAAATTGATATTCTATTTCCCTCCGATCCAAGGCGTCCAGAAAAGAATCATATCTTGGCATTAAGAGTGGGAGAAGAGCTAGAGACAAGAGGGTGGAAGGTAGGTATTACGACATTGAAAAAGCAACCCCGCACCATGGTTTGGGATAGAATGTTAGCTGCGGATGTCTGCTTAATCACCTCTACGAGGGAATCAGGTCCGTTGGTTGCTCGAGAAGCGATTGTTTGTGGTTGTCCAGTAGTTTCTGTAGATGTTGGAGACATGAGTGAATGGATGGAAGTCTGCAATCCAGAAGTGGATGAATTAGCAGATGCAATTGAAAATAGGCTTCAATTCAAGCAGGAAATTACTCTTCCTCAGAGGTTTGGGTTTGAGAGCGTAAGTAATCAATGGAAGACCATGCTGGAATCATTGTGAGCAATCCGATAATTGCGAGGCTACTTCCAATTGATAAGAAATAACATGTCGCTATACAGACTAGAGCAATCCCATCGGTCAATCTTTCATCATCACCGCACAATAGTTTTGCTCCAGAAAGCATTACTGAGGTGCCGATAACACTTGCCCATGCTGCGCCCATTACTCCACTTGAAGGAATTAATAGCCAGCCTGAAATTGCGGCAAAAACTACAATCATTCCGATTAATCCAGTAAATCTCCAAGGATTGTGCCCAGCTTGCAAAGCCACATACCAAGGTATCGCAAGCATTGTAATTGCCCATCCCGCTAAGAGAATGTCAAAGACGGCTACAGCATCCGAATATTCTGCATCAAAAAATGCTGGAATAGATAATGAGACAACTACATGGCCAAAAATCAAACCCAGTGGAATAATTGCGATAGTCCAATGGTGCGCATAGGACATTCGAGAAGCGAACTGGCGTGGTTTATCTCTAACTTCACCAAGATATGGAAGTAATGCCGCCCGCATGGCTTGGGGGAGCATTAATCCAGCAATCCAGGCTAATTGTGCTACGTGGTAAAGTCCAGCATCTTCATAGGAAGATAGAGCAGCAAGAAGGAACTTTTCGAGTTTTGTTACGTAGGGCAAAATCCCCAAAGTCACTGCGAATGGAAGTGCAGAAATTACCAGCGATTTATTTGAATTCCAAGCCTCTGGCAAATCTGAATTTTCATCCCTTGATATTCGATATCCGAAGTAAAAAGTTCCAATTAGAGAAATAAAAACGCCAATTGAAAATCCTATAGCATAAATCGTCGGCGAATCGTAATTTTTTGTTAAGAAAATGTAGTATAATCCGGTTGTAATCGCGCGCTCTAATAATTTCAAAAACGACTCGATTCTTGCTTCCCCAAGAGCCCTCAACATAGCCTTGTGGGGATAGGACATGATGTGACCAAATGCCACAAATCCACAAGCGAATAACAGAGTTTTTGGAACATCATCCCAAATTAAAACCGAGCCTATTGCACTTGCAAGAATGAAAGGAATTGCAATGAACATCTGTAATTTCAAGACACGATTTACCGCTCGGCGCGAAGCTCCTGGATGGCGAGGAAGATCTCTCGCCAGTAATGTTGGCAATCCTGCATCGATGAGGATATACATAGTCGAGAATGCATCAAGAATTACAACAAGTAACCCGTATTCGGATTGTAATAGCGCTCTTGCAAGAATAATTTGGCCAATCAAACCTATAATGATTGAAAGGCCATCGGAAGACGCCAACCATAGCGTATCTCTCGCTAATTTTGGCCTCCGCATTTTTTAATGTCAAAAAAAGGACTAAAAAAGTCTGTCTCATATAATTTAATAATATAAATTATTGAAATAATCAATCTCTATCTTTTTAAATAGTTCCCTTGTGAAAGGGTTTGGCAACCACGGGAGGTTTTGTATGGAAGGAAATCAAAATTTCATGGTTAGTTGCGAAATAGACGGCTCGTATTTAGTCGGAAAAGTAATCAATAAATTTAATTTGGAAAACAGCACATATCTTTTTACATTTTACAAGGATGGAATCCAAATCCTGCGATCAGATTGGGGCGAAGATGATAAATTACAGATTGAACATATGGGCCCAGGACTTTATCAGGTTAAGGTTGATTACAAATCTCATACAAAAGAGGATTTTAAGAAATCTGAAATTATAGAATTAAAAGATTTTGACTATTACGTAAATCAACATCCAAGTCTATTTATTGACGGAGAAAACATTACATCGACATTATCGATAAATAAAGATGCAAATCTAAAAACTCAATGCTATCTATTAAGATATGGTACTGTAAATAATAGAACTACATCATGGACTACACTTGTAGAAAATATATGGCCCGTTAAAGATTTAGAAGGAGGGGTTTACGTAGCACAATGGTTTATTAAAGATGGGCCGATAAAAGTGATTACGTTCTCCGAACCGTTACTTTACATGAACCCTGAATTAAAATCATCATTAATCCAGGATATAAAACAACAAAGTTCTGAATATACTCCTCCAAGAATATTAAATTATCATTATCCTGATCAAAGTTTTATTCTTCAATTTAAAAAGAATAATTTAACTAATGATTTAGTTGTAGAGGAGGAGGATTATGTAAAAACAACCTTGCTACAATCAGAGTCAAAAACCTGCAATCTCTACCATATCAATTCACTTTCCACCATTTCTGACAATAAAGTATTCTTTTCTGGCTTTTGCAACACAAAAGATAGTTTTATTTTTGGAATGAATAACTTAAAACTAATCAATGAAGTGATCCAGTTGAAGAATTGTTTAGGCAAATATTCTTTAATCTGCGCTGATAATAATTCAAAAAGAGTAGTATTAATGAACGATTTATTTGGAATAAGACATCACTATGTTTTCGAAAACGAAAATAGTGTTTTTTGCAGTAATGATTTACATTTGCTAATAAAGAATTTACATTCTAATAATATATGCTTAAAAATAAACTGGGAAATTCTTTCATCATTTTTCACTTTTAATAAGGTCCAACCTTTTGCACAAAACTTTTCACAAAATCTTCCAATATATGGGCTAAAAAAGCTACCTTCGGGTAAATATCTAGAATTTGATGAGAGAAATTTTTACATTAAAGTAAACGAAATGAATACTTTACTTCAGAAGTCGCAATCACCTGATTTAGATTATAATCTAATATTGGACAATGCAATTGATGAGTTATTGAATAATTTCCGCCTTTTCCTCAAAAATGAAGCTTTCAACACCTATTCTTTAGATATGTCAGGAGGCTTGGATACAAGACTCGTTGCTTCTCTGGTATCAAGACTCCATGATAAAGAAATGTTGAAAATAAATTGTTATGAACACCCATCTGAACCATTTGAATTAAACATTGCAGCTGCGATAAATAACATTTTAGGTATCGACTGGGATACTCAAAATTACTATAATACAGCAAATGACCCTGACAGCATATATTCAAGATTTTTTGGAGACTACTTCGCCCACAGGGAGACTTCATTTTTTAATAAAACACCTAGGGATAAATTCAGAGTCACTGGCTTCTTTGGAGAGGTCTGTGCAAGATATTATTATCCGCGTAGCCTGATTAGAAGAAAGTCAAGCATCCAACAGTACTTTAATGATATATCTCGTTATGCGATATTAGGCAGCAACACCTCATTAGGATATGATGTAACAAAGACAATTTTCATTGAAGAACTAAATGAAATTCATTTGACAGAAATATTTGATAAATTTGACTTGCATTACTGTAATTTTAGAGCAGGCTCTCATTGTGACTCAAAATGGAGGACGTATATATCCGGTCCTGACTGGTCACCATTACAATCTAAGAATTTGTTTATTCTTAAATATTCTAAATTATATAACAAACAGATTCCTTCTTTGCAATATGATATTATTAGAAAATTAAATCCTTCAATGTTAGAAATCCCATTTTCGAACATATATGAT
>JAYPOA010000061.1:0-1020 GCA_038130705.1 Methanobacteriota archaeon | reverse complement strand
TGTAGATTTCGCTATTTATTCAAAACAGCCACTGAAGTCTATGAAAAAATATTCTATTACCGAGCCAATTTTAAAACAGAAAGAAAAGAGAATGATTTCTGTAAATGATAGTAAAACAATATCTGTAGAAGAAATAGAAGATGGTTGGGGCGGTATGCAATCAAAAAATCACGATGATGAGATCAAATATAATATTGACAACGCTATCTCCTATATTTTCGAAAACTCTCCCTCTGAATTTATCGATAAAGTAATTCTGCCAGTAAAAATGTATTTTGATTTCATTAAGGGCAAAGAAATTAATCATGAACTAAAAAATAGATTAGTGACTGCCTGCGGATACATTTTTTATACAAATTAAACTGCTTGGATAACTTTGGAATATAGAAAAAGAATTCTTCAAATCAGAGTTCTTTCTGGGTCAACCCATGGTGACCTGTGAATGGTTGGAGGAAGAAATCCGTGGAGTTGTTCCTGATTGTCAAGTTGAGGCGATCGATTTGAATGGCACTCAAGACCATTTCCACATTAGGATTATTGCTGAGTCATTCGAAGGAATGCGACCACTGCAAAGGCAAAAACTGATTTTGAATCATTTCAAGCCCTATATTCCTCATCCAATTCACGCAATCGATTTGAAGTGCATGACGCCTACACAGGCTGAGAGCGCAGGTGATACCGTATTCCACCCGCATGCAGGCGGGACTGGAATTCACATCAAGCGAATACAAAAACACCAAAATAAGGAGGAATAAGAATGGAATGGACCCCTGAAGAATTACAAGCAATCGTAGACGAACATTCACTAGTTTTGTTCATGAAAGGAGAACCTGGAGCACCACAGTGTGGCTTTTCTAACAGAGCAGCACAAGTATTGCAAGCACTGGGAGAACCATTTGCTTCAATCAACGTACTTTCAGACCCAAGAGCAATTCCAATGATTTGCGCATGGTCCGATTTCCCAACAATGCCTCAGGTATTCGTTCAGGGAGAATTGATCGGTGGGTCAGACATCGCTCT
>JAYPOA010000060.1:0-10200 GCA_038130705.1 Methanobacteriota archaeon | reverse complement strand
GGGCCAGCCTTTGCGGGAAGAAATTCGACCCACGGGAAGAAAAAAGCGGATGAAGATTCGATTAAGTGGATGCGAGACGATTTGAATTTGCCATTTACTGATGATGAATTGAAAGAATATCCGTTTGTCGATCCATCTTCAGTCCCCGAGTTAGTTGAATATGTGAAAACCAGAAGAAAAGAAATGGGTGGCTATTGCCCAGAGAGAAGAACACCCAAATCAGATATTTCTCCACCAGGTGAAGAAGGATATTCAACTTTCGACGAGGGAACGAAAGGAGAAATGCAGGTTTCTACTACAATGGCATTCGTTAGGCTTCTTCGTAATCTGATGAAGGACAAATCGGTTGGAAACAGAATTGTGCCAATCGTGCCCGACGAAGCGCGCACTTTTGGAATGGACCCATTATTCGCTGAATTTGGGATTTACCATCCAGATGGCCAACTATACACTCCAGTAGATCATAAAATGATAATGAAATACAAAGAAAGCGACAAAGGACAAGTTTTGGAAGAGGGCATTTCTGAAGCAGGTGCGTTTTCAACATTCATTGCAAGCGCAACATCGTATTCCACCCAAGGGTGCCCAACAATTCCGTTTTACATCTTTTACAGCATGTTTGGATTCCAGAGAGTTGCTGATTTGATTTGGTCAGCAGCTGACCAAAGGGCTCGAGGCTTCATGATTGGAGCAACCTCAGGTAGAACCACTCTGAATGGTGAAGGGCTACAACATCAGGACGGACACAGTCTTTTGATGGCACATACAAACCCAGCTGTTAGGGCTTACGACCCAGCGTTTGCATACGAATTGGCAACCATTATCAGAAGTGGTATTGATGAAATGTATGTAGATGAGAGAGATGTGATGTATTACATTGCCGTGTATAACGAAAATCACCCAATGCCACCAAAACCTACCGGTGTCGATGAGGGAATAGTCAAGGGACTATACAAACTGAGAAGCATTCCAAAGAAAGATGGCCCAGTTGTAAGATTGATAGGTTCAGGGCCAATAATGCTACAACTTTTAGCAGCAGTTGAAATTCTTGAGAAATATGGAGTTTTGTCTGAGATATGGTCAGCTACCTCTTATGGTGAATTAAGAAGAGAAGGGCTTGATTGTGAAAGAGAAAATAGACTGAATCCTTCTGCGGACAGAAAGCAACCATATGTAGAAGAAATGCTCGGTGATGGTAAATATCCAACGATTGCAGTTAGCGACAATCAAATCGCAGTCCCAGATATGATTAGACAGTGGGTCGGCGGAGACTATGTAGTGTTAGGAACTGACGGATTTGGGAGATCGGACACAAGGCCAAATTTGAGAAAATTCTTCGAGATAGATTCTCAAAGTATCACTCTTGCAGCACTATCGTCCCTAGTTAGGAATGGAAAAATCACAGCGGATGTTTTCGACAAAGCCGTGAGCGACCTGGGCGTTTCCACTGATAGAAATGATATCACTGCTCTGTGATTACTCAAAGAATACAGATACATCCTCTAGAGATTTTCTTGAGATATCAGGAACCATTGCATCTGCAGCAGGGTATCCAACTGGTAGGACTAGCATAGCATGCTCATGGTCAGGCCTACCCAAAATATCTCTCAAGAAACCCATCGGAGATGGTGTATGAGTTAGTGTAACTAAACCCATATTGTGAATTGCATGAATGAACATTCCAGCCGCAATTCCACAGGATTCTGTGGAGTAGTAAGTTGGGCCGGTTTCACCATTACTCCTAACCCGCTTTGATTGTCGAAACAAGACTACAACCCATGGAGCATCGGTCATGTGCTCTTTTACTGCATCGGTGCCTAGTGGTTCCAAGACTTCTTGCCAAGCTTCAGGCATCCTTTCAGAGTAGGTTTTTCTCTCCTCAATTTCAGCAGCATCCCGCATTTTAGCCTTCAATTCTTTATTGCTAACAGCAACAAATGTCCACGGCTGTAAATGAGCTCCACTAGGGGCGCTGGACCCACACATAATCGCCTTTTCAATTAGATATTTAGGAACTTCACGGGAAGAGAAATGACGAGTCGTACGCCTAGAATTCATTTCGAGAAATAATTGGTTCGCTCTATCCAGCATTTCTTCTTGTGGCAACTCGTTCCACTCGAGTAAAACAAAACCATCGGAGGACATCAAATGTGGGCATATTCTAAACCCTTTTAAGGAAAGTGCATGGAGCCAGAATCATTATCATGATTGTTTCACATCGACACAAATTCATTTTCATGAAGACGAGGAAAACCGCCGGTACAAGTATCGAAATCGCTTTGTCAGAACATTGTGGACCAAACGATATTATTTCTCCAAATGACCCAGCAGATGAGGAATTGCGAAGTGAGCTTGGATTCAGAGGGCCACAAAACCGTTGGGTTTCACCATTAAAATTAGGAATTCGGGGGATAATTGGATTGTTGCTTAGAAAGGAGTGGGCATTCCATTACCATCACTGTACGGCAGATTTAGTTAAACATCGGATAGGCAAAGCGAAATTTGAAGAATACACCTCTTTTTGTGTTGTAAGAAATCCTTGGGACAAAGCCGTTTCCATGTATTGGTGGGAGAAAAATCGGGCAGACGGGCATGCAATCGATCAATCGACTTCATTTTCAGAATACATAATGAATGCACCAAGGAAACTGATCACAGATCAAGATATTTACATGATTGATGGCGAAGTAGTGGTGGACCACGTGATAAAGTTCGAAGATTTACAAAACGGCCTTGATAACGTAATGTCAAAGTTGAATTTACCTAAACTATCTCTGCCTCGTGCCAAAGGGTACACTCGGAAAACAAAGGACCACTATTCGATAATGTATGATGACGAAACAAAAGATTTCATCGCAACTCAATGCGCCTTTGAGATCGAAAAATATGGTTATGAGTTTGATGACCAAAGGCCTTAGCTAGGAAGCCTACCTCGCAACCTCAACCAAGTTTCAGCACCAAAAGTCAAGCCGTAAAGTGATGCTAGCCAGAGGGTTGGCCTTGCCCAATTTCCACTCGGTTCTTCAATCAATAAGACGCACAACCAAGTTAGAGTTGCTAGGTCCAGAATCCATCTCATTCCTGCTAGAATCTGCTTTGAATTAGATTGCATTTCGGTCAATTGAGAATCTGTCAACACGGCTGTTAAACCCCGTAATTTCGAAAGAGCATTTCCTCCATTCCACTTGATATTTCCAAGTTTGAATCGATTCCATAAGTCGATTATCAGGAACAAGGTTACCCAAACAACCACCACTTCAAGCAGAGGTTCTGCACCAAGTAGATTCAAGCCATTAAAAGACCAGTAAAACAACCCCCACAGCCACGCAATAATGATGACCTGTGACCATCTAGCAAATTTTGACAATTTCAAAAGTAATACTCCATCATGAGAAAGTAGCATTTCGAGTGAGATTACCAAACCAACGCTCGCAGTCAAAACGAAACTTCCTGCGAGCCACCACCACTCAAGTGATGAATCTCTCCAAGCAACCATCAGTGCTACGAGGGTCCAAGCCATGATTAGAGCGGTTGTTGCGTTAACCGTTGCCTGCATTACATACAAAGGGTCTCTTCCGTCTTTTAGGACAGATAATCCACCCATCAGTTTCACTTCAAAGGCAGAATCATCGACTATGCCATGTGCTGCCGCGGTCATACCTCCAATCGATTTTATTCGCGCCGCTTCAACGATACTTACTGTGTCTTCTCCCGTATCGCCTTTCCAGACGGAACCCTTCGCAGCAGCAGCAGCGGCGCCCTTTCCACGAGACCTTCCAACACCACTACTTCTTGCCTTAGCCCAAGCTCTTATTTCTGGAGTCGTAACTTCCTCCACTTGCTCTTCGTTTAGTGGAGCGCCGTGGTCGGTGTATAACCATCTACACTGAATTGGTATGGGGGCAGGGTCGACATCCGGAGCAACCATTTGAAATTGCCCAGGGCCTAATGTTGGCAATTCCTTGACCAAACTTTGGTCGCCACCACTTTCCTGTAGCAAGTGTCTAACCTTTTCAACATCTTGGGGTTGAGTGAATCTTCCGATGAATGTGGTATTGGCCTGTGCAAGAATTTTGTAGTCGACATCAGATACGTTTTGCGTCGCTAAAACACATGCAACTCCGTATTTTCTCGCTTGTTTGAATATTAATTTAATCAGGTCTTTCGCCGGAGGATTTCTTGGATGAGGAGGCAAATAAGGGGCAACTTCATCCATAAAGAACAATAATTTCAACTCCCCTTCTGCAGGTTGTTGTGTAAGCATCCAATCATACAATTCTCTTGATAGTTCTTGGACGAAATATTGCTTCTGCGCTTCATCTTGAATGGTGTTTAAGTAAACGATATTCAGAGGTATTTTACCGGGCATCGCAGGCTCGCAAAATGAATCGATGTCTATTGGCACCCCGTTAGAAAATAATAGCTGGTTAACTCCACTGCTAAATGCCGCCAATCTTCTTGCGAGATCATTTCTTGTTGATTTTGGTAGCATTTCATCATAATCTCTCAGCCCATGTTCATACATGATTTCGTCCCATGCCGGTAATTCGGGAGCCTCACCTTCCTCAACATCAATAAAACATTCAGGATATAACACTCGGGTGAAATTTTCCTGAGGCTCCTTCACAACCTTTGCTAATCCGCGAAAATCACTTACATCGAGACCTAATCTCGTTCCGTGAACAAGAATTTCATAAAGGAAGGGCTTGACTACTTTACCTTGTGTTTTTTCAACATCAAACCCGGCCAGGTTACTAAATCCAGCAGCGACCATATCCCAAGCAGTAATCGCTTCTTCTGGGTCTAAATCCGCAGGAGGTGAGCGAAACGGGTCGATACACAACGGAAGACCTTTCGAACGCAATGGGGTCCAGATTCTTACCTCCATTTTCGACATCAGCTTCTTCATTCTGTCAACTTCTCCCCCGTGTTGACGCAAATCCTCCTCGTCGATACCGAGAGCAAGTCTTGCCAAGTCTCCTTGAGGGTCTAAAATCAAAGAGGGAATACCAGATAGCGCAGCCTCTTCGATGACAGTCTTTGCCATCACCGTCTTACCTGAGCCGGTAGATCCTAACATAGCAGCGTGTCTTGCTAAAACCATCTTGTCTATCTGAATAATATCTCCATTGTCCCTTCTCTCACCAAGTAGCATTCCTTTTGCCCTAATTTTCTTCTTTGGCTTTTCCTTAGGATTTTCTAAAATCTCGTCGACGAGGTCCCTAAGATGTGTGGGTTCCTCTTCCGACATAGTCCCTCCAATTGTGCATACCCTCTTGAGGATGACTGCAAAATTTACAGTTATCAGACACACTCAAGCGTGGTAACATTTTCGCCGTGACATGGAGCGCATTCCACTTGCAAAGCCATTTTGGGATGATGAATGCCAAGAGGCTGCAATCAATACTCTATCAAGCGGACGTTGGGTAAAAGGTCCACAGTCGAAAGGTTTCGGAGAAGAATTCGCTACATGGTGTGGAGCACTTGCAGCGGTACCTTGTCAGAGTGGTTCAGCTGCCCTTTGGGCAGCTCTTCGATTATTCGATATTGGGCCAGGCGATGAGGTAATTGTACCAGGAATGACATTCATTTCAACCGCTACATGCGTGAGTTTGGTGGGTGCAACTCCGGTTTTTGCAGATATCGAGGAGGATTACTGGTGCATATGTCCCGCAGATGTCGAAGCAAAAATCACTAAAAATACGAAAGCTGTAATCGGAGTTCATATTTTTGGCCAACCGTTTTCACCAAGAATTAGAGAAATATGCGATAAGCACGGTATAGCCTTAATTGAGGATGCCGCCCAAGCCCATGGAGCCGTTCTTGAAGGGAAAATGGCAGGGTCAATAGGAGATGTTGCTTGTTTCTCATTCTTCCCGTCAAAAAATATGGCAGTAGGGGGAGAAGGTGGAATGATTTGCACCACCAAACCCGATTTGGCTGACAAACTCGACAGGATTGTGAATCATGGACGAAATCAAAATCTCGAATCTATTGAATTAGGAACAAATATGCGCATGAGCGAGGTAAATGCAGCAATTGGAAGAATTCAACTGAAACATGTCGATGACTGGGTTGATAGAAGGAATCAGAACGCCTTACAAATTAAGCATTCAACCAAGATTAGGCAAAACTCTGTACACGGGTGGCACCAACTTTGCATAGAAACTGAAAACCCTCAAGAATTGATTTCTAAAATGGATGAAAACGGCATAGATGCAAGAGTACATTATCCGCTTATTTTGAATAAACATACAGTTTACAAAGACCATTTTCAACACAAAATCGACTTACCAGTAAGTGAAAGAATTTCAAAAAAACTCGTAGCGATACCAGTTCACCCAAGCCTTTCTATTAACGATATAGAAAGAATCAATTCGGTTTTACGTCTTTGATCATGTTTGACAAAGCCGCGTTCGACCAACCTCTCAAATTCGTTAATTCTAATCTAGTCCATTCAGGAATCTCGATTGATTGTTCTTCAGACTCTAATTCAACCTCAGCAATAATCAAACCAGCCAATACACCTTCATACTCGTCAACTTCCCAAAGCATACCGTCATTACTCTCAAATAGATATCTCGTTTTTACAACACCAGGAAGGCCTAAACTAGACAGTTCATTCCAAACTTCCTCGCTTATTTCCCACTCATATTCGGCGCCCTTTGCCCCAATTTTTCGACCCTTTGCAGTTAGAATAAACGCCCCCGCATAGTTTCGGATCCTCCAAGTTACAATATCATTCAGGTCCTCATCCATGCTTATTATGTGCAAATTTTGGTAGAATAAATCTCCATCAACAAGACTTACGTCTCCAAGATAATATTGCGATATTGGTTTTGCGACCCCTTCTCGCCAAGGCTGTTCATTTCTACCATCAACAAGAAAACGCCTTTCGATTTCGATGCCCATCAAACTTCATCCTCTATTTTTTGAGCACGGGCCTTTGACATTAGTGAATCATCAAGAAACCAGAACGTGGGGGTATTCTCAAGGTGCTTGTCCCAGTGTTGAACAGTTCTAGCCCACATTTCCGTATCAGCATTAGATTTGCAATAATCGAGAATCCAATCCATTTGTTTTTGCATTTCTTCATCTTCTGGACAATTGCGCTTGAGGTTTTCAGCAGTTAACGCCATGTTCATCATGAACATGGGAGATAATGCGTATGTCCAGAACGGGTTTCTTTCAATATCAACGCTTCTTTGAGCTGTCCATAGTGAAAATACTCTGTCGTAAAGATAACCGATACACAAAACGACAAGGACTAGGCTAAGAAAGATTCCAAGTAGCCCAAAATAGGTGGCAGGAATGCCAAGGACCGAATTACTGAAACACAAACCCTCGTCGCATTGGTCTGAAAACCTCCAACTTACGTAGGGCCATAATAGTAGGGTGAGCGAACTACCAAGTAGACCTAACGAAATGATTGACTGTGACATTTGCATTCGCCAATATTGACGCATTACCCACTTCTTGACAGGGTTGATGCTCGAACTTGTCATCATTTACTCACGGACACTACTTATTCTTATCTTCATGGGTTAAATTGTCCAAGAGATATACCAATGTTGCATTATATGACTAACACCAGCGTTATTACATGGCGCAGAGAAAGAATAGCTTGAATTTACCAATCGTTTCAATAGTTTTGGCACTATTGATGACTATGTCAGGATGCCTGAATATGGCTTCCGAAGAGGTTGTTGACGAACCAATTATTCTCGAACCGTATCTCGGCGATGAAGTCAAGAGAGTTTACGGATCTCCGGATTTATACAATTATGATGATTGTACAGCCTTAGAAGTTGCTTTGAAGGCAAGTATTGAGGAGGAAGCAAGAACTTCACTACTTCAAGCAGTAGATGAGATGTATTACTACTGGGGAGGCGGATGGTTAGAAGATGGCGCTGAAATGGCCATGGATGACTCATCAGCAACATCAGGCACTACTGCCCCCACAACAAAATCTAGGACGGAAGGCACAGATTATTCTGGAACTAATAATCAAGAACAAGGTGTCGATGAAGCAGACTTCGTCAAGACCGACGGCTACCACATATACTTCCTAGACGACGGGGTCCTCAACATAATGGATGTTCCAGAATTTGGTCAAATCGAATTTGCATCCTCTACTGAAGTGGAAGGCTACCCTTCTGCTATGATGTTAGATGGTGATAATCTTGTTGTAATATCATCTGTGTACTCTTGGGCATTAGATAGTGACGACCCACTTGCAGATAGAATGGGATGGGGCGATGCTTGGAATGGATGGAGAACTAGCACTCTAACCAAATTCACTGTTTACGATGTTTCGAACTCATCCGACCCTTCAGTTAGCAGAGAGCTATACATCGAAGGTAACTACATGACTGCAAGGGAGGTAGATTCTACCGTCAGAGCGGTAACCCATACTTGGATGGACATTCCAGGATTGAAGACATGGCTTGAATATCCTGAAGGATATTGGAATCTCGATTATGATGACCCAAATAGGAGAGTGATCAGAGAACAGGCGGCAGCGGCTGCAATGATTCACAATAGTGAAATTCTTCGGGACATAACGCTGGAAGATATTCTACCTCAAGTCCACGAAAGAGTCGGCAATGAGATAATTACTCATCACATGAATGGAGAGGATTGTTCGGACTTTGTAGCGCCACTGTACTCATTTAACAAAGGCTTTACCAGTATATTTACAATCGACCTTTTGTCTCAAGATTTGGAATTTGAAGCAGACCACATTGTTGGTAATTGGCCAATGGTATATGCTTCACAAGATGTACTAGTAATCACAGAAAATGCGTGGGATTGGTGGTGGTTCTGGGGCAATGACGAGATGGATGAATCAACAAACATCCATACCTTCGACATAAGCCAACCGGGTGCCACTTCATACACCGGTTCTGGCAGGGTTGACGGGACAATCTTAGACCAGTTTTCAGTATCAGAATATGATGGAGTAGTACGCGTCGCTACTACAACCGGTCAGTGGGCGCGATGGTGGATGGATAATCCTGAGCCAATGCAAAGCCATGTTGTGACATTCGGTCACACCTTCGATATGGATTCAGGAAAGCACAGTCTTGAGGAATTGGGAAGAGTTGACGGAATAGCTTACAATGAATCAATATGGTCGGCAAGATTTGTTGAAGATAGAGCTTACATTGTAACATTTGAGAACATGGACCCTCTTTGGACAATCAATCTATCAGACCCAACCGACCCTCAAATAATGGGTGAATTAGAGGTCCCGGGCGTCTCCACTTACATCCATCCTCTTTCAGACGATGCGATTCTAACCATAGGATTGGGGCCAGCTGATGAGGAAACAGGCCTTGGTCTAGATTGGAGCCATACTCGCCTTTCATTATTCGACGTATCGAATTTTTCTGACCCTCAACTGAGCCAAGTACTTTCACTATCTCCTGTAGATGACCCTGATGATGGCTGGAGTTGGGCATATTCAGAAGCTACTTGGGAACACAAAGCATTCCAGTATTGGGCGCCAAAGGGAATGCTTGCAATACCGATGAACACATATCGTTACGATTATTATTATGATAATGAAGGAAAATATCACTACGATTATGATTGGGTAAGTAAATTGATGATCGTCAATGTTTCAGAAACAGGATTGGAAATCCATGGCGAAGTGGACCATTCAGAATTTTATGACGATGAAGAAACCAGATGGTGGAATTCATACAACATCAGGAGGTCAATTTTCATGGGCGACTACATCTATGCAATATCCCATGGAGGCATTACAGTAACCCATCTTGATACATTGAATGAGACGGACTCACATCAATTTGAACACGAATATAGGACTTATGACTCGGTTGAAACTGAAGAAGAATATCGTGAGGATGAATGTGACGACTCTCCTGACTGCTCTGAATCAGACTCTTCTAGCGGAAGTGATTCAGAATCCGATTATTAGGTAGAATCAAAGATAGTCGACTTTTGGGAGTCATATGCTCAATGTTGCAATTTTAGGTTGTGGACGTTGGGGAAGCAATCATCTGAGGGTTTTATCAGAGCTCAGAGGAGAGAGAAAAGTCAAGAAAATTTTTGTTATTGATACATCACAAGAAGCCAGGGATAATGCGGTTTTAGCGGATGAGACAGAATCATCCATTGATGGAGTTCCGGCTGATTTGGTGATTATCGCAACTCCTTCAGAATTACATTCAT
>JAYPOA010000059.1:402-10345 GCA_038130705.1 Methanobacteriota archaeon | reverse complement strand
ATTTCTGTAGATTCCAATATGAACATACCAGTCATTCCGAACATCATAATTGCGGCTGCAATACCTTGGATACTGAATAATTCCATTGCAGTAGTAGAATCAATTGATATGTCTGTGCCTAATGCTGAATCAACAACTCCTCCAAAAATATCTCCAACAAGCATCAAACCCATCATTAGGAAGAGGATAATTGTTCCAAAGAAAGCACAACCAATGAAAACAAATTCTAATGCAGACGGAGCGGAAATCCCAAGAAGGTCTGCTACAAAGTCTAGTACTCCCATTACGAACAATCGATACGTGATGATTGTACTTAATGACATTATGGGCAATCTTTTTCATTCCTTTTTTGCTTTCATCTTCTCAAAAATATAAACAGATGAAACTGATGAACCTGCAAGGATTGAGGATATGAATATATTTAGGCCCATTGCATAACCAATCAAAAACACCCAAAGAGGTAAGAAAACTAAAACAATTCGTTTGATAATTGGCCAAAAACCGATAAAGAAATCTTCACTTCCATCATCAATGACATCGATGAACTGCTCACCAGTTTCCAACATATAATCATCTCAAAGGAATACCGAGCCCAGAACTAAAGCACAAATCCATGCGCCAATTACGCTCATCACTCCTCTTCCTTGTTTGGCTATCGCATCATCATGTACCTCTTTTTGTAGGTGACCCAGTGGGTTGAGCATCATTTCTCGTTTTTCTTTTCTAAACAAAATTAAAGCTAGCAAAAATGCAGCAGCGGCACTAGCACCGAATAAGGTTGTTATAGCTGCATCAACTTCTTCCATTAATTTGAGGGAGATCCATATCTGGGTGACCGCCATCATGAACCACATGAATGAGCCACGCTCCATTGCAGACATGATTGCACTACAGGTCCCCTATTTTTCATTATTACCCCTATATGTTTGGTATACTCGTGATAATGTTATTCAAGTACTTCATTAGTATCCTCCTATACATGGGAACAGTACAACACGGAGTGGCAGGTGACCCAATCGGTCACTCACTGTCTCCTGTATTGTGCTCAATAGTTTACTCTCACCTGACTAGAATCGCTGGAGTAAAGCTTCCAAATCTCAAAGGTGTAGCAATAATACCAACCAAAGGAGTTGAGAATGCTCTTGCATGGGGCTATGCTGGAGAACTTCCTTCTCCACCAGATTGGGATTACGTAGGTTCTCCATTAGGAAAATTCCGAGCAAATACTCTTTTGGAAAGAGCAGTAAATGCAAGTCTTTCGATTACTGAGGCTGATAAAAGACTTCCAAATGCTGATTTAGAGCTTGGAGAATTTGAGAAGAATCACGCTTATGATGACGAAGTTTGGCTTTCATTAACATCTCCACTCAAGCATCAACTCTCTGCCGCAGCGGTTAGGTCTGTTGATAACTGCATGGAAATAAGGTCCGTCAATACTCTGCGATGGGATGGAATTTCATGGTCAGCCGCCTCTACAGACGGTCTTGGTTTGGTTTTGGTAGCCAAAGCCTTCGACTACCCAATAGATGGTGTAATTGGAATTACTGGTGGAGGTGGCACTGCAAGGTCAGTCGCAGCAGCCTGGTCAAGTTCAGGTGGAAAAGTAAAGCAAATGGGTGGAAAGAGATTATTGGATATTGACGGCCCGTGGGACATTTGCTATGATGAGCCAAATCTTGTTGTGGACTTCGATAAGGGTAAGGGCGACATCATCCCTATTTATTCGCAGATGGAAGGTGATCTTGATGAACGCATTGAACATCTTTCAAAATCAATCGATGGTAGATGGCTACTATGTGCTCAGCACCTATACTCATGGGCGAATTTATGGGCTCCTGAATTTGCAGATGAATTGCCATCGCTTGCTTTGCTAATGACGAGATTAGTCTCAGTGGAGGTTGCGTTATCGTGAAAAAGATATCCGTATTAATTGCCCTCTTTTTGCTACCGGTGATAAGTGCAGAAACCTTTCCACCACAGTATAACACAACTGGATATGTTGGATTCATCGAAGAGTTCGAAGGTCCTATTGATTATCGCATAACTTATCCTGCGGTAAGTGATGGTGAAGGAGTCAACATGGCCCAAAACGGGCCGTTTGCAATCGTAATTTTTGTCGGTGATGAAGATGAAACAGTCGACCAGTATGCATGGCTACAAGAAGGTCTTACGAGAAACGGTTTCATTTGTCTCGTGTTAGAAGAAGAGGTTTTCGAATGGGAAATTGCAACTGAATTGCTAATGAAAATCAACAACGGTACAATCAACTCAATTCCAGATTCTATCGGGCAATTTGCCCTTTCGCACGTGTCTCTAGCAGGTCACGGAGTCGGTGCCCATACTGCTGCAGAGGTATACAAAACCGGTCTGCATGAAATAGATGGTCTATTCGGCTTAGGTCTTGATGGTTCTGATTCTGAATCCCAAAATCAAGCCATTCTGTCAAACCCAGCTTCTGCTCTATTCTTGACAGGTACAACAGATGATATTGCACCTGCTGCAGATAACGTGATGATTTATCTCAATGAATGGCCGGGTGCGTGGCAAATCATGCACGTTCTCGGTGCAAATCACATTGGATACCAAGAATCTGATACCTTCTTTGAAAGATTTGCCGATGGGGAATCTGCAATGGGTAAAGAACAACAACAGAATCACGCACTGAAACATATTTTACCATACCTAAATTTGTCTCTCAGAGGAGATGATTCGGCATATCAAGAGGCATTCAACAGGGAGGTAAAGTCATACTCATCAGACCCAAATTCATACATCGATGAGAATCTATCACTTTCAAGGCTGTATAATCTATCCAATACGATTTCAACTTCAAATAATTTAACACTAAATCAAACTTTTTTGATAAAATCAGATGTGAGCATGAGGAATGGAGATAACGCCTCTGGTAACGTAACGTGCCTGCTACCGGATTCCACGGAGATAGCAGGAACTCTTCAGAATTTTTCTGATAGTCAAGAAATCAGTTGTGAAATTAACTCATCTGACCTACCGATTGGTGATTCCGACGTGAGGATAACTATTCACGACAATACTTTCTCTGATTATGTTGACATAACGATTACAAGAATTGGCACTCCTATGGAATTAATATCGCCAATCCCAGAAGTGATATTCAATCAGCACGGCAATATTACGATCTATCCCGGAGATTTTGCGACTGACCCTGACCAAAAAGATGTGTTGTTCTATTCTGCGGAAATAGCAGACGGCACAGACATTATTGGAGTAAATAATTCAGGATTTGAGCTAACTTTTACGCATCAAAATCAACAGGAATGGGACGGATTGAAAATATTAAATGTAACTCTAACAGCAGGTACTGATGATTATGTAACAATACCCGTTAACGTAACAATACTTCCAGTAAATGACATGGTCTTACAAACTAACGTAATACCTCTACAACAAACCGAAGAGGATGGAGACAGCATAATTCTAAACATTGCGGAATTTGTTGCAGACCCTGAAGGTGAACCATTATTTGTTGAACAAGCGATTGAGTACGAAGGTTTGAGGATTACAAACAGTTCCTCTACAGTGATAATTGACCCACAACCACACTGGTTTGGGGCAGAAATAGTCAGATTGAACGTCTGGGATGGTGAGTCTGAAAAGTTGGAAATTACAGTTCCCATCAACGTAATGCCAGTCGATGACCCAATTCAATTCATCAAATCAACAGATTCCATTGAGATGGACGAAGATTCGATACTTGTCGTTGACTTAAGCGATTATTCCATTGACGTCGATGAAGAGTCACTATCTTACGAAATAGTGAGCAATTTTTCGTTGGTGACATATTCACTTAACGGAGATATTTTGACTATTTATGGTAATGATAACGCTTACGGAAGCGAGTCTTTTTCGGTTAATGTAGCGGATTCTTCGAGTAATGATTCGATGGTTTTTGACCTAATGATTATGCCAATTCCTGACATTCCAATAGTACAAATTTCATCTATTGATACTACTGAATTCGGAGTCTCAATACTTTGGACTGTATCAGATTCAGACGGTTCGCAAGGTCACGTTAAGACGGTAACATTGGCAGGAGAATCAATTGGTTTTGACACAGAATGTAATGGTGATACTTACATTACCTGCCTAACGGAATACAGATTCCAAAATCAAACAGCTGGATTTTACACGGTTGAAGTAAAAGTTTGGGACGGTTTTGCAGAAGTTTGGTCAAATGTTGACTTCCAAAATATCGAGATTGTTGAGAAGAAGGTAGAAAACGATCAAGTAGAATCTAGCGTATTTGATTCAAGTATTCTTCAAATTGGAACAATTTTACTTATTGTAATCCTGTTGGTTGTTTACACGATTCAATCAAAGAAAAATTGATCACAAAGGAATGTTGCCGTGTTTCTTTGGTGGTGACCACTCTCTCTTTGAGGAGAGAATCTTCAATGCTCTTACCAACCTTAGTCTACTTTCCGACGGTTCGATAACATCGTCAAGCCATCCGTTTCTTGCCGCTACATATGGGTCACCGAACTTTGACTTGTATTCATCAACAAGTTGCAATCTTGTTTCTTCTTTCTTTTCATCTGGAGCCGCCGCAATCTCTCTTCTGTGAATGATGTTTACAGCGCCTTCAGCACCCATTACCGCTAGTTCTGCAGTCGGCCAAGCAATGTTGTAATCAGACTGCAAGTGTTTACAACTCATTGCTAAATATGCACCGCCGTATGCTTTTCTTGTGACCAGCGTTAACTTTGGAACGGTCGCTTCAGCATAAGCAAATAGTAACTTTGCACCGTGTCGAATGATTCCTCCCCATTCTTGAACAACACCCGGAAGGAATCCAGGCACGTCTTCAAAGGTCACGAGAGGTATGTTGAAAGAATCGCATGTTCTGATGAATCTCGCTGCTTTTATCGAAGCATCGATGTCAAGGCAACCAGCAAGGACCTTTGGCTGATTCGCAACGATTCCAACAGGCATTCCACCTAATCTTGCAAATCCGATAATTATGTTCTCAGCATAAGAATTGAATAACTCAACAAACAATCCGTCATCAACAATTTCAGAAATTACTTTCACCATGTCATATGGCCTATTCGGATTATCTGGAACTAAGGTCTCAAGTTCTGGAATTAATCTTGAATCCTCGTCAGCAGTTTCCTCCAGCGGAGGACTTGCCATATTGTGGTCTGGTAGGAAACTAAGAATCTCACCTGCAAGAATACATGCTTCTTCTTCATCTTCTGCGATGAGGCATGCAATACCAGATCGGCTTGCGTGTAATTCCGCTCCACCAAGTCCGCTGGCATCGATTTCTCCGTTGATGCATTCCGGTGTTTCAAGAGGTGATGACATGAATAACTGACCGTGTTCACTTCCAAGAATCGTAAAATCTGCTAGGCTTGCACCCAGTGCCGACACGCCTACTACGGGCCCAAGCACGAGAGATATCATCGGGATACGACCTGAGCATTGAACTAATCTATCGAGTAGTTCTCCAGTTCCTGCAAGAGAAGAAATCCCATCGTGTGCCCTCTGGCCTCCGCCATCCCAAATTCCAACGATTGGAGTCTTGGAACGCTCCGCCATTTCTACGACCTTTGCGATTTTCTTTGCATGCATTTCACCCATGGAGCCTCCATGTACTGAGAAATCCTGAGCAAAACAATACACTCTCCTACCGTTAATTGTTCCATGACCGCACACAACACCATCTCCAAGTGTTTCATGCATGAACATCCCGTGGTCAGCTGTTCTGTGTGTTAGGAAAGTGTCGATTTCAACAAACGTGTCTTCATCAAGAAGATTGCCAATTCTTTCTCTAGCAGTACCTCTGCCAGTTTGTCTTATCGACTCAAGGCGTTTTATCCCACCACCCATGTAAGCTTGCTCACGCCGATATCTTAGGTCCTCTAGTTGGTCACTAGTATTCCCTGACATCAGTTGTTCCACTCCTACACGGTTATTGATTAAAACGGTCAAGAATTTATTATTGGAGAGTTCTCTCCACAAAGGTCCATTTGCAGTACGTCAAGCCCCATGTCGTTAGATAGGGCATAGTGAATTTTCGTCAAAAGTGCTTCAGGTGATGCTGTTGAACCATGGCCAAGTACGCCAATCGCCTGTTGATTTCTACCTTTAGAATATACATTAAGGTCCACTGGTCCGTGAATGCACTGATTTGCAACAATGACTGGAATAGACATATTTTCAATCGTTCTCGCTAAATCGTCGTTTTCTTGAGCATCACCATTAGAATTCTCAATTGGAAGATGTCCAAGACCCGTTCCGTGAATCAAAATCGCTGCATAGCCACTTGATTCTGCGGATTGCAATAAGTCAGCATAGAGGTGTGGTCCTGCAATGAACTGTGCTATTTTGATATCAGTGTTGTATTTTAGTGGAGTCATTACTTCCCTTTCTTCCCCTGATTGGATTGTCGAATGTGATAACCCATCTTTTGTAATTGATATTTCTGCGATTCTTTCGTTGTTAATAGTCTGAAAGGCATCCCTTCTTGTTGAGTGCATTTTTCGTACTCCTATGCCTGGAGAAACAGCGCAAACACCGTCTCCAGAGCCTGCGTGCATTACGGTAACTGACGCATCTTTGTAGCCCGTTACATCATCACCATTAGCAGCCCAATAAACTGCGGAGATTAGATTTTCAGTAGCATCAGTAGATGCCCTGTCCGCTGATCTTTGAGAACCTGTGAAAACAATTCTCCCAGCTGGGCGTCCGCCTTTACCTGCAAAAGCAAACGATAGTGCTGCGGCGCTGATATGAAGCGTATCAGTTCCGTGAGTAATCACAACTCCGACCGAGCCATTGTCGAAAGCCTGCTGGCAGGCATCTATCATCATGTTCCAATGTTGAGGTCGAACGTCATCAGACCACATATTACCAATTTTGACGGCATCAATGTTGGCAATTTCAAGAATTTCTGGAACACTTGCAAGTAATTCTTCTGGCTCGAATCTCGCAATCACAGCTCCAGTTGTATAATCAACCTTTGAAGCGATAGTTCCTCCAGTGTGGATGATAGTTACTTTGGGCAGAGATTGATTTTGAGATATATTCGGTACATCAACCATTGATGGATTAGAATCACCAATTTCCTCTATTGAAGTAATCATAATCATTGGGTGGCTAATATTGTAACCATTTGCCAATTTTATGGTTAGATGGTCATCTGCAGCACCTGGTAAAACAACTCCTTGATGTGATGTTTCTCCAGCAGGGCCCTCAACTTGGATTTTGACTCTCGTCCCTATCGTTGGGTGCTCAACCATGAACAATGCTAATTCTGAAGACACTTGAATGTTAGTGGTCGAGGAAGCATAATTGATTCAATATTTTAGTCATAGAAAATAACGGCGTGGTTGAACTAATAAATTCTGAAAACGTGATGGAGTAACAATATTGTTAGTAAATATTTATTTGAGAAGATTGGAATTATCGATTATGGCAGGAGACCATGCAGGACCAGATTTACTATTTGGATTCCCGACGATTTTTTTTGGAACTTTAGCAATAGCAGGAGGATTGGGATACTTCCTCAATAAAAGGTGGGGAAAGCTTCCGAGTATTGGTGAAAAATACTACGACATAATTGTATTAGCGTTAGGTTTGTGGTGTTTAGGTGGCTTGTTAATTGATTCATTTGCTCACATTTCAGGAACTGTTGATGACACTTTCTTCACACCTTGGCACGCTGTCTGGTACTCTGGTGCAACCGCATATGGAGCCTACATCTTCTATGCTCTACTTCCTGAGGAAGGAATGTCTCATTTAATCCGTCATCCATTTGAAGCCTTGAAGGGATTGGAGCCTCAACATAAACCCGGGGTATACGGAATCATAATTTTCGGTATTTCTGGTTTTGGTGACATGATTTGGCATGAAACTCTCGGTGTAGAATCAAGCCTTGATATTCTATTATCTCCCACGCACATAGGTCTTTTCATCGGTCTGTGTATGTCGGTTTCTGCGCCGGTGTGGTCTGCTTGGGCAAACCCTCAATCAGGGACTTCTGGATTAAAATCTCAAATGTTGTTAATTTTCGGAGTAGGCGCGATGTGGAGCGTAATATTGTTGATGTTCCGTTTTGCAAATCTTTGGATTTCTCCTATCGAGTCATTTTGTTATAGTAGTAGCTTAGATCTTTGTAACAATGAAAGTTATGAGGACAGCCTTTCGTTCGGATTACAGTCTTTGTATATCCAAGCAGCGATTACCTGTGGTATGGTTCTAATTTTCTTACAAAGATGGAATCCAGCAAGAGGAACCATGTTTCTGATTTTGACATTCCACACAATCGGAGTATACGTTTACACTACATTCGATAATGATATTCTTTACATGGGCCTTGCTTGGGCGATGATTGTGGAATTAGCACTGCCTCTTTACCAAAAATGGGGGCCTAAATTTTACGTTCCGTTTATTGTAGCAACCCAGGTGATTGTGGTTATGGTTTCATGGTATCTGAAAGCTAGTGATATTAGTAACGTTAGTTATTGGATCGAAGATGGAGATTTACACGTACTCCCATTCGGTTGGACTATTCACTCAACCATCGGTGCAGTGGTTGTTTGTGCTACTATAGGTTGGCTAGCAAGCGTAATTGGTTTCCCTCCCGAAAAGCCAGACCTCAATACAGACGATACTAACCACCAAGGTTGAAACCAACTATTGAAAAAACCCCTGCACTACCAACGACCATGGGGAAGAGGGCTGTAATTAGCAACAAGCACATGGATTTCGTGAGAGATACGCTTGACCCGTTTCTCTTCTGCGTCCATCATTTAGACCTATACCCTGCTGGAAATGAGGTGATGGGGCCAAATGAACCACTTGTTGGAAGACATATTGGTTCCGACTTCGACGAGGCAAATGAGTGGAAAATGTATCATGGAGACGTAGTTCCAGGATTCCCTGCTCACCCTCATCGTGGATTTGAGACAGTAACGATCGTCTTAGAGGGTTTAGTAGACCATTTTGATTCAGGTGGAGCAACTGGAAGATACGGATTTGGGGATGTTCAATGGATGACTGCTGGGTCTGGTTTAATGCATTCAGAGATGTTCCCGTTAGTAAACATGGACAAAGATAACCGCCTTGACCTATTCCAAATTTGGCTAAATTTGCCAGCAAAAGACAAGTTTGCAGAACCAGGTTATGAAATGATTTGGGCAAACGAAGTACCTCCATACGAAATATTGGGCGGAGAAGTCAGAGTAATATCTGGAAAGTGGAATGAAATCCAAGCACCGCCTGCTCCTAAGGCTTCATGGGCTCACAATCCGGATAATGAAGTTGGAATTTACATCATATCTGTCAAACCAGGAGAATCTGTTGAGGTTCCAACAACAGATGGGAAAGTAAACCGTATGGTGTATCACATAAATGGAGGGAATGCGGATGTTGAAGGTCAGTCTCTACTTCCGAGGTATGGCATGCAATTAGACCCGAGTATCCCAGTTAATATCAGCGCAGGAGATGAACCGGTAAGAGTACTGATTTTGCAAGGTAAGCCAATCGATGAACCGGTAGTGAAATACGGTCCTTTTGTAATGAATACCAACAAGGAAATCGTCGAAGCATTCGCTGATTACAGAGCTACCCAATTCGGTGGATGGCCATGGGGAGCTGCTGATGTTGTTCATCCAAGAGAGCAAGGTAGGTTTGCACAGATGGCTGATGGAAAGAAGATAACTCCTTCTTAATCAGATTAGACTAGTGGATGTTAGTTTAGCCAATTTACTTGTCCAGTATCAACGTCATAGATGGCGCCAAAGACTTCTACTCCGTCCTTCAAGAGTTGATTGGTTCGAAGGCTTTCAACATCATTTCGAAGTTTGGAATGGGCGTCCTCGATCATTCTCGGATTGAACTCTGAGAAATCTTTGCCTGACATGTCTGTTAATTTTTGACGCACATCGGCCAAAGGAAG
>JAYPOA010000059.1:0-392 GCA_038130705.1 Methanobacteriota archaeon | reverse complement strand
CCATAGCACAGCGTGTATGTGGCATAATTACAATCGTGTGGCAGTCTAGAAGATGACTTGCAAGAACGATGTCTTTCTCAACCTCCGGGTTGAGTTGCCCTCCAGCATTTCTTACGACCTTTACATCACCTAAATCAAGGCCAAAAACCTCGTGAGGAATTATTCTGGAATCCATGCAGGTAAGAATTAACAACTTCTTTCCAGCCCTTCCTGGAACATCTTTCCCACTAAAATCGGATGAGTATTGGGAGTTGTTCGATTTGAGACTGCCAATCAAAGCGTTGCTTGACATAACACTATGCCCTATTCGGAAGCATTTGGTTATTTTTGTCTGCTATTGTATTAGGCACTAAAGCAACTCGGCTTCGATTAATGGGTCACTTTCTTCTTCA
>JAYPOA010000058.1:0-10530 GCA_038130705.1 Methanobacteriota archaeon | reverse complement strand
ATTACACAGATATGTCATTTATACCGCCAAATGAAGCCATATATGAAGGGACAAATGGCAACATTAGGTCATTTGAGATTATTGACATCCCCGTGGGAGCCAATTTTACGTTTAGAGGATGGGCTGATTTACCTGATGACCAATATTCTAGTGACGATTTCTTCCTCAACATAACAGCAAATAGTCGCCTTGCTGAGGATAAACCCTTCATTTATTCAGCAAGTTCAAGTTTTGATGCTACCGCAAAAGAAACTGAGAGTGACGGTTCTGTCGTAGACTCCTTATCCTCAGGGATAGGGTACGTGCTGAAAACAATCTGGGCTTGGAAATTAGTTCTGCTAGCAATTATCGTCAGTGGAGTGATGATCAACAAATCACTAAATGACCGAAAGGCAAGATTGGAGAAAATACAACTCGCAAACCCAGAAACAAATTCGGATAAAAATAACGAAGATTGGATGGCAGAATTCTCTAAAAAACGTCAAACTGAACCTGAAATCGTAGAATCTCTTCAAATCCCTTCCGATGCATTCACTGGTATGTTCAAGGCTTCAAGTAAACCATCTGAACCTGCAATGGAACCGGTTGATGAGCGTCTGGTGACGGCGGCAAATACTGTTTTAGACCACCATGACATAAATGCAATTAAAGGCAAAATCGAAAACCTAAGTGAGAGTATATCACAAGGGGATATGAGTCAACCTCACGATGCAAATGTGGTGCTACCAGATAACATTGTGCCGGTAACGGATAGAACTGTCCCAAAACCAAAAGAGGAGATTCCTTCGATGTTTGATTTAGATGACTTGGATTTGTAGTGATATAATGAAAATAGGTGTTGATGAAGCAGGCAGAGGTCCCGTAATTGGACCCCTCGTGGTTTGTGCATTCGCACAAATCTCTGAAAACCAACTTTCAGATTTAGGAGTTAAAGATTCAAAATTATTGTCTGTCAAAAAGAGGAATGAAATTTATGAAAAATTGATTGAAATGCCCCACAAGGTAGTGATTTGTTCGCCAGAGCGAATAGACAATTCGGACAACTTAAACAAATTAGAAGTCGAATTGTTTGCTGAGGCATTAGAAAACATGCCCCAAGGAAAAGTAATCCTTGACGCCTGTGATGTTAATGCTGAAAGATTTGGAAAAAATGTATCAAGATTATCAAAAAGAGAATGTGTTGCTGAGCATAAAGCGGATGAGAAATTCCTTTGTGTGGGCGCTGCGAGCATTATTGCCAAAGTTACCCGAGATAAGATTATACAACAAATATCGGATTCAATAGGTTTCGATATTGGAAGTGGGTATCCATCTGACCCTAAAACGATTACTGCAATCAAAAAACTTGTTTCTGGAGATACTCCTCATGAATGCTTGAGGTGGTCTTGGAAGACTGTTGAGAAGGCATGGGGGGGTAAAACTCCTCCAAGGCCTAATTCGAATCAGAAAACCTTGTTTTGAAAAACTCGGCCCCCTAGCCATGACCATGTCGTGGGAGCCAGATGAAGAAACGCTGGAACTTATTCGGAATCTCGCACTACAAAACAGCTACCAATATGATGGTAAAGGTCAAGCAGGATCGGTAATAAGTAGAATAATGGGTTCTCGCTCTGATTTGCGACAATTTGGAAAAATAATAGCACCATTAGTTGCTAAAGAAGTCACTATTGCAAATAAATTGGCAGAAGAAAATGGTGTAGAACACATCCGCCAAATCCTTGAATCAGTAGCACCTGAATTGCTAGAAAAAAAGGAACAAAAAAGAAGAGAAGGTTTACCAGAATTACCAAACTTGAGCAACCGAAAACCCGTATTGAGATTTGCACCTAACCCGAATGGACCCCTATCTTTTGGCCATTCTAGAGGTTTGGTGATTAATGGCGAATACGCAAGAGACTTGGGTGGAGAATTAATTCTAAGATTCGATGATACAGATACTACAGTAAAACCTCCTATGTTGTCTGCATACGAATCAATTCCAAAACAACAAGAGCAACTGTGTGGCTTTCCAGCCCATCGCATAGTAATTGCAAGTGAAAGGATGGACAGATATCATGAATATGCAAAGAAATCAATTGAAACAGACTTTGCATATGTCTGTACATGTTCTGGAGATGATTTTAGAGAATTCAGACTGAAAAATGAAAATTGTCCTTGTAGAATTAACAATATAGAAACAAACCTCGAGTTGTGGGGAAAAATGAATCAAGTTGACGGTTTCAATCCAGGAGATGCCGTGCTTAGAATGAAGACTGGAATGGACCAAAAAAATCCTGCATTAAGAGACTGGCCTGCGGCTCGAATACAAACCAACGCTCACCCAAGAGTTGGCGATAAGTGGCGAGTATGGCCACTATTAGATTTTCAATCTGCTATTGAAGACCATTTACAGGGCGTGACACACATCATCAGAGGAAAAGATTTGATGGATTCAACAAGGAAACAAAAATTGCTATACGAACATTTTGGTTGGACCTACCCTGAAACAATTTATTGGGGTCGAGTAAAGGTACACGAATTTGGTTCATTTTCCACATCACAAATGAAGAAAGACATTGCTGAAGGTAAATTCGATGATTGGGATGACCCGAGACTTCCTACATTATCGGCTCTTTTTAGGAGAGGAATAAAGCCTGAAGCATTAAGGTCATTCTGGATTGAGTTAGCTTTAACTCAAAAGGACATTGCAGTCCCTCTTTCTACGTTATATTCACACAATACAAAAGTGATAGAACCTAACGCTCCGAGGTTATCATTTGTAAGGAACCCAGTAGAAATTCAACTTTCAGGTGATTATCCAAGTAGTCTATCAATCAGTTCTCACCCCGAGACAGAAATGGATCAAAGAGTAATCACTATTCAATCCTCAATTTTTATTGAAAGAGAAGATTCTAACAAGGCCATAAGATTGAAAGATTTTTGCGACATAAGTGCAGATGGATTTGTCGAATCGATAGATCGCTCCGATAAGCGACCAATCGTACACTGGACTTCACAAGGCAAGAATACCACATTAAGGATTGCAGATGACAAAACAATAAACGAAGTGACAGGATTGTTGGAAAATCACAATTATCCTATCGGCACCATTGTTCAATTGGAGAGGATAGGGTATGCTATAATCGAAGATAATGGTTTATTGATGGTGCACGACTGAAATTGGCTCGCCATCGTCGGTATAAACAGAGTATTTTGGCCTCCACTTTGTTATTTCTTGAGTAGTCGGGTCAACCAGTATGTCAAGTTCACAAATCTGTCCACAATTACCATTTTTATCGAGTTGCGTCGACGTGATAATTCCAAGAATTGATTATTCTCCCCATACAACCAAAATGTCTGCATGTTGAAGCCTAACAGTTGCTTCCTCTGTCGAGTCTTCATAGCCAATTGTCGAAAATTCCATGGTTTAAACTGAGTGTTGGAGATTTATTATTTCATAGGTGGGTTCAAAAGATTTGACTGTTACGGGCAATCATGGCAATTGAACGCTTGTTAACTGGAAACCTCGGCGACCAAGTGAAAGAATTGATGGCTACGGAAGATATCATGCTTGAAGCACTGAGAGATTTAGTAAAGGATGAAATCAAAACTTACATTCGAGAAAAAGTAGACGCTGATGAAGAATTAAAGTCCGAAATAAAAGAGGCAATTACTTACTATTTCAATGCAAAAGCACGCTCTGTTTATGCTGAATTGAAGGCTAGTAGAGCTGCTGCAAGACTTGGCTTGAGAATACTACCCGACGAATTGCAAGGAGAAGTTGGAGAAGCTCTCGTAGGGTTGTTTGAAAAGGAACTTGGTAATTTATTAGAGAAGGCTCTTTGAAGGTTTTCTGGGTCATTCCGCCATAGTTTTCAAGTGCTTTATCGTCTCAGATTGATTTGGGTGGATTGATGAAGCGTGTTGCACTACAAATCTTTTTGTGCATAATGTTCACCATTTCTTCGTTACCAATTCCCAATTCAAGCGCTGAAAGTGTTGACGTTTGTTGTGATTCAACTCCTGTTGAATTATTTCTAATTGGACCGTCAGGTAGTGGTGAATTAAGCCCGTTCACTACAGACCTACTCGATGACCCAGAAAGTCAAACAATTACGAACTCCATCGCACAACAGACTGAAATTGCAAGTTGGGAAATAAATCCTTCATGGGCAGGCAGTTATCCTTCATCCACATGGGAATTCCAAATATCATACGAACTTGAAAATGCAGGTGGAGCACAAATTAACGCCACCGTAACCGTGGAAATTGGTGGAGATGAATACACAGGAAGTACAGACCAATCGAATTCGTTCTTAACAACTGGTTCAGGAACCTTGTCGATTGATGTCGAGGTGGATTCAGGTTCGGTACCCTCAGCTTCAAAGGTGAAAGTAACTTTGTCAGCACAAACCATCGTTTTCACCGTACCAGGGTCTGATGCCGTCTTAGAATTCTTCTGGGGAAGCAATGACCATGAGTCAAGCATAACTGCAGATATTCCAATTGTTGACCTAATCGTTGACGAGCCTGTTACTGAAGGTATGGATGTTTACGTTTCTGTAACCGTAGCATCTCCATTTGGCCAGAAAACCGCCGCTCATGCAAATTCATTAGGAATACGAGTAAATAGTCAAGATGTAGCATCAGACCCAATACAGACTAGCAACGGAGACTTTGTTAGATTAACGTGGACATGGACTGCAACAACGGAAGGAGAGCAAATAATCAGCATTGAGGCTTTTATACAAATTCAGTCGTCTACTCCAATACGCTCAGGTATAACTGAATTTACGATATATCCAGTTGAAAATGGTGGAGGGGGAAGCGGTGGCTTCTATCCAGATGAAGAACCACTTCGTTCAGATGGAGTAGGTTCACATCTTGCGGTAAATTTAGAGATGTCCTTAGACACTGAAGATGATTACTTGGTAATGAGAAGAGAAATTAGTCTTGGAATGGACCAAGAGATTGCATATTGGATCAGGTGGGGGCTCGACAATATAGGAACCGATGATTCATCTTTGTCAACCGCAATTTCAATGTTTAGTGAGGGAATGGTCAGTGATGACGACCGACGGAATAGAAAAATCGACGGAGTCGAAGTAAATGAATTCCAAAATCAATTAGCAAGCGGGTTAGCAACTACCTACATGTACGAAGGCTTAGATATCGAATTAGAAGAATTGTTAGGCACTGACTTTAGTGAATTAGAAAGCGCAAGATTCTCCATCGATTTACAAGGAGAAACAAGAGTAATACCACATCCTATTCTTTTGAAAATATCTACTGTACAGATAATGAAGGATAATTCAAAGGCTAATTTACTTAGGGATTTCGTTAGATTCAATCCTCAGATGCCTACCTTCAAAAGTTACGATCTAAATATCGAGATTCAAACAAGTATGTTCACAAGTTTAACGGCGGCTAACCTGAAAGGTGAAGATAATCTTGACTTGACACAAAGGAGAACTCCTTTCGGAGAAACTATTACGCTAACTGCTACAGATATAAGTCCGAGAGCAACATTCGTAATCGAAGCATTTCCCTCTACTAATCCACTAAATGCTCCCATCTCATTAACAATTGTAACAATTGGAGTAATTCTTGCAGGACTATTCTTTTCTCTCAAATTAACAAAAACAAAAAAGAGAACTGTGGTATGGGTAGAAATGTCTCTTGTACCGGTGATTTTAGTTGCACTTTATCTTGCTTATGAACCATTTATTATTGGAGTCCTTTCAACTGTTACGGCTATGATATGGGTAATCACTGCAGTAGCAAGTCCAAAATCTAAACAGAAAATTGCGCAAATCGAACAGCAGACATATCCATCGATTGATTGTCCAGCGTGCGATACTCCGAACATGATTATGTCACAGGAGAGGCCTTACAGAATGCCATGTAGTGGATGTAGTCGGGTTTTGAAAATTGTTGAGTAATCAAAAATGTCCCTGAGAAATCAGCTTATCTGACACCGTGCTGGCGTGTAATCTTGCAGCATTATCTTCATCAGGCCAACTATCGCTTGCAATTTTCAATTGACTAGCGATGTCCAAATCACAACCAGGAATTAGCATTCTGTGCCAAATTAATTCTTCCAAACGCATCGTTGAGATGGTATCATTACGCAGTAAAGGCAGTACCAACTCTGAAAGGGCAGCGGTTCTTTCTCCGAAACTCATTTCGCCCCATCTAATTCTCAATTTTTTTAGCATCCTTGTTGGCAAATTAGGAATCATTCCATCTGCAATTTCGACAGTTTCAGTAATAGGTCTGACATCGATTGTCCCTTCTTCGTTTAAGTGGTCTCTGAAAATTGAATAAACCGGGTCATAATTCACTTCAACACCTTGTCTTAACCAATTTCCAGCAATTGACAATGGTCGAACTTTTCTTACTCTATTTCCTTGGGGAGCAATAATTGATGCAACGCAAGCACACAAAGCGACAGTATCGATTACACCAATGTGATTCTTATTCGAATTATCTGTTTGAAATTCTACCGAAATTGGTGACAAATAAATCATATCATCTTTGATTTCAAGATTCGATTTTGGTTCATCGAATGGACTGATTATAATTTTTAGTCCTTCCAAATCCGGTAACTCTTGTTCATAATTTATCACATGCTTTCTTTCAGGAAAGATCTTACGACGGTAATTAATTTTCGAGTCCAAAAATGATGATTCAACCTGAACTAAAGATAGAACTCCTTCTATGTCAGCAGGAGTAATAATTTGCACTACACTGGCGTTAGATATTTTCTCACTAATTTGATTTACAACATCCTCAATGTTTGAGAAGATTGGAGTTTCAAATAGACTACGCAAATTTCCACCGTGTTATTACGTGGAGATAGGGGTTCATGAAGTTGAGTATGAAATTACTCAACCATCAATCTTAGTTGATCTCTCTTGTACTTCCAATCCGATGGAAGTTTTCCTTCACTGATGTAGTACTTTGCAAGACGGCGAATTTTCGCTTCAGTAAGTTCGAGAGCTCTCTTATTGTGTAGGTCTTTGTGGTTTCCAGACCCCATGTGTTCAATGATACCAACTGCTTTTCGCATTAGGTTCATCATGTCTTCAGGGTAAGTTCCTCCAATATCGTTTTCTGCAAGGATAGCGCCAATTCTCTTACCACCGAGCGCAGCTCTAACATCTGGAACTGCGTGTTGGTCTCTTAGAATTGTTCCAATTTGAGCAGTTGTGTGACCTGCTTTTCCAAGTTCAATAATTAGATTAGTAATCTCTTTTGAATCTGTATTTGACCATTCAGGAGGTGTTTCATTATGAGGTTTGGTTGAACCGGACTTGCCTTTTCTCCTAGCATACATTCGTGCCATATCGATACCTCCGAGCAGGTTGCCGACCTATCACCTGTTATTAACCACTACGCATGGCAAAATGTGCCAAAATTAGAGCCTATGATGCATTTTTGCTAATTTTCCGGGAGTGTTTTTCCATTCCCATGCTGGTGCCAAAGCCCTCGCAGAGCCAACACATTTACCCTCCTGCATTACAAGAATGTCTTCTCCTAATCTAATCTTAGAATCAAACGACTTCAGTATGTTGAGAGTGATGTCGCCTTTCCATTTTTCACCTTCAATAAGTTCCAACCTTCTCAAAGAATCCAATTCATCTAAGATTTGAATACCCGCTTTAGAGATTGAAAAATTACCTCTCTCTGGTGCCCACATGGCAATCTGATTGCCGTCCTTCATTATTTTCCACCTTGGAAATCTTCCACTTATGTCGCATCCATCTAACCATTTATCATTGAGGTAATGATATCTAGATACAGAACGGTATGTATCTAGATTTGCCAAAGTACCGTTTCTTTTCTTAGATTTTACATTTGAAATAACTGCATGGTTCAACCTCTCAAGTGCAGAATTTTTGGTAGCTTTATCACCCTGCCTTGTGTCGATTACTGGTATATCAATATCAAATTTAACTGAAGAGTGATTTATTATTACTCTGTAATCATTTCTTGAAATCAGTGATTTCAACATAGATTTTACACGGCTCAATTCCTGAAGATTCCAATCCCCTGTAACGGGTATGTCATAGTGGCCAGCTGGCCAAACTGCTTCTAAATCTCGGGGAACTAACCCTAACGGAGAAGTTACCATAATCTCGTGTACTGCATTGTGAGAAATAGCGTTTCTAAACAATTTGTGAGACTTTGATGATGAATATGGTTTGCGTGCAGAGCATGGCAATAATATTAGCACCTTATCCAAACTGTCAGGGGTTACGTATTCATTTGAGATATAATTTACCCAATCTACAATTATTGGATCATCGTGTGATTCTGTTGAATTTATTTGCAAAGTTGTAGATTCTGACACCACACTTTCTAAAACCCCATCTTGATTTGAGACCAATTTGTCATGGTATCTCATATGCTCAACAAGTCGAGGACTTGAAAGAGATTGAGCCACTGCTAACTCACGCAGTTTGTTGGTTTTGATTGCGGAACGAACTTCATCCAATGCGAATTTCCAATGTTGGAAATATTCGCTATCCTCTTCTGAATATCTTGGTCCATTGTAGGTTATTACAGCACCTACTGAATCCGCTTGTTTAGACCTTACAGTGTCAAACAAATCCACCCCAAACCATGCAAGAACAGCACAATTATCGGGCCCACCTATCCCAGGAGTCCAAAGCAAAGATGATGGGTATGTATGCTTTATTTTCACGATTGCTTCAACCAGCCTTCCAGGTCGATTAGCTAATTGCAATGCGTCGGTCAGAACCACTATTATTGGGTTCAATCCTTCAGCCAACAATTCTTCATCATGATTCATTGCCTGCCATGATATAGGTAAAATATCTCCTTTCGTTGCAGATTGTCCAGCATCAGCCTCCTCGAATGATGGTGGAAGGACATGTCCGATCGACGCAGACATGTTGGGCCCATTTTCTGAAGAAACCCAAGGAGCAAACGGAGCCCTTGAATGGATTTCAATCCCCTTTGGAATTCTACCATCAGAATGTGATACAAAGGGTGCATACTTCAAATCGAAGTGTTCTGATGAAGATAATACAATGCCGGGAGTGAGTGATGCTGGAGTTTTTCTATCCCCAAGACCCCAAACTCTGGAATATCTCTGGCGAGATAAAACCGTCCTACCTATATCCGCCATATAGCATGCCAAATGTAAGTAAGTCTTGAATGATTTGAAGTCTAATGAACGCTCGCCTGTAATCATGGGGAACAAGGTCATAGTGGTGTGCCTTGCAATTTTGATAATTCCTTTGACATCTGCATCACCTACAACTATTGATTTCGAAGCAGAAGAAGGAATCTTGTGGTTTGATTGTGAAAACTCCTATGTCGAGCTTCAAGATTCTATGAATATCTCATTGAACAACTCAACAGATATTTACAGACAAATAGATGCGGGTAACTACACTTTGACATTTGAAAATATGAATAATTGTCAAGGCGCCGTACCTGTAACCGCAGAATTACCAAACCTTAGACCAAGCCCAAGTTCGACATTCAATACTACAGAAATTTCGGCATGTAACTTGTCAGGAGCGACTCATAATTGCGAAGGTGTTTACATTGCCGGTAACTTGTTAGATGACACAGCAGACGTTTTTGCACATAATGTTACAGCAGGACAAATCCTAGTTTCAGAAGTTATTTCTTCTTCCGCTGCTATTGACGTAAAATTCCACTTCCAGAATCAGACCTCAGAAATTATGATTCCAAAAACCATCAATCTCAATGTCAATACATCAATAGACTCGAATGAAAAATCTGTAATCACTATTCCTGAAGACGGAAGAATAATAATTTCAGTAACGAGTCCAGACGTTGGAACTGTTTGGGCACTCAGAACACACCTATACAATAAGCAAGATTTGACTCAACTCAATCATTTAGATTCGATTGCTGGAATCGGACAGATGAATTTCAAACATCACTTACCCACGTTTGAATCACTTGTTATTACAAATTCTGTGAACGAAGCGCTTGAACCGATTCCACTAATGTACAGGTTTGTTTATTCTGAAAACTATTCTTCGGAATGGGTCAATGCCTCTATCGGAGATAGAATAAGGTCTCTTTCTGATTCGGATTACGTTGAATTTTCTTGGGATTGTGATTGCATTTGGTTTGCTTCAATGTCGAGATACAGGCACTATGATGCAGGTTGGGAACAAGATGCACCAAGTTTGCGACCCCTAACATCTGTAAGCGACAATTCGAGTTATCCATTGATACAACTTGATGGAAGGATAGAGACTGGTGAATTAACTCTACATATGGGTGACTACAGAGACATGCTCAGAATCGAGACAACTGGTTGGAATGAATCTATTCACCTAATTGAAGTGATTGTAGAAGGTGACATTTTTGATTTAGAGGTTACAATTTATGATATTGACCAAAATACATGGGAAGAACTCGACAGTGTAACAAAATCATATTCCATGAATGATATTCGAGCATCTCTCGAGGTTGGAAGAGGGACACATTTCATACGAATACAACATTTGAATGGTTCTGATTCTATTGATTTAGAGA
>JAYPOA010000057.1:4586-10905 GCA_038130705.1 Methanobacteriota archaeon | reverse complement strand
GATGATAACCATGACCATGAACACGTCATTGAATCATTTTCAGGGTCATAAGTTCCACTCAAATTATAGTGAACTAATTTCGTTATTGGAGATATCAATTCGCCCCAAGGATTCAGAGCAGGATCGGTAGTCAATACGATTAGTGGAGGTTGGTTTGCAAGCTCGATGGTCCTCGTCTCAGATACGCAAAAATCCACGTCGCATATCTCAAGTTCAATGTTGTGGATTCCGTCTGAAAGATTCACAAGTGGGTTTGTAATTCCATCTTCGTTTGCTGTAAATTCAGATGCTGTTCCCTCAAGAAGAACACCATCAATCGAGGAATTCCATTTGAAGGTTAAACTATCATCGTCAAGGTCCCAAGACCTTGAAGCGTTGAATATTACCTCTGACTTTGAGGAGAATATCGTTTGGTCAACAGGAGTATCCCAAATCAAGAACGGGGCCTGATTTGCAAGTGGCAAGTGGCACCATATTACTCTGTCTTGATCTAGAATTGTTGAGGTTGAATTTGTTATTCCATCGTATGAGCAATTAATCGTCACATCTGTGTAAGGACTTTCTCCTACACTGGTAAACTTCTTCCCCCTAAGATCGGGGAAGCTTGCCCATCCGTAATCGTCCGTATTGTGGTTCATTTCAGATTCCAACTGGTCGAATCCAAGTTCAACAAAAGCGTCTGGCACACCATTGCTATTGTTGTTCAAGACCCATACTTGAATATCCCAGGCTTCTTCAATCCAACCATTGCCAGAAATTACAGATGATTGATAATCGATATTGACTGGTTGATGGAGATGAAGGTTTGAATTGGTATCAACATTAAGTACATGGGATCCAAAATCCTCAAGATCAGTCCAGTTTAATTTGACATTAGTGAAGTCTAAGTCTCCTAAACAATCGTTTGTGATATTGATATTACTTCCATAGAGTTGATCATGATTTGAGAGTATCAAACAATCGGTTCCTGAAAGTGATGCATTCGATAGAATACTGTTTCTTTCCTGATTGTGGTCAGCATCCCAGTGAAGCCCAGCATGTGCACCATACATCTCCAACCCGTCTATTTCGGCCTCAGCGGAAACAATCGATATTGCTGGTAATGAAGAATTTTGCCATGTTACAACATCCTTGAGATGGAATCTTCCACCCTGAACTCCAATGTTTAGACCGCCGTTGTCAGCGACAATCGATGACCCAGTTACGGGATTTTGGACTGTTAAGCCCTCTAAGTATAGGTCTACAGAATCGATTATAGTGACTCCTTTAGCGTCATTCTTAGAACTGCAATTAACACATTTAACATCCCCAGAAGTTGTTTCTATGTCATTGGCCCTCTCGAATAATAGTCCAGCATCTCCATTATTTTCGGAACTAACATTGTAAAGATAGACGTATCTCGCATCATAAATATGAGCGCCTGAATCTGAATTATTACTGAGAGATAAATTCTCTACGATTGTAGATGCACTGTCCAAAAAGAATCCTTCTTGACCGTTGTTGTGCAAATTCCAATCTTTACCTTGTATGGCACCACCACTTTTTGAAAAAACGGCAGGACCTGTTGAATTTGACACCTCTAAATTGTTGAAAGTTGGAGCAAAATAAGATGACCTAACTGAGATCCCGGCCGCATTTGCACCAGTCCCACTGCCTCCTGAGTTATTGATGGTAAGATTCGAGAAGATTGTGGTCGAGTCCACGAAATAGAGTTTCACACCTACTGCTGAATTGTCTTCTATGTTTGAATTTTCAATCCAAGCACCGGTTGCGTTTATCTCAAGAGTTGCGGTTGCGAGGCCGGGGGTTTTTGCAGAAGGCCCTCCAGTTCCAGATATTGTCAAACCATCGATTACAGCGCTCTGGTAATTTGTGTAATTTGTACGATCCTCTTTGTCAAGAATCATCGCAACATACATTGAATTCGTGATATCCAAATCTCTGATTACCGCTCTGGTAATCGCTCCATCTGTTATGTGCCTGACTATGACACCATGGTCGGATTTGTCAACACTTACAGACTCTATTAGAGGTATACTATCCTCGATCCATATACCTGCAGACATAGCCAAGAGTGCTCCAGTTACATTGTCGATTGAAATATTTCTGTATAGTCCTCCTGAGTTACCCCACATATTGAGTCCTCGCGTGACAGCATTTGTGATTTTCATACCGTCTACATTTGGAGCAGAACCTGCTCCAACAGACAATCCAATCCCATATCTCCAATATTGAGGAGTTATCCAATCTTGCCCCGATTCATTAATTTCCAGGTTTCTGATTGTAGGAGTTGCTGAATTGAATAAATCAACAGCAACGTCATCTGCGTCAAAGATTGTTACATTAGCCAAATGTGGGTTCGAGCCGTAGATTGTGATTCCGTATGTAGAATGGATTATTGATGCATTGTCAATTTTACTTCCTCTACCGTTTGATGATGTGTTAAACTGAATACCCATATGGTCTCCGCTTCCAGCGTAATCAAAGTAAACCGGACAACTTTTTGTTCCTTCAACAGTCAATCGTCCGTCAACATAAATTCTTACCCCACTCGCCATGGTTACATTTGTACAGGCTGAAATCACAAGTTCATCGGTTACTGCGACTCCATAATTATTGTTTAGCACTATATTTCCAGACCATATCGTTTGAGCTCTACCAGTAGTTTCAGAAATCTCACTGGGCGTTAATTCCACAGAATTAACATAGGGAGAAAGCAATAACATGGCGAGAACAATGAAAGCAGTATACGCTCTGCCCTTCACCATAAGTTACACCTTAATGCGATTGCATTTGATTGTTGTTATTCTTCGATTTTTCGAAATGTCACAATCAAACCGAAATTTAAATCATTTTGTGAATCATATCCGCCGCCAATCTACTGGCATTAGGACAAAGTGATTTTTTCCAAAGGGAAATTGCTTCTGCCATGGAAGAAAATCGATTGTGAGTTTGAAATTTCGCTCGCAAATACCAGATTGATGCCGATAATCTCCTAGCAGAATTGAGGTTGGATTGTTCGGCCAACTCAGGCAACGTTACTTTTTCAAGTAGGTTTTTTCCACGTTTTTCACTGCATTTAGCGATTAGTGAGATTTGTAGCATCTTTCCTCTTATTCCTTTGATTTTGAAAACTTCATTGACTAATTTTTCAAAACTCGGAGAATTTTCTGGAGTTTCTGAGATCTTTGACCTTAACTTCATTTGCATAACCTGAGGGTCTTTTTCATGTGAAATAGCAATCAAATTTTCAATTATATCGTTAGCCTGCGACCACTTTTCGCTTGCTAGAAATGCCGCATGTCTAATTTTTGCTATTGCTACCAGTACTACTTTTCTTTTATTTTCATCAAGAGAATTCAAACTTATTTTGTCTAGTAAATAACCAACATCAATTTCTTTCTTCGAATCTGGCAGTTGGTCATCGATTATTCTAGATGCTTCTGATAATATTAATTTCACATCGTCGACGGAATCTGATAATTTGCTATCTTTGCCCTGTAGTAAATTCAGGGAATGTTGCAAATCATCAGCATTTATTTGTGAGACATGGTTCTCAGCAATATCTGCTTCACCTCTTTCAATAGCAACAATTGCAGCTATCCTGTGTAAGTTTTCAGATGGTTTTCTAGAAATTGCATCATCGATTAAGGATGCTAATCCAGCGCTCGACCTTACCATCAGAGATTCCGCATTTGCCATTAAGAAATTCTCAATGTCTTGACCTGATTTTATTCTCAAGAATAATTCTACTAATCTTGCAGAATCACCTTCGATAGTTTTCCAATAATCTGCGGCATTTTGGTAATCTTCAACAGCAATATTTGTCGAATTTACATTCCTTACAAGGTGTTGTAATTCAACCCCGTGTTCGTACCACCTCAATAGCGCATATTCATCTAAATCGGGAACTTTATCCTCGTTTTTTAGATTTTCAACAAGCACCGGTACAGGTAACATTGACAACTCATTTACAGCACTCATTTGTTCAGATAAATCCTGCAAAATAACGTCTTTTACCCACGATTGTAAATCTTCACCTTCCTCTGGTAGTACGGAGGAAATATCATGCAGTTGTATCGCTAATGGATGACACCCCAGTCTGCTGACAATTAGTTCTTTATCATCAGTTTTAGGTGGCAATAATTTTACTGCTGATTCAAGTGGTAATGGAGGGACTTCAATTACTTCAAAACCATCTGAAAACAACGTAGGAGGCCTGGTCGCAAGAATCATTAGTTTACATTTCTTACAGAAATCTTTGATTCTTTTTTGATGCCTTTGATTTGTCTCCTGAAACTCATCGATTATCAATACATCATTCTTACAATTAGCTAGAACAGCCTCCTCGTCGGTGTATTCTAAACCCCAGTCAGCAAAGATATCTGCAATATCTTTGAATGATTCCATTGTTGAATATCTTACAGTTTTTCCTTTCTCCACAAATTTCAGGGAAATCTCATGCAAAATTGATGTCTTTCCTATTCCAGGAAGTCCCTTGAGAATTACCTTATCATGTTGCAATATATCTGAGATTAAATCATCCCTACCGATTATTTCTTGCCTTTCAGGCAGGTCTCCAAAAAATGAGCCAACCTTTTCTTTTCGCTTCAAATTACTTGATGAATTCTCTCTGCCCAATTCAGTTATGTGGTAGACCTTTCTCTTTCTTGAACCACCACCGATGACGTGCGCCTTTCTTTCAATAACATATCCCAACTCAATGAGTTCAGTAATTGGTGCGTGGAGTGCTGACCTTACAACTCCCAAGTATTCTGCCAAACCGGGAAGGCAGATATCACGGGGAACATCCCAAGCAGTTTCGAGATTTCTCGGGAATTCAGCGAGACGTGAGAGAATTCTTGCTAAGGGCCCTCTCACCATACCAACGGCTAAACCTCATCAATGATGTTTTTTACCCTAATCTGATTGTCGATGTGTTCATCAAATATTGGTTACACAACCATCTCATGCCGGTGGACCCCAGTTCGGTTAATTTGCCTCCGAATCCCGGCGTCTATTTGTTCAAAACAAAATCTGACAGAGTTTTGTATGTAGGAAAAGCTACTGTATTATCTCAGAGAATTAGATCATACTTTGCAACAAATCCTGATAGAGCAATGATACCTGAATTAGTAAGAAGAGCCGATGAAATTGAATGTATAGTTACGAACTCTCCTCAAGAAGCACTGGTCTTGGAAAGACAATTGATAAGACAACATAGGCCAAGATATAACTCAATGTTAAAAGACGACAAATCGTTTCCTTTTCTCGCACTGACAAAGGAAGAATTTCCCAAGATATTGTACACAAGACACCCTCCTGAAGATGCATGGAGGTGGGGCCCATTTCCCAATGCGGGAGCAGCAAAGCAAGTAGTTCAGTTGTTGAGAAGAAACTTTGGTATTCGAGACTGCAACGAACTACTTCCACAAGGTTGTCTTTCGATGCACATTGGGTTGTGCGCTGGGCCTTGCATAGAAGCGGGAAATTATTCTGATAGGGTGCAAAATGTTCGAAAAATATTGGACGGAAATGCTACTGAATTAATTGAAGAATTAGCTACTCAAATGGATGAATATTCGAAAAATATGGAATATGAAAAGGCAGCTCAGAATAGAGACATGATAAAATCGGTTAGAAGCGTTACAAGCCAGCAAGTAATTTATTCAACAGTGTACAGAGATTGCGACGCAATAGGAATCGGCGTAAAGGGCGACCTCGCTGCAATAGTTGTTCTTCATGCAGATGAAGGAGTCATAAAAGGTCAGGAAAATTGGCCAGTAATACACAGAGGAGACGAGGGAGAATCTGTTGCAATGTTCGTTGTAGACCATTACTCAGATAGAAGGCCCCCGAGAATAATTTTAACTCCAACGCCACTAAGTGAAACCGTAATCGAGTGGTTGTCTGAAAGGCGTGGTAGCATTGTTGAAAATAGAACGCCGTCTAGAGGTGATTTTGCTACCCTATCTACGTTGGCAAAACAGAATGCAAACATCCAGATTGAAAGGCTGTCAAACAAAAGCAGTGGATCATTAGAACAGCGAGCCGCCGATGAAGGTGCGGCACTTCTCCAAATGAATTCTCTTGACCACATTGTATGTTTTGACATGGCACAATTCCTTGGAGATTCAAGAGTAGGAGCGAGTGTCTGCCTTCGCAATGGGAGACCTGCAAAAAAAGAATACAGAACATACACTGTAAAGGGTGATGCTCTTGATGACCTTAGAATGATGTCAGAAGTTGTTGAGAGGTGGATAAAGAGAGTTGATGATTGGCCAGATTTGTTACTAATTGACGGTGGACAAACTCATCT
>JAYPOA010000057.1:904-4486 GCA_038130705.1 Methanobacteriota archaeon | reverse complement strand
AGAGAGTTGATGATTGGCCAGATTTGTTACTAATTGACGGTGGACAAACTCATCTATCTGTAATTTCAAAAGTCCTTGAAAAGCACGGTGTGAAAGATAGAATGCAACTTGCCAGTCTCGCTAAAAGAGAGGAGACAATACATAGGGAAGGAAAGGGCGACCTTGTTTTAGACAGAAGAGGTAGGGTGCTGGTTCACGCTAGAGATGAAGCACACAGATTCGTCAACAAATTCCATCGCAAATCAAGGTCTAAAAAGAAATTGACAGACCCCCTAGAAGGTGTTGAAGGTCTCGGTGCTAAAAAATTACAATCGCTGATTCGACATTTTGGGGGAAGGCAAGGCATTGCTCACGCAACGGTCAACGACCTGAAAACCGTACCTGGAATAGGACCATCATTAGCGAAGAGAATTTATGATTCTCTTCACTGATTCCACATTTCATCATCATATAGATCATAATCAGATGATGAGCTAAAAGTTGGATCATTTCCAGCACTCAATGAAGCAAAATCTGAGTCTGATAGACCACCCTTTGAGGTACTTACTTTCTGAACTTCTTGGGCTTCTTTTGCTTCCCGAATCTTCCGTTTCTTCTTACGACGTGCTCTAACTCTCCAGATTATCAAACCGAGCAAAATTGTTGGATAAATCCAAATTTGAGAGAGAATATAAAACCAAGTCACTACAAGCCTGAATTCCACCTCTTCACCAGCATAGAGTGACTCCAACGAAATGGTAATTTTCTGCCTGCCATCATCAAGGTACTCAATTTTCTCCCAGCCATTTGCGGTTTGGAAGTCTTCCAAAACGATTCCATCAGGCATGACAAATGTAACATCTCCTCTGAGGTCGGCATCGGTTTCGTTACTCAATTCAATGTCGACTGGTTTGGTTTCAAACATCACAGGTTCTCCATTATTGTCTAATGTTAATCCTCCACCGCTCATTTGTAAGAACTGCAGTCCAAATACTTGGAACAAATTTCTGAATTTATTTGCGGCAGATATTATGGGGTTTGTCAGTGCAGTTGTAACCCCCACGGTCGGTTCTCCATCGATTAGACCCTGCCAACCGTTTGTTACTCCTGCTTCGAATGTGAATTCTGGAATAACTATCTCAAACGTGATTGGAGTATTATCATCCATTGAAGTACCGATACCTCCCAAATTGTCGAGATTAGTAATTATCTGAATCCCAGACAAATCTATCTCCACCATGTCTTCTTCAGCAGATAATTTCTCAGCAGAAGCGTGCATTTCTTCGGTTATATCTTTTCCAAGATTGTCAACAAATTCTTCAAAGCCTTCTGCGGTAAACTCAATCTCTGTTGGGTTTCCTTCTGTGACGTTGACTTCTCTAACAAGTGGCTCTGCCACCCTTCCACCTATTTCGAAGCCAAGCCTGACTAGGTCGGAAGGTATCACTTCCAAAGCAATAGTAGTGTTTTCAGTTTTTAACTGGTCAAGAACCTGGTCTGGTATTTTTATTCTGTAAAGGTCGATCTTAGCACTGAACGATGCGGTTAAATCGATACTTGGCCCCCATTCGTTAAAGTTCAATTCACTTACATCGAACTCTACATCCAAATCTATGCAAGACCAATCAGCTTCATCTGCGGAACATATCTCGTTACCATCAGCGTCAACTATTGCGTGCCTCGGGTCGTATGCGCCTGGTTTGGCAATTGAGATTTCTACCTGGTCCACATTATTTGTTCTCTCGATTAACTCAAAAGATTGTTCACCAGTAGCAGTTTGCATCCAAGCGGGGAGAATTATCTCTAACTTTAATTCCGAAGGAGGTAAGTCACTTGGGATCATATCCTGCAATAGGTCCTGGCCAAATTTCGTATCAATGGTCAGACCTGAATCTAACAAATCATGGAAATCGCTTTCCTGAATCACATCGAGTAATCCTGTTGAATCATTGACCTGTTCCTTGATTAAATCTAAGATCCTCAATTCAAATGTCGAAGATGTTGAGCGAAGATAAATCGGATGTTCCCCGTTCATAGCTGATTGCCCTTCTATGCAATAATATGCATCCATGCCTGGAGGAAGAGTTTCAGGGCAATCGGAATGAGAATAATTTAGTCCTCCAGGAGATTCACTTATTCCTACAGAGATGGAATTAGAAACCCAATTCGCATCACTCATCGTTATGTCACCCACACCGGACACCGCATCTTCAATTGCATCGCCAACCGTGTCCATAGGGAAGTTAGACGTGAATTCATCTAGGTCTACCAAATCATTATGGTAAGCTAGTCTTATTCCATCAGATGTAATCCACGGAACCCGTGCATTTTCTGTAACATCTACCATTGAAATTCCCCAGTCATTCATAGTGGACTCATCAATGTGATTAATTCCCGCAAGAATATCGATAAACACTGAATCTTCATCCGACATGTCCAAAGTGACTGCAAGGGTTATTCCGGTGTCATCTGGACCTACAATCACACTGCTCGTTTGAGTTGAATTTCGGTGTGCAATATCAATGCTGACTGATTGTTCAATTCGCTGACTTAGGAGGGGGGCGTTTGTATGGTCAATAGTCCACTGAGCAGCCATGTAAGAAGGTGGACCTGATTTTATCACCTGTATTCCATTAGCATCAACTCCTTTGATTGTGGCGAAGTCTGGTGGATTGATAACGAAAACAGATTTGTGACCTGGCTCACTAAATAAATCGAATTCAGAAGTTATCTCAGAGCCCATTGCAAGCATTCCTTTGTAGACTCTTTCAAGAGTTAGTGGGTCAACGGAACCTAAATTAAATGTTGATGTGGATAGGGAAACGTTTGCCTTGACTGAGAAACAGATTGGAGGGTCAAACGCATTTTCGATAGATTGACCTTCCGAACCGTATACTGAATCATTGTCAGGATTATCACTACATGAAGTTGGGATTCCAGATTCTGTTATTGTGTTAACATAGTTTGAATATACATCCTCAACTGTACCAAAACCCGTACTTAGTAACTCATTAATCGTATCATTTACTTCGAGGATCAATTTCTCCTTGACTGTTGGCGTTCCCGGACCCCCAGTATTTTCATTGAAGAAATTTCTAATTAAGTCAGCAGGAGCTCCATCCTTTTCAGAAAATCCCATTGCTTGAATTGCGGCTGCGATATTTGGGTCATCATCAAAACCAAGCAGTGACCTGTTGAATTCTCTGAGAGCCCAAGTCATTTCCATTTCAATTTTAGATGTGTCAACCAAATTGAATTCATAGACTCCTTCAATCCAATCTTGCTGATTGGGAGTTCCATCGTCAGCACTATCCCAGCCGTCACAATGTCCACCATTTATCGTACAAGCAGGCATTTCAACAGCGCTAGCAAAAGGTGCCCAAAGAGAAATTGTAAACACGAATATTAAGGAAATTGCCAGTCTCGACTTCATGCTATCGGTTTACCTGTATACGGGGAGATTTAACAGGGTTTTCCTCTAGCACTAAATATGCCTGATGCATTTGCCTATATTTGTAGTCGGGAAAATGCGAGTGCTGAATATGATAAACTCAAGAAAGAAGGATTACTGATTACGGAATTAAAACCCAGACCACACGAGGA
>JAYPOA010000057.1:0-894 GCA_038130705.1 Methanobacteriota archaeon | reverse complement strand
CGCTATTCCTGTAACCTCTGGAAAAGTAAGACTCAACTTCAAACGTGTTGAGAGAACTGACCCTCATTTCCTACTTTCCAACCTTATTGAAAATCCTCCAAAAAAATGGGAAAGATTAGGAGACATGATAATTTTCCCGAATGGAACTAATACTGAGAACAGGAACATGAATGAAATTGCATCTGCTCTTGGTGGCAGGAGACTCGCAATCCAAAACGAAATCGAAAAAGGGGTTACGAGAAAATCGCAACTTGAGTTGATACACGGTGAAGATTCATGGGTCGTCCACAGAGAAAATTTTGTAGATTACGAATTCGATGCGGCACAGATAATGTTCTCCTCTGGTAACATCACCGAGAGAAGAAGAATGGGTGAAGTAGACTGTGAGGGTGAAGTTATTGTCGACGCATATTGTGGCATAGGGTATTACACTTTACAATTCTTAGTAAGAGGGAAAGCTATGCACGTCCATGCTTGTGAGATAAATCCGAAAAGCATTGAGGGTTTGGAAAGAGGCTTGATTAGGAACAATGTAAGGGAAAAATGCACAATCTATGAAGGTGACAATAAACAGACTATGAGAGATTTAAGAGGTATAGCTGATAGAGTAATACTCGGTTTAATTCCATCATCTCTGAATTCTTGGGGTAATGCAATCAAGTGTTTGAAACCAGATGGCGGGCACATACATGTCCACATGAATGTTCACGAAGATGAGTTTGAAGAATGGACAAAAAAGACGGTGGAATGGTTTTCAACAGTTAGTGGCAAGACTGTTGAAGCAATACATTTGGAGGATGTCAAATCGTATTGCCCGCACATACAACACGTGGTATTAGACTTGAAAATCAGTTAGTGAAGAATTCCCACCAATCAAGATTCTCATCTGGGTCT
>JAYPOA010000056.1:0-11261 GCA_038130705.1 Methanobacteriota archaeon | reverse complement strand
AGAAACAACCTATACAAATCTTCCAAGGGTGAAATAGAATCAAATGACCACCCGATATTTATCGCGCTACAAGACGTTTTTGCTCGTTATCCGATTAGAGTCCAAGACTTTGAAACCGTTATTGAAGGAATGGAAGATGATTTATTCTCAGTCCAGTGTAATACTTGGGATGAGTTGAGAGCTTATTGCTACAAAGTAGCATCCGCAGTGGGTCTAATCTTAATCGAGATTTACGGTTATGAAGATAGAGCCGCAAGATTACACGCTATTGATTTAGGAATCCAAATGCAACTTATCAACGTATTGAGGGATATTTCGGAAGACTTGGAGAGAGGACGTGTGTACCTGCCTATTGAAATTCTTGCACAACACAACATCGAAATCGCAGATTTGTCAAACCCCGGCCTAGTGCAGAATCCCTCTTGGAAGTCATTCATGAGAGAGTATCTAGAAGTTGTTAGACAACACCAGACATCTGCTATGCATTTGTTCGAATACCTCGACTCTAAGTCAAGAGTACAACCAAAAATTATGCAAGACGCTTACTCAAAGATTTTCGATGACATAATTCGAAGATCTGGAGACATTTTCTCTACACCAATCGACTTATCAAAATTGACAAAGATGTCTCTGTGGATGAAGATAAACTACTTGAAAATCAAGTCAAAAATAGCAACAGAATAGGTGAAATTATGCAGTGTAATATAGATGCTAAAGGAAAGGCGGCAAGACTAAAATTGGGAATACTAGCTATGATTGGTGCATTGTGTCTCACATTAGTTACCGCAGCAGGTATTGTAGAAGGCTCAATCTGGTGGTTAATTGCCGGCGGAACAGCCTTTGGTGGCGCCTTTGCAATATTTGAAGCAAGAGCTGGTTGGTGTATTGTTAGAGCAATGGGAATTAAGACACCTTTGTGATTATTCCCACTCAATTGTGCCCGGTGGCTTGTGAGTGATATCGTAAACTACTCTGTTTACAGACCCCTTTACAGCATTAGTAATTCTAGTACTAATCTTTGCAAGAATGTCATGAGGTATTACAGAGTAACGAGCAGACATTCCATCAAGGGATTGAACCGCTCTTACAACAACTGTTTCACCGTATGCCCTGACGTCCCCATGGACTCCAACAGATCTTACAGGGAGAAGGGCTGCGAAGTATTGCCAAGGCAATTCTATCTTTCCATCCGCAGCAGCCGACTCTAATTCCTCTTCGACTATGGCACATGCTTCTCGAACGATGTGGACTCTTTCTGGGGTAAGTTCGCCAAGACACCTTACGGCCAATCCTGGTCCAGGGAATGGTTGTCTTTCTGCGACTTTTATTTCAAGTGTCCTTGCAAGTTCCCTAACCTCGTCTTTGTATAAATCACGTAGAGGTTCAACTACTTCCAAAGTCATATCCTCGGGAAGCCCACCAACGTTGTGGTGGCTTTTGATAGTGTCACGAACTCCTCCCCCAGATTCAATCCAATCTGGAGCAATCGTTCCTTGAACTAGATACTTAGCACCAACTTTTGCCTGTTCGTCTTCGAAAATTCTTATGAACAATTCACCAATGATTTTGCGTTTTTGTTCGGGGTCTGTTACACCTTTTAGAGCTTCGAAGTATCTTTCTTCGGCAAAAACTGTAGTAAGATTTAGTCCGTGCGCCGCAAGCATTTCTTGGATTTCTTCGGTCTCATTTTTCCTCATTAATCCCGTATCGACATATACACAATGTAATTTGTCACCAATGGCTTGGTTAGCGATTACCGCCGCTACTGTTGAATCAACTCCTCCACTGCAGGCAATAATTGCGATATCATCTATCTCATTTCGCATTTTTTCTGCGGATTCATTGATAAACGCAGAAGCATCGAACATCTCAAGCCCTTCCGTTTACTTCAGCATCCATTTGCTTAACCTTTTCAATTTGGTCAAGCTTGTTCTGTTTTAGAGCATCAGCATACTTTGGGAATTTCAGAGCTAACATCTGAGTAGCGAGGTATCCAGCATTATCTCCCCTGTCGACACCAACAGTCGCAGAAGGCACACCTGGTGGAAGCTGAGCAATGGATAACAAACTGTCGAATGGTACCTTTCCTCCACATGGGACACCGATTACTGGTTTTGTTGTTAATGATGCAACTGCGCCAGGTAACGCTGCGGCTAATCCTGCCATAGCGATGAATACTGAACAGCCGTCAGACTCTGCGTCTTTTACGATTTGTTCAACAAATGCGGGGGATCTGTGAGCGCTTGCGACCCTCAATTGATATGGGACCTCAAACATCTCCAGAATTTTCGTACATTTTTCGGCTATTGGCAAGTCAGACTTTGAACCTAGTAGTATAGTTACGTCCATGCCCTTTGTCGGAAATCGGTAGTTCATCAACGTGCCGAAAGGAGATACTCAAATTCGTAACCAGAAATCTTTCTTTTCTGTGAAAAATAACACCTCAAAATATCCATAGGGCATTATTCTTCCTCCAAAAAAATAGTAAGGGGCTCATCAGATTCAATGTAGATTTTATCACCTTCTTTTACTCCCCTAACAATATTTTTACCAATCTTAATTAGTGGCCTTGCAACCCACTTTGTGTGGAAATATCTTGCAGATTCTACCTTCGGAAGTGGCTTCTTTGGGTCCCATTCTAATCGATAGGCTTTACCAGATATTGCAGATAACATTGCGGCTGTTCTGTAATTAATTGTCCAAACAGATATCGAGGCAATTACTTGAACAATTTCAGGAGGTTGAAAGAATAAACCAAATGCAGCAAATGGGGAAATTAGTAAAACTGCAAAATCAACTCTCCCTGGAGAAATTGTTGCTCCAATCCACACAGCAATCAAAGAAATCATAATTCCACTGGCTAGCATCGCTGGTACAATTAGGCCTCGGTCTTGGTAAATTAGGAGACAGCCACCAACCAGCGGTAGCAATGACCACGCCATAGGGAAAAGCATCTTCGGACCAGGTCCATCGAGCTTCACCTCATGCCAGTCCATGCACATCGTAGCAAGTCGTCGATTTCAATAATTTGCAAGATTACTATTCGTCGAATGGATATGATAGGGTGAGGTTTCTCGCAGCATATACTTCATCGACTCTTCGAACTTTAGTTGTTACAGGAGCCTCATGAAGTACTTCAGCATCCATTTGGATTACTTCTACAAATTTCTCTGCAAACTCATCTAAGGTCTCTTTAGATTCTGTTTCAGTTGGCTCAACCATCATACATTCAGGAACAACTAGAGGGAAATATACTGTTGGAGCCATGTATCCTTGGTCCAGAAGGCCTTTTGCAACATCCATTGCACCAACGCCGTTTTTCTCCTTAAGTGGAGCCATCGAAATGGTAAACTCGTGTTTAACGACTTCAATTGGAGCACCATCACAGAATAAATCTGAGACTCCTTGTGCCTCAGCAACATCAATTATTCTCTTACGAAGGTAATTAGCATTCAGAACCGCATGGTCTGACATTGTCCTCAAATCTTTACCGTATCTTCTGTAATATGCCCAACATCGAATAACAGCGCCACTATTGCCATGCCATTGCTGTACTTTTCCAATGCTATTTTCAGGTGTCCTCCAATAGTACCACCAAGTATCATTGATCACTGTAACCTTGTCATCTTCAGATACCTTTCTTCTGTCTGCGACTGGGCCAGGTAGGAATTCCGCAAGATGAGATTTTACTCCGATTGGACCAGAACCCGGACCTCCACCTCCATGTGGTTGGCTGAATGTTTTGTGTAGGTTATAGTGAACTGCATCAAAGCCCATAAGTCCAGGTGAAGTTCTTCCTAATATCGCATTGAAATTTGCTCCGTCATAGTACATTTGTCCACCTACGGAATGAACAATTTCTGACGCTTTAGCGATATCAGCCTCAAATATTCCGAGTGTGTTAGGATTTGTAATCATCATTGCAGCGGTATCTTCACCAACTACTGCTTTCAGTGCATCAAGGTCTATTCTTCCATCAGCGCGACTCGGAATTTCGATTATTTCGAAACCACACATGTTAGCACTCGCAGGATTAGTTCCGTGTGCTGAATCGGGAACGATCACTTTTGTTCTCTGTGATTCTCCACGTTTTCTGAAATATTCCTGTATACATCTAATGGCAGTAAATTCACCCTGTGCTCCGGCTACGGGCTGTAGGGTAACTGCATCCATACCCGCACAGATTTCTAACATGTCTTGCATTTCATAGAATATTGCTAGGGTTCCTTGGACATGATGGTCTGGTTGTAATGGGTGGATATCTGCGATTCCGGGTAATTGTGCGATTACCTCATTTATTCTTGGATTGTGCTTCATTGTGCAAGACCCTAGTGGATAAAATCCTGTGTCAATTCCAAAGTTTCTGCTTGATAGCCATGTGTAATGTCTGACCATCTCTGGCTCTGATAATCTTGGCCATCTTGGTAACTTCTTTCTCTTTAGACCGCTTGAAAGTTTTATTGACTCAACAGGAGCAATTGGGGCTGGTTGGGAATATCCCTGACCTTCGGCACCGAAGTGTTCGAATAGATGACTCATACAATCACCTCCTTTGATGGGGATTCACACCATATCGATATTTGAGCGCATAGCATTTCTATGTCTTTTGCTGATGTCTGGTCACTCAAAGATACAAGCATCCAATTTTCTCTGCTTGGATACCAAGTCGAAAGGTCAAAACCACCAATAACTCCTCTCGTATCGAGATAGTTTAAGCAATCTGAGGCGCTCCCTGGTAATTCAATAACAAATTCGTTGTAGTGAGACACAGATTGATGTGGAAGATTAATCCCCTTGATTTGGCCAATCTTCTCAATCGCCAATTGGCATGCGGCCATATTTCTCTCTGCAAGTAATTCTAAGCCTTCAGGACCAAGGAGAGACATGTGCATTGCACCCATTAAGGCAATCAATGTTTCATTTGTACAGATGTTTGAGGTGGCTCTGTGTCGTCTAATGTGCTGTTCTCTTGTTGAGAGAGTTAAACAAAATGCCTCATTCCCATCTACATCTATTGATTTACCAACAATTCTACCCGGCATTTGGCGAAGGTAATCCTTGGAGCATGCAAAGATACCGTACAGTGGACCACCATATGTAATCGGTGAACCTAGTGCTTGGCCCTCTCCAACTACAATGTCGGCACCATAATTACCAGGAGCTTCGACTAAGCCGAGACTGACTGGAGCCACCCCGACTATGAATGCTGTGTTTGGTCCAATTATCTCTTTAACCTTCGTTAAACCTTCATCAAGAATACCAAGGGGATTTGGCTGTTCAAGGTATACTCCGCAAGAACCCTCGGCTTCAGCAAGGGAATCTAAGTTGAGGGTCCCATCATCGTTGTGCTTAATTTTCTTGATGATGACACCTCCACCCTGACTGTAATTTTCGATAACAGAAACCCTCGAGGGAGGAATTAATTCGCTAATGTACACAGTGTCTTTCTGGGTTGCTTTCTTGTTGTGTATACGAATTGCACAGGTAAGTGCCTCTGCTGCAGCTGTGGAAGCGTCGTAAACCGAAAGATTCGAAACTTCAAGGCCGACTAATTCTGAAATTAGCGTTTGGAATTCCCACATAGCCTGTAGCATTCCCTGACTTACCTCTGGCTGATATGGAGTGTATGAAGTTAGGAATTCTCCCCTCGTTACAAGTTGGAATATGCTTGCTGGTACATAATTACGATTCAAACCCGCTCCAAGGAAACTAACTCGGTCACCAAGAGCGACGTTTGCTCCAAGTAATCGCCGTGCATCTGCAATGATTTCTTCCTCTGTTTGAGGAGGTGGAAGGGGTAGTTCTGAATTCATCCTAACTGCTTCTGGAATGTCTGAAAACAAATCATCCATTGACTTCATTCCAAGTGATTCTAGCATCGCTTTTTCGCGCCCAAGGTTCGGTAATTGGTCGACCATACACTCCCCGCCAAACCTTGCGTATCGCGTACCCAAGATGAATGTTGTTTTGTCAACAATTTTTTTGCGTCAGAACTACTACCGTAATTTTTTACTGTCGAAATGTAGCAAATGGACTTCAGTCTTGCCATTTTGTCCAAGAACCGTCAGCATTCTGGTACCAATTTGTACCATCATTTGCTCTGAACCAGTTTGTGCCGCTTTCATCTGGATCCAGATAGTCTCCTCCCGGTAAATCTTCCCAAGAAGCTACAGTGTTTTCATCTTCATTTTCAGATTCAGAAGCCTCTTCTTGACTTTCAGGAAGAGGAAGCGCACCTTCAGGAGGCGGTGCAGGAACCTTCTTTTTCTGCTGTGGTTTTGACCCTTTTTTCATCAATACCACAATTGCAGCTACGAGCGCAATTACAACAACTCCACCAATGGCTCCGAAAATAACGACTGTATCCATTCCCCCAGATGCATCATCAACATTTGTCTTTGACTTATCATCTGTCTTTCCACCATCGCTTGGCTCGGTTAATAGACAACCCGGATAATTTACTTCGTCGTCAAATCTACCGTCGGGAGTTTCTTCAGGGCACATGTCAGCATTTGTAGCGCCTTCTATGAATACACCAGGCCACGAATCATCCCTTGATTCATTCCAGTCAGGATTACCCCAGTTGTCTCCAAAGCCGTCTTCATCGGAATCGAACCATTGTGTGGCATCAAATATGAACATGTCTGGGCCGTAGCCAAGAGAATCCCACTTGCTTACACTCCAATATGGGTCAGGGTCCGAATATCCGTCTCCATCGAAGTCTGGACAACCAAATCTGTCGATCGTTGATGTACCTTCGTCATCACCACAGAAATCGAACTGGTCTCCAACTAAGTTATCTCCAAAGCCGTCTCCATCCATATCAGACCATTGTGTTGGATTATCACTGAATGCGTCTGCGCCCATTTCAACAGTCCAAGAAATCTCTGGGTCGGAATAGCCATCACCATCTGAATCAATACATCCGACTCTATCGACGGAGGAATTACCGTAGAAGAGTGGACAATCGTCTGGATTATTCCCTAAAGGATTGTCTCCAAAGCCATCTCCGTCACCATCATTCCATTGTGTTTCATCCTGGAAAAATGCGTCCTCTGCGTCAGCTACTCCGTCTTCATCGAAATCTGGGCAACCCTTCATTCCAATCGTGGCTGAACCTTCCTCCAACGGACAGAAATCGATTAAATCACTAAATCCATCATTGTCGTCATCATTATCTTCCCGGTCATCTAAACAACCATCAGCATCATTGTCATTAGTGGTATTTCTTGTCCAGTTGATAATTCCTTTTTCGCATCCGTCTGCTTCATTTGTGACTCCATCATTATCGTTGTCATTGTCCTCTAAATCATTCCTGCAACCATCAAAATCCCAATCTGTGTTTTGTGTTGAGTTCCAATCGATTTCTCCTCGAGGGCACAAATCTACGGTGTCATTTACACCGTCATTATCATCATCATTATCCTCATCAGCATCATCGTAACATCCATCGCTATCCCTATCGGTTTGGGATTCAGAGGTCCAATTTAGTTCGCCCATAGGACAAGAATCTACTGAATCACTTACTCCATCGTTATCATCATCTCCATCACACAGATCGCCTGCATTGTCTAAGTCAAAATCCTCCTGATTTGGATTAATTAGGTAATGGCAATTGTCGATTAGGTCAGGAACTGTGTCTCCGTCATCGTCAAGGTCTTCATCTTCGTCTCTACAACCGTCTCCGTCTAAGTCTGTTGAGTTTTCATCTCCTACCCAGCCAAGTACACCTGTCTGACAATTATCATCCAGGTCACTTACTCCGTCGTTGTCATCGTCAGTATCTTCATCAGCGTCCTTACAACCATCGCCATCATAATCAAGAGAGGTGTTTGATTGATTCCAATTCAAAGAACCATAGCGACAGTCGTCAAGAACGTCGTGTAACCCATCGTTATCATCATCATTATCACATGCATCACCTTGCAAGTCAGAATCAAAATTGCTTTGGTTTTCATTTCCTATATTCAAACAATTATCAACATAATCTGTTATTCCATCACCGTCTTTGTCGTGTTGGAATTTCCAAACGAATACGTCTTGGTCGTTAGCGGAACGAGGCATGTTGCCAAACCAGACTGTACCACTAAAATCGCCTCCTGCGATAATTGAGCCGTCATTTAGAGTCAACAACGCACCCACGGTATCGTTATCTTGCCCCCCAATTGAAAGAGCCCATTGGAAGTCTGCCTTATGGTCAACCTGAGCAATAAAACCGTCATATTTCAGTGCGATTGAGTTGTTTCTCACCAGAGTGTATGTGTCGAATTTCATGTCAAATCCGTGACGACCACCAAATTGCACCTGTCCTTTTTGGTTAACTGATAGGGCTTGCAATCTGTCATCTTCTTGGCCACCTGCATGGTATGTCCATTGTTGAGTACCGTTTAAGTCATATTTCGCAATCAGTACATCCCAACTTCCTTGTGAGGATACAGCGTTGTTAGATGTTTTCTTGTATGTTTGATAGAAGTTACCACCAACGATTAATCCACCCGTTGGGTCTAAGACAATGTTGTTGAAATATACGCCACAACTTGAGCCGAAGCAACCGTTTCCAGAGATGGTACGCCCCCACTCCAAGGTGCCGTTATCAGCGTATTTTAGTAAGAACCCAGCATATGTTGAGGCGGGGTTAGAGGTAAAACTGTAATTCCCCCAGCTTTCCATACCTGTGTTATAGCCAGCAACATAAGCATGGTTTGTATTATGGTCGACTACGATTTGGTATGGTACTGCATCTCCAGTGCCCAACGAACCCTCAGCCCATTCCCAACCTAATGAAGTGGTATTGTAATACGCTATGTAGAATTTTGCATCATCCGATGGGTTTCCTGAATTTAATTGTACAGCATCAAACTCAGTTATGTTTTGATAGAAACCAGTTACGTAAAAATTGTCATGTTTGTCAATTGCCAAATCCCAACCCACGTCAACATCGAATCCACCAAAACGGAATGCTCTGTCGAATTCTCCAGTGGTTGCATTAACTCTTGCGATATATCCGTCAAAACCAGTTGTATTGACCTGAGGTGTATTGCCGAACTGAACATCTCCTCTGATGTAGCCAGTAGCATAGACATTCCCGTAAGAATCTACATCTACTCCTCTGCATTCATCGTAATAGATTGCAGTTCCAGCTGAAACTGCCCATTCCCAATTGCCTGAAGAAGACAACTTCGCAATTAGTATGTCTCCTTCTCCTTGAGTTTGTACGTCTATTGAGCCGAATTGTGAAACTTGGTAGATTGAACCACAAACAATGATATCTCCGTTGTGGTCGAAGACCATTTCATAGATTTCATCTTGTTGCATCGACCCACCGGTAGCAGACCAATTAGAATTTGCATTTCGGCCCATTGCGAGGGATTTCAATGCCTCAGATTGTTCTAATGTCATGTCACTTTCATCGATTAATCGGTTCTCGAGAACGATGGTTTCTTGTTCAACAATCTTTACATCTACATCAAATGATGGTAATGTTGAAACAATGAAAATAATTACTAAAATGCCAGCAATCAGTCTTCGCATGTTCAGGCGAAGAGATTCACCCTCATCAAGTCAACGCCTTTTTTATCATCAAATGAAGGGAGGTCGTACTATTTTCGCCCTAAGTTTTTTCTTAGGAGATGCTACAATTACAACCTCATCGCCCGGGCTTACAGCACTTATGTAGCCCATGCCTATACCGGCTCTGTCGAGTGATGGAGCAGGGGCACCGCTCGTTAACATTCCAATCAAATTTCCGTTTAGGTCTTCAACTTCCTTACCACCACGAGGAAGTGGGCCTTTTTCTAATTGAATTATTCCCCACCACTTCTCATCCTTATCAGAGTGCGACATGACTCTTGATTTACCGATGAACTCATGCTCTGTATCCAGCCCAAATGGTACATTTGTTTCCCATGAATCCCTGTGTAAAAATTGGTTATCATCTAAATCAGGATTTGCAAAATCAACCCCTGACAAAAGGAATCCTTTCTCTAATCGCAAAGTATCACGAGCCCCCAGTCCTACGGGTGTGGCGCCATTTTCAACCAATTTTCTCCATAATTTTGGAGCATCGGAATTTGGAATAAAAATTTCATAACCCGGCTCCCCAGTGTAACCTGTACCCTGAATCCAGCCGGATACCCCTAACTCATTTTTCTTGATCTCCGCCCACTTGAATCGAGCAACATGATTGTCAACACCTAAAACATCAGAACAAATCTGTTTAGAATTTGGACCTTGTAAAGCAATAATACTAGTTTGAGGAGATAAGTCTTCAATAGTTATCGAGCCGTCTTCCGGCAAAAGAGAATTGAACCATTTCCACATTACTGGAATCATGCTTGCATTAGGAACACCTAAAATTTCTGTTTCAGAAACAACCGCAAAAATCATGTCATCAATCAGTAGTCCGTCGTGGTCTAAAAAGTGGGTGTAAGCGCATCTACCTGGCGATATTGCCGTACACTTTTGAGTAGCAATGGATTCAAACCAGGACAATACACCATTCCCAGTAAATCTAAATGAGCCCATATGAGATACATCAAACAAACCTGCTTCCGTTCTGCATGCAATGTGTTCTTCTGTAATGTTTGTATACCAAATAGGTAATTCGAAGCCGTGAAAATCTACAACATTTGCATTTAGAGCAACGTGTTCATCGTATAATGCAGTTCTTACCGGTGGTGATTCACCCATACATTAACGCAATAGAACTCGGCATTAAAGACTCACTATTGGATAATCAATACTCCACAGGCACAGGGTCTAGAGTCCTCCAAAGATACCAACTCGCTGCTGTCCTAAATGGTGACCACCTTTCAGCAAATTTGGCAATCTCATCTTTACTCTGCAATTCGGGAACTAATTTTCTAACCGCATTCAATAATCCAACGTCTCCAGGACTGAAAATGTCTTGTCGCAAAAATGTGAAAATCATCAACATTTCTGCAGTCCAAGGTCCTATACCTCGGAACTTTGTCAAGTGATTGAATAATTCTATATCTGTCATGGATTCAAAATTTTGTTCTAAGAAATCATCTGCTTCCTGAGCAACGCCGATTATGTAACTCGCTTTTGGCCTCGTCAGACCGCAAGAAGCAATTTCTTCCTGCGAAAATTTTAGAATGTTTTCCGGAGTTATTTCACCTATCTTGGCAGTTAACCTCTCCCATATGGCATCTGCAGCAATCACAGAAATTTGTTGACCGACTATACTTCTAACGAAAGTGTAGAAAATATCCCCTCTGCCTTTCAAACATTCTTCAGGA
>JAYPOA010000055.1:10152-11832 GCA_038130705.1 Methanobacteriota archaeon | reverse complement strand
GAAAAGCGAGATGCCAGCATCACCTCAATAGGAAGCGATTCTTCAGAGTTTGAAATTTATCATTGTTTTGAGTCCACAAATGGTCAGGAATTGAATGCGTCTGTAAAAGTTCAGAAAGATTCAGTTGTGATATATTCATGGGAAGGAACAACCGAAGACGGTTGCGTTACACAATCAATTGAATCATCTGATGGCGATTTAGTGGTAATAACTGAAGTCGAGGAAGGTGCTGAATCAACCGTCTCCATAGTGACTTGGCCTATGAAGTCATTTTTTGCAGTAGGAGTATTGATATTTACAATTGGAACGGTGGTAGTCGCATATCTAGAAATTATTGTTAAAAAAACCATAAAAAATAGGTTGAATAAAGAGCCCAAGGGCCAATCTGAAGACGAGCAGAACCTTATTTTAGAAACCACTGGGATATGGCAAGCTCCAATCAAATTATGATCATAAGAAATCCGCTAAACTCATCTGTTTAGCCCTGTCATTATTGAATAGACTTTCAACGCTATCTGCTAACCATTCTACATTCTGTAGTGTGTATTGATCAACTCCATAGGTGTCGATTACGTGCTTAGTAACTTGGATATATTTTCTCACAGCGCCTTCAGTTACGGTTAGCGCTAAATTCCCATTACACATTTCGCCTTCGGCTTTCTTGACACCGAAAGAAGCCATGCCTCTACCCGTGTATGAGGAGGATTGTATGCACTTAGCAGCTAAGGGCATTCTGCGATAAGAATGTCCACATTTCAGGCATCTAACTTTCTGCCTTGTGAATGCTACAAGGTTGCCTCGTAAATCAGGTAAAAAGTGAGATCTAATCACGGTCGATGCAACAGTTCTAACATTAACTGCTCGCAATCTCTGACCTAATGATAACTGACCATTCATTTTGTCAATCATAGTTTCAAGAGTTTTGTATGCCGAGAGCGGGGGGCCCTCGGCCATATCTCGAGTATTGTGGGTAAATCCAAGCCCCCTTACCGCGGCGGGAGTCCCCAATCTCCTTTCGACAAAATCCATCTTATCTGCTAACTTTTTTGGATGTGGTTGTGATAATGTGGCTTCATAGAACCATCTCTCATAGAACCATCCCGAATCTACATTCAATGCTTCTTTGTCTACTTCAGTTGGGTTCAATCGAGTAGTTAGAACAAGTGGTGCATCCATTTGTCCACCTCTGTTTGCGGGTAGAATTTCTCTGCTAAAATTCAGTAATCCATCCATTAACAGCATTATAGCATCTTCATCTCCGTCACAATTCCTTCTTTTTGCAGCATGAAATAATGGGTGTGCATATCCCCCTGAGCTGTCTGAAAAACCGATAAGTCTTGACAAAACCCCACCCGAGGTGTGTGGTGCTAATGCACATATTAGGTGACCAACTAAATCAGTTGGCTCTTCAACGTGGTAATAAGGCTCCATCCCATAATATCTTACAAGTAACTCGTCTACATATTTAGCAGCCCTTACGAAATAATCCGCACCGATTTTTGAGAGTATGAAATCTTGTGGAAAGATTTCGAGTAGCTGGTCATTTCGTTCCAACTCTTTGCCAAAACAATCGTGAGTATAGCCGAGATGTTTCAGTTGAGCCCATTCAACACCAACTTCCTCTGGTGTAAAGTGAGTTACTGGAACATCACTCATGTCAAATCGAATCGTACCGTCTCT
>JAYPOA010000055.1:0-10052 GCA_038130705.1 Methanobacteriota archaeon | reverse complement strand
CGATGATGACAGTTTATCATAGGAGACTTTCGTTCACACTTGGTGCAAAACCTGACTCCGACTTGGACGCGAATTTCTTTCTGAAGCGCAGCATTTGGTATTAGTCTCTGATTTCCGCCTTCTAAGGCAATTGGGAATAGGGAATGTACAGTGGGCTTTTCTCTTGGAGCGCTTTTTTCCGGTCGACCCATCCTACACCCTATTCGAACAGGAGCTGAATGCTCCCATCGTACACGTGACAATTTCCTGATTTGAGGTAGGATTCCATCTACATGGTAATCATCCTTCATAGTTTGAGCCCAGAAATATTCCTCAGCATTTCTTGGCCCAACATCTTCTATTTTATCAGAAGCCAATTGTCCGATTTGGTCGGTTTCAGCGATACCCAATCCCCGCTGCCTAGCATCGGTTTCGGCCGCAATTCTGGCAGTAGAGCGTCGCTTACGCAGGTCTTCTAACCTTACCATTTCTTCATCCAAGATGGTTTTTGCCTTTCTTAATTCGCTAACTCTTTGCTGAAATATCTTAGCGGAATCTTCGATTTTCAGCGGTTTTTTCCCCTTGAAACCAAAACCAAGGCCCTCCAACATCGACTGCCATCCCTCAGTTATCACCAAATTATTTCCTTCATGGTGATGAGGTAGTCCGAGAAGTAGCACAGCCCCTTTTATCAAGCCATGTTGGACTAATGTCCATCCTTCGACGACCTCATCATTAAATATTGAGTTTTGAATCTGTATATTCCCACCAGGTATAGAATTATAGTCAATTTTTTCTATGTATTCTGGCTCTAGGACTGACATTATTTTGCTATCCCAATTTTTTACAGCGTCAACAAAAATTAGCTTTCCATCTCTTATGGTCGCAGTATCGATTGAATCGATTAGGCCTTCAACCCACTCAATTGGAAGGTCTTTCCACCACGGATTATGTGGTGCTATCAAAGATGTTGAGAATCGGATTGCTATCTCCCTTGAAGCCTCCCAATTTGGTTTCAGCCTAATGAGGAAGTCTCTCCAATTTCTTCTAATTTCAAATCTTGTATGAAGGTCAATATCATTACTAATCGGCAAACCAGGAATTCCAATCGGAACTTCCTCTTTATTCAGGCCCATTATTTTTCCAAATTCATCAACCGCTTGATTGCTATCTAATGCATCGATAAGGTCAGCAGCCCACCAATCAGAATTATATCCTGCAGGCACCAAATTCTTGTTATTTTCCATAAATTCTCCATAACCTAAGACAAGCTCGCCATTATCCCAAACAACTGAGACGTCGTTTCGAATTTTATTAAATTCATCTAGCGTGTCATATTTCTTGAATGTGCCATCATTTAGGATTACCATCGGACCTTCTGCTACATCACACGGCGTTATTGCACAAGCCTTACCTGGGCGTTCAATTTTCATCTGTGTTCCAATTGTGATAAAATCATCCATGGCGGCCATGCTAACAGGATTACAAGATCCAGCTGCAAGCCCTGAGGGTCTTGCTCTGCCATAACGAAGCCTGAATCCTCCAGGTTGTAGAGGTGCTCCAAATACCGGTCTTCCAGCAATCACATCTTTCATGAATTTTTCATCCATTGGCACAAGTCTTGATTTGAACACCTTCCCAGTATTTTGCTCTTCGTCTGATTTACCTTTGTTGGCAAATGTCGATATAAAATCCCAACCCGGTATATTCAGCCTTTCAGTGTGCTTCTGTATCTTAGGAGCTTTGAGACACAAACCTTCTCCAATGACTAATAGCACACCTCCGCGAATTCTTGGCTCATCGATGTTTCTAACGCGACCGTATCCTGCGCATTCTATGTCTTCTGTAGACTCTCCATTAACCATTATTGGACAGGCTCTAACGATTGTGTCAATCTCATTTGGTGAGGGCCTGTATTGTAGCCCTTTCCTATACAACCCGAACTCTTCTTTTACGCGTTCTACTTCCTCATCCGTAGGTTTGTAAGCATCTACTCCAAGCTCTATTCTTATCATATCGGCAATAAGGACTGCAAGTGCTTGAGCCGTACCTCCTGCCGCCCGAATCGGGCCAGCGAAATGGACTGAAACAAATTGTGACCCGTCCACATTAGATAGCAAACGGACTTCGCTTATTCCTTCCAATGGGGCGACAAGTACGGCCTCGGTTAGAATGGCAAGTCCAACTCTAAGCCCTACATCTATGCTTTTTTGTAAACCATAACCGTTCTCTTTGAATGATCTAGCAACTTTTGCCGCCATTTTGATAGAGGTTGTTTCACGGTCGAACTCTAATAAAAAATCACGAATATCTTGTGCGACTTCAAAACCTTCTAAATGTTCAACAAGCAATTTTTCTGTCCTGCTTGCTAAGTCTGATGCCCTTGGGATTTCAACCTCAGTAGAGAAATCTAAGCCCAACTTCTTGGCTTTAGCCGCTATTTGGTATGCTTCTTCAGTCCTTTCATCCAACCAACGTTCATAGTTTTCTATTTCGTTTTGAATTCGTTCAATGTCGATACCGAGTAGGGGGTTGTAAAGTCCCATCTCGCCTTCACCCGACATCGCTATCCATTCGGGGTTCTGCCGGTGGCTCTTAAGCCCTACCACTACAATCGATGCCCATTGAAAAGGTTCATTCGCTTCAAATTAATGGCTTACAATATGTCAGTGCCTTCTGAACTGCGCTCGGATGAAAGATGGGCTAAGTTGGTAGAATTAGTTCGAGAATTAGCGTTCTTAGATGGTAAATCTGATGATGCTTTTACTCTTGCGAGTGGTAGAAATTCACGTTGGTTTTTCGATATGAAACCAGTAATGATGCATCCAGAAGCAGGAAGAATAGTCGGTGAATTGATGAATTTACGTTGTGATGAGATCTCAGCGGATTTTGTTGGGGGTTTGGAATTGGGAGCCGTCCCACTAACCGCTCTTGTCGTAGCAACAGATTACCAATCAAAAAGAAGAGGTTTCATGGTTAGAAAGGAAGCAAAGGGAAGAGGTGGAAGGAAAACAAATAATCCACCTGGAGTGGAGGGCACGTCTATTGCCGGTGGCGGGGATGTGATAATTCTTGAAGACGTAACAACAACCGGCGGGTCTGCGATACAGGCTGTGAAAAAAATCGAATCAGAAACAGATTGTAAGGTAGTTGCAGTCATCAGTATTTTAGATAGGGAAGAAGGAGGCAAAGAAGCATTTGAATCTGAAGGAATTCGCTTCGAGAGTCTACTTTGCAGAACCGACATCTCAGGGTGATTTTTTGGAATTGAATCCTAAAGAGGCAATTTTGACAACTAATACAGTTCAAGACTCATCTGCTCCCAAAGGACTTGAGTTTCAATTTGCAGAAGGAGCTAAGCCGTTGGCTACACCATGGCAGATTGCGACTGAAAGAGCAAAAATGATTAGAAAAATAGGTCTTCCAGATGGAATAATTCTCGACCCTGCATGTGGGAGTGGGATACAACTATCCGCATATTGTGCAATGCTGAGTAGAAAGGGGGTTGGAATAGAGCTACATGACGAAACGGCGAACGCGGCTTGCGCCAATTTAGCACGAGTTGCAAAACACGGTTTTGGAGAAAATTTACTTGAATCGAGAATATTTCTAGCAGACGGGACCAAAGGTGAAACCGGTTACAAAGTCGCCCTTTTACACCTCGACCCTGCTCGGCCCAGAAATTCTAGGACTCATAGTTTGAATGAAATGCAACCATCGATTGACTCAGTGTTATCTGCGTGGAAAGATAGCCTTCAAAAGACCGAAAAGGGGCCAGCGATACTTCTCGACTTATCCCCGAGATTGAGTGATGAGCAGAGAAAAGAGGTCGAAGAAATCGTAGATTCGTTTTGGCCAAGTATAGGGAAAACCTGGGTTTGGACAAGTAGGGGGGGCGGTCGAATTGACAGACTTTCCTTGTGGATTGGCCAAATTTCGCTAGAGGGAGTCTCAAGAAGATTTGTTAGAATACCGCCTGATTTCAAAATCAAACCCCTTATCTTGGATGGAGAATATGTTGAAATCACCCAACAAAGAAAACTTCCGAGAAGGGGAGATTATGTAACAATTCTAGATTCAGCCTTGGTTGAGTCTGGGCTTGCTCACATTTTCGTATCGAATGCTACAACAGGTCAAGACACGAATTACAGCATAATTTCGGGAAGAAGGCCCCAACTCCATCATTCTGGTGAATTTGAGATTAAAACGGATACTGAAAAATTGCTTGTACAGGCTTCTGGTAAGATTGTTAAGTTAATTCATTGTGAATTAACCGAAGAGGAAATCCCTGCGATAGTAGAGGCGGCAAGAGAGTACGGATTTGGAAAATTAACAATAAGGGTTCCAGTCTCTCCCGACTTACATCCAAAACTTCAGGGGAGTCTAGACAGACAATTGGCGGCAACGGGTGGCCGGCACACCGGTTTTTTGGCAAAGCAACCTGAGGATAAGATGTTGTTACTTTGTTTGGAATGACGAATGGCTTATAGTACTCCGATTAGACTGTGTGAAAAACCCCGATTTGAGGCGCAGTCTCGCGAATGGTCAATCGCGGTCTTGATATAGGGGTGGTTTGTCGGGAACTCGCTCGACATCATGTTGTACGCGTTTTCAGGTGAAATGGAATGGCAAATGAACAGGAATTGGGAGATGACTTTTCCTACATGCTCCGCATGGCAGATACTGACATTGACGGTCTAAAACCGCTCAGAACTGCATTAACTGCAGTAAAGGGAATTGGTAATAGAACTGCCGTAAACATCTGTAACATTACGGGGTTCGATCCCTCGCTGAAAGCTGGTTTCCTAAATGCTGGTCAACAAGAAGAACTACGTCAAGCAATCGATGATTATGCTCAAAACGTTCCACTGTGGATGCTAAATCGCCAAAGAGATTTGGAATCTGGAGATGAATTGCATCTTGCAGGACAGGACTTGAAATTAATGCACGAAGACGACATCTCAAGACTTCGTTCCATCAAGTGCTACAGAGGAATTAGACACGCAGGAGGACACAAAGTACGTGGACAGCGTGGCCGCTCCAACGGAAGATTTGGATTAACTCTCGGAGTACAGAGGAAGAAGTGATTGAGGGATAGATTATGGGACATCCAAAGTTTTCTCGACCAAAATACGACACACCGCCACATCCATGGAAAGCCGACAGGATTGAAGAAGAGCATGCGATCAAGGCTAATCACGGTCTAAAGAACATGACTGAAATCTGGAAGGCTAAGTCTGCGCTAAGAAGAATGCGAAGACAAGCGATGAAGTTGATTGGTAGAGTAGACACTTCAGAAGGGCACTACTTGAGAGAGAAGGAAGCAATGCTATCATCTCTTTACAGAAAGGGATTGATTACAAGCGATGCAATTCTTGACGACATACTTTCACTTTCCGCAGAAGACATTCTAAACAGGAGACTTCAAGCACAAGTTTACTACAAAGGATTTGCATGCTCAATGAAGCAGGCAAGACAACTTGTAGTACACGGACAAATTTGCATTGGCAACCAGAAGGTTACAATTCCATCTTACCCTGTCTCAAGGGATGAAGAAGAAATGATTCAATATCATCCACGCTCCAACCTAAACGATGAAAATCACGTCATCAGACAAACCATCGCTGGAGTTAGAGAATCAGCAACTTATGAGGATGAAGAATCCGACCCGGAATTCTCACAATCTGACGCTACAGCTGTAAATGAATCAGCGGAAGAAGCCCCTTCAGCAGAAGACACGGTTCCTGGAGGTGACGAATGATGCGCAAGGCTATCGTAAACATCTTCTCCAGTTACAACAATGTTCTACTTACCGCTACTGACCTTACAGGTGCTGAAACAATAGCAACCTGCTCTGGCGGACAAGTGGTAAAATCCTCAAAGGACTCTGGTGGACAATTCGCTGCAACAAGAGCAGCGGAAAGGATGGCAGATTCACTGAAGGAAAAAGAATTCAGCCAAGTCATCGTGAAATACAGAGGACCTGGAGGAAACAAATCCAACAACACAGGGCCTGGTGCACAAGCAGCAATCAGGGCTCTAACTCGTGCGGGTGTGACAGTTACAAGAATCGAAGACGTAACTCCAATCGCACACGATGGTACCAAGAAAAAGGGCGGTCGACGTGGTCGACGTGTCTGATTTAGAGGTGATATTGTGAAAGCAGAAATTGTAAAGGGATGGCCTAAAGATAACCAAATTAGAATTCTATTGTCGGATACAAACGCTGCTCAGGTTAACAGCCTAAGGAGAGCAATAATCGCCGATGTACCGAAAATGGCAATCACAAAAGTTCGATTTGAACAAGGTGTAACCCAAGACGAAAACGGTGAATATATCGAATCCGTTAACGTACTTTCTGATGAAGTACTTTCTCACAGATTAGCAATGATTCCAGTTCCTACTTTCTTGGAAGAATTCGTTTTCCCAGAAGACGACCCTAACAATGAAAACGTTCCTGAAGACCAGTGGGGCTCTCCCCTCTCACAGATTATTTACCATTTAACTAAGAAAGGCCCAGCTACTGATTCTGATGAAAAACTAATCACAGTTTATGCTGAAGACCTTAATGTTCTCGGTGAAACTAAGTTACAAATTAAAGACGAGCACAAGAAAATCCCAATCACGGTTTTGTCAAAGGGTCAATACCTTGAGCTATACGCTTACGCAACACTCGGAAGAGGCAGAGACCACGCCAAGTGGAGTCCAGCAGCAGCAGTGACCTTCCAACCTCGCCAAAAGGCAGTTCTAAAGAACGCAACCAAGGCAAAGGTTCTGTTTGAGTTAAACCTTGAATCAAACTCCGGAAGAAAAATTGAATCTGGTATGTTCAAGAATAAAGAATGTACAGATGTTGATGCAGTACTCGATTTGGAGAAGGCACTTCACCAAGTTGGATACGGAACTGGAAGAGAGGAAGCATTTGCAGACGCAATTGTAATGGAAGACATTCCTGGAGAATATGTGTTCTCCTTCGAATCAGATGGATCTCTTCCGCCTGAAGAAATATTCAATCGTGCATGCCAAGAATTAGTTTCACGCTTCGATAAGATTTCTGGAGAAATCGATATCGCTCTCGCATGAATCCATAAAGTCAAATCATCATAATTTTGATGTTCTGATTTGTTCTACCGGTGTCATAATGGATGGAATTTCAGTTCATGTAGGGGGTCATGTAACCCTATTATTTTCCATACATTCAGATTCAATATTGCCACGAAATCAAGGGTCTAAAGGTGCAGGCCTTTGCCTTGAGCATGGAGTTGTGGTACAAGTTAAATTAGCTGAAAACGAGGATCAATTCGTAATCAACAATATACATGGGGAGCAATTAGAATTGGAGAATGGTTTGTATGTCGACCTTCTTGACGCGTTTAGAAGCTTATTCAATATTTCACAAAATGTTAGAATTGAAATCGACCTCCAATTGCCTTTATCACAAGGATTCGGGATGTCAGCCGCTGGACTTTTGGCGACTAGTTTTGCCTTAGGAGAATTGTTCGACAAGGGGGATGAAGGCCAATTAGCGCGATTAGCGCACCGTATCGAGAGAGAACACTCCAGTGGGCTGGGGGACGTACTTGGACTATGGGCTGGAGGGTGTGCTCTGAGAACTTTTCCCGGTTGTCCACCAATACCGGGAGAGGTAAGAGGATTCTCAGTAGGTTGTCCAGCATTACTGGTTTGGGACCTAGAAAAAAGCAAACACACCTCATACTACATCAATGACAAAAACTGGAAAAAATCAATAACAGCAGCGGGAGAATCGATTGTAAATTATTTGAAACAATTTGATTGGGAGCCAACTATTTGGCAGTTATTGTTACAACAAGCAGATAATTTTGCAATTCACTCAGGCCTGCTAAATGAGCCAGAGAGAGCAAATTTGTATTCCGTTGTTTACGAAAATTTAGAGGAAAACATGAGTTGCCATCTTTGTATGTTGGGGACCTCAATCATTGTGCTGCCAAGTGCCTTGGGAGAAGACACAGATTTCACAGAGTTAGGTGAAAAGATGTCTTCTTTTGGATTCGGAGTCGCTCACACATTTATTCAGTGAGACTAATCAATTCCGTTAGGTCGAGTGGGCCTGAATCCAATAATACGGCTCCTGGTATCAGTAGATTATTGCAGAAACCATGCCTGAATACCAATGCGCCTTGCCCCCATGCGTCCACATATCTGGTTGCTTGCTTAGCGATTTTCTTTCTTTGAAAATCCACATCTGCTCCATAGAAATGCTTTGCGTCTATCCAAGCAATCGGCTCACCGTTGATAGTTACGTGATCTAAAAACAACAAATCTGGAGTATTTACGGGTCTTCCGTGTTCTAACATTTGTTCCTTTACCATTTCTGATTGTTTTCTAACCCTTACTCCTTGAGATTCAAACCAATCTGCAAGTATGTCTTCGAAAATATCAGCTCTCTCGTGAGTTTCTGATTGGTCTACGTTACTCACTCTGTCAGCACTCTCAGCCTCCTCAAACTCAGTTCTTTCTCTAGGTTTAAATTTTGATGGTGTCCTTAACGTGTCTTTTATTCTAGCTTTGGACCAACCCATCTCTTTCAAGATCACTCTGAAAATATTCATTGGTGGAAAGTCAAACCTTCTTGAGAGTTGAACTATTCCTAACCCTTCCTTATACAGTTTCAACATCATCTTACCTTTCGCTTGCAATCTGCCATGGGAATACACAGTTTTTTGCTGTAACAAAGCGCTTCGAAGAGACAACGCCTGGTCTAGAGTCATATCAAGGTCTTTCACTAATTTCCCAATCTCATCTACTCTTTGATCATCCAACCAACCAAATTCGCCCTTGCGAACGACCAGTTTTGCAAGCTTTTGTTCGGTCTTTAGAGGGACAGGATTGTTTTTCCATTCGAAAGAATGAGATTCTGGTGTTTCAAAATCTTCAGGTATGCCTATTGGCAATGGGTCGATTTCAAATCTATTTCCAGCGAGGATTTTCGCATTTTCAATATATTCAGAATGACGTTTGACCAGTTCGCTCTTAGGAGAGTTGCCGTGAGACGTTTTCTTGCGCTTTCGATTCTCCCCCATGATTTCTCGTTATTGAGAGGCTCCATAGATGCACCGGCTAAATTGAGTTCTCCAAATCATCAAGTAAGTCATTAGAAAGCCGGGATAGATATTCGCGAATTTTATTTGCAAAAACTATCATCAAAGAAGATAACGTACAACTGGAATGAATTTCAATTCCACCATCTTCCTCTGACAGGAATGTGATCGAAGTTTTTAGGTTTCTAAGTGCTTTTCCGATTGGTCTTTCATTTCTACTCATTCCATCCGTTTCAATTATTATTTCAGTAAATTTATCGCCAGTTCTTATCGATTTTACAACCCAACGCACTTCAATAAGGGAGCCTTTGATTACTTGATGTGTGGCGATGTGGTCGCCTTCTTCAAGGGAATCTGCTTTTGTGGCCACCATTGCGTCGGCATTTCTGTTCCAACTTGGCCAAGTTGATGGGGTACAGAAATTACTCAAGGCCTGCTCAACATCAGAAGAAGGCATAACCTTCCTTGATGTAATGGAGATGTCCTTGGGCATATATTGGTCGAAATAATTCTACAAATTCAATCTATGGTCAGTAAATACAAGATTTGAATAAAGTGAAGTAGATGTCACCATATGCGACGGGTCACTGTTTTGGTCCTAACTTTCTTGTTATCGGCGTCATTCTTGCCACTGAATAATGCTACGGCATCAGAAAGTTGGATGGCTTCAGGTGGGGGCTTCGATTCAGATTCATTAGCAGGTCACGTTGTGCTTGATGATGGAAGCATAATAGTTGGAGGGACATATTCTACTGCGATTTCATTCGATGATTTTGGAATCGGTGCGACAAATATGCTAGGAGATATCGATATCTACCTCGCAATGGCGAAACCAAATGGCACATGGAGTTCTGTTTACGGATTTGGTAGTAATGGTACCGACGGATTAGATGGAATCGCCCTCCATCCTTCTGGAGACCTCATTCTGTTAGGTCACTTTTGTCACAATACAGCCGGATTGGAATGTGAAATGAACTTTACAAGCGCATTCAC
>JAYPOA010000054.1:0-11879 GCA_038130705.1 Methanobacteriota archaeon | reverse complement strand
TTTTAATTGATTCACTAAAGGGTGTTCCGTACAATAATTCAATGACAATTCCCGCCGCATGTGCGATTGCTTCAATACTAATGTTTTTCACAATAATTACGTTCACACTAGCAGAAAGATTTCGGAAATCAAATACTGGAGGAATGTTCTGATGTTGAAAATCACAAATATATCTAAATCCTTTGACAAAATGTTGTTTGAAAATTTTTCTTTAGAAATCGACCCAGGGGAAATTGTTGCTATTACTGGGCCGAGTGGTTGCGGTAAGACTACTTTACTTAGGGTAATATGTGGATTAGATAATAGCGATAATGGGGAAATTTATGTTAATGAAAAATTAATCTCTTCTCTACCACCTGAACGCAGAAATGTTGGACTGATATTTCAAACTCCTGTGCTTTATCCACACTTTGATGTTGAAAATAATTTGAGATTAGGAGATAAAAATGGCAACATTCAATCTGCTTTGAAAGAAGTTAACCTGATGGGATTTGAAAAAAGGAGTATTGACTCTCTCTCGGGTGGGGAGAGTCAGAGGGTTTCTATAGCACGGGCGCTCTTAGCCAAACCCGAAATTCTATTGTTGGATGAGCCTTTTAGTTCTCTTGATGAAGAGCTTTCATTCCAACTCGTTTCAGATATTCGTAAAATTCTCAAAATGAGAAATTGTCCAGCAATTTTAGTTACACATAATATCAAGGTCGCAGAAAACTTCGCTGACCGAATTATCTCACTTAACAAATAGAAACTCGTTTCAAATTCCGATTCAATCAATAACCTGAATTCTTCCGCGGAAATTATGCTTATGAGCCCATGGAGGTTATGGAAACCTTTGTGGGAAGTTAGAGAAAGCAGGAAATTATTCTGGTACGTAATTGCAATTTTAATCTTGACAATGGCCTTACCATATTCAATAATCAATCAAATAATGGGGTACCTGGGGCATTCAGCGTTTGACCCTTCAACATCACTTGACGAAAATATTCCATTCATCGATTGGAGCTTTTTTGTTTACCTCAGCTTGTACCTGTATTACCCAGCAGCCGCATATTTTGGCAGGGATGGCAATGATAGAATCAGGGAGATGTTTGCATTCCACCAGGCTTTATTTCTGATGACGTGGGCTGTTTTTTTGATTTTCATCTTTGTACCAACTGAGATACATATCAGAGATAACATTCCATTAAGTGTGAGGAATGGCGAAGGGTTTTGGGGATTCTTTTACGGAGATCTAATGCACAAAACAGACAAACCGTACAATGCTTGGCCAAGTCTTCACGTCGCCCAATCATTACTGATTGTTCTATTACTGAAAAAGTGGCAAGTTATCAAAAACAGTTCTGAAATCTTGGTTTGGATTTGCTGGGTAGGATTGTGTATATCTGTATTAACAACCAAGCAACACTTCATTTTTGATTTGGTTACTGGTTTAATCGCCGCATTATTAACTTGGAGATATATGTGCATCCCAGTTATGGCTAACGCAAACAAATCAGAATGGAAGGATACCTTCCCTGAATAATAAGCAAGGAATGAAAATGGGCGTATGCCCATCAACATTCTTGATTACAATCATTCATTCTTTCTTAGAAGTGCAGCACCAAGTAGGCACACAACTCCGAAGATTGCTGTGAAACCTGGCATTGCCGGGTTTTCTTCAGCGTACATTTCTAATGAAGAATCGTAGAGTTTGACTTCATCATATTCATGGTCAGATGAAATGCCTACAGCGTCTCCAGCAGACAATGTTCCAGAATCATCCATGTCCAAGAAGAAGAATCCATTCTCTCCATCTGAGCCAGCCTGGTGAGCTACAGAGAGTGATTCACCATCTAAGTATGTACAATCTTCTTCTCCGTCTTCATTGTAATCACATGCCATTAGGTGAACTTCCCAGTCGCTGATAACTCCTTCAAACGGAGCTCCATCGGTTATTCCGCTACCGACAAAGAAGTAAGTTACATCTCCTTCTTCACCACCATCGTCGCCACCTGGCATACAAACCCATTCATAGGAGCCTGTAATGAAGTTGCCATCCATATCATAGACATTGATTTCGAAGTCATAGCACTGTCCTTCGTAAACATCATAGCTTTCGAGTAAATCTGAAACGGACCACCAAATTGTGTGCGAATCCATTATTGAATCGTAGGTCATATCCATTAGCGAAACATCGCCTTGATAATTTTCGTCAATTGTCATTTCCATTAAACCAATTTCAGATGTATCACCCCATATGATGAATTCTAGACCATCCATGTAAAACTCCCAAGTTGTCATGTCGTAATCGCCTGTTTCAGCCAGAGATGTTTCTATGCTAGACTCTTCACCTTCTGGGCAATAGTAAACTTCGTTTCGATCCAATAAATCTCCGGATGAATCAAGCAATAAAATTCCTATGTAATAGCAGTAATCAGTTGATAAGCCATATAGATTTACAAGTTCTTCGTCTGACCACTCCATATGATATGCTTGGTCCATATCATCCCAGTACATATCATAGAGTGTCCAATCATCAGCGTATTGGGAATCGATGTAAAGCTCCACAGTGCTTACTTCATCATATTCATCATAAACCCAAACTTCCAAACCTTCGAGTTCCCATGTTTGGTTGTCATATAGTTCGTACATTTCTAGCCAAGCAGATGACTCAGAACCATAGTTCTCATCTGAACCGTCCATACAGTCTTCAGATCCATCATTAACATAATCAGAATCAATAGTCTCTCCGCTTCCACAGACAAACATCTCTACCATAACCATAAACAGACCGCTACCGGTATTTTCATTGAATTGATAGAAGAAAGTGGATTCCATATCAGGACCAGAAACGGTAAAGGAATCTTCATCCGATTCAACAATCTCACCCATTAAGTAAAGGCAAACATCTGTTGAAGTGTCGTAAGATCCTTCGCAGGTCTCGTTTGTCATAACACTCCAATCTTCGTATACAACGAAGAAGTGAGTATCGTTATGCTCCAATACCTCAAACCCGTCAGCGACCATTACAAATCTTGTTGGTAATGTAAATTCGCCGCTTCCTGGTGTTGTGGAATCTTCTATACTTTCTCCGCAAATTGAATCATCCAAGTCGGTTGCTTCCCAAACTCCGTAGAATTCTTCATAATCAGTTGTACCATTCCAAACTTGAGCGTCAAGAATGTCATAACAATCATACACAACGTCGAAGTATCCTTCATCTGACTCGGATTCATACTCATCCGAACCGTCCATACAGTCTTCAAATCCGTCGTTTACGGCATCAGCTTCTATGTAATCAGATTCGTCAGCACACATGTAGTAAAGTTCTGGGAACATCATTAGTCCACTGTTTGTTGTTGAATTATACTGGTAAAGCATCAAGAATTCTTCTCCTTCTTCTAAGTCGTACATCATGACTGCGTTTTCATCTCCATACAATATTTCGGCTAAGTAGAACATACAACTGTCATTGTCCATATCATAATCACCATCACAGTAGTCTCCATACATGTCCCCGGTCTCTTCTGACCAATTGTGCCAAGTGAAAGTAACATACATTCCGTCGTGCATGATAGACATAGTCATGTTTTCTTCACTTTCGTAAATTACAAAGTTCTCAGGTATTGTTACTGAGGTATTTGTGAAATTGTATTCTTCTGGTCCTTCAGAGTCACAGTATTCCCAGTCAAATGTGTCTTGCCACATATTCCAGAATTCCATAACATCTGATGTGTTTGTCATCATTCCGCCATCGACAAATTCTTGACATTCGTACATCTCAAAGTAATATCCTTCAGGCTCCGGGGTGACATTTCCTGATTCATCTGAGCCGTCCATACAGTCTTCCTCTCCATCGTCAACATAGTCGGCATCGACATATTCAGACTCATCAGCACACATGAAGTAATCCTCTGGCCATATCATAATTCCGCTGTCTGATGATTCATTAAATTCGTAGTACATAGTGAAATAATCACCATCTTCGTAATCATACATTTCAACTGCTGTATCGTCAGCATTTACTATCTCAGCTACTTCCAAATAACATGTGTCGTTTGTGGAGTCGTAATCACCCTCACAATATTCTCCAGTTAAGTCTCCGGTCATTTCTGACCAACCGTTCATGTATGCTGTTACTGTCATTCCATCGTGAACAGCACCCATTATCATTTCTTCTTCAGCATCGTAGAATACGAAGTGCTCAGGGAATGTCACAGTGGTATTTGTGAAAGTATGGTTTTCAATTAGGTCTGATCCACACATGCCGTCATCGAGGCCTGACCCTGTCCAAAGACTGTAGAATTCATCAGCATCTGAGGTGTTGGTCATGATGTCACCGTTGACAAAATCGTTACAAACATACATTGAGAAATAGTATCCTTCTGTAGCATTTCTTCCAGTAGCGCTCGAACCGGAGGTATCTGTTTCATCGTCCCAGAATTCGCTAAGGTCTTCGCCCCATGATTCCTCAAGAGTGAATGGTAGTGGCATTTGGTCTACGAATTCATCAGCATTCATTGCCATGATGTCATCTATCTCGGCCATTGTAAGGATTGTTATGCTTGTGATATTGTCATCAACATCTACACTCCACGACCTGAAAGTTAGGTCGCTGTTTAGCATAACAGTGTTTGCAAACATCATTTCTGGCATTGCGGTGACTTTCAAATCTGCAGAGAATTGGAGATATAGATTTCCATCTTCAGAAATTACCTCTTCGAATGCGAAGTTTCCAGAAGTCCAATCAAACATTTCTGGACTTACCTCATCCATTTCACTGTCTTCTTCATCTCCCATTTCTTCATCGATTTCATCTTCATCACCTGACATCATTGCGTATAGTGTTTCACCAATCGACATCTCGCTAACCATGTGGAACTTCTCTCCAAGTACGTCACCATAGTGAGTTGTGGTCCCATCAGCGTTTCCGACTGTCCACATTTCCGATGAGTATTGCATCATTCCTGCATCCAGGTTTTGAGCCATGTAGGTTGATTCACCGGTTACAATCATCGTCATTTCAATGTCTGCCTGTGTACCTTCCATATCACCGGAGTATGATTGGATCATTCCAGCAGTATCGCCTAACGAAGGTCCATCCTCGACGAGGAGAATGAAACCATCTACGGCGTCAATCAAAATTTGTTCGGTTACACAAGCCTGGCTGTTATCAGCAGTCTCATCATAATTTAATGCAGTATCATCATCACATCCTGGGACGATCTCTGAAACTACATCTTCAACTGTATCTAAACAACCTGCTAGCATTAGCAAGAAGGTCATAAGTATTGCAACACTCTTTTGCATGGTCTAACCGAGTAAAAGTTAGTATTTAACACTACTATAAAGATCAATTTACTAAACTTGACACCAAATCAGGTTGGGTCAGGTAAATCGTCAGAGCAATTCCAGCCATCATCATCATCCATGCTCCAATAGCTTTTATTAGACCAGTGGACCTTCTTAGAATAGTAATGAATTGTTGTTGACCCATCCCCACAACTGTAGTCACAGCTATCATTAGTAGGCTAACGGAGAGCATGATACCGGCTAATCCTGTCCAGGTGGCACTTCCACCAATAACTGCCAAATATGCAATAAATGGGATTACGGCTGCGGCAGTGCAATCTATCGAGGCCGCAGAATATCCAATCCCCCAAAGATACATATTTCTCTTAGGAGTGAATCTATCATCCATTTCTGTGGTTGAATATTTATCGACTAGTTTTTGCACAAATCCAAGCAAATGAGCAGTTCCCCCAGTTAGCATAAACGCACCAAGAATTATCAACAGAATTGCCACTGCTAAGGCGAAAAAGTGCAATGCTCCAGAGAGATTTATCACACTTCCAAGTCCGAGCACTACAATTCCTATTAGAGCAAAAAAAGTCAATTGACCAAGTGCGGCCAAACCTCCAAGTGCCCAGTGAGGTGGCATTTTTTTGTCCAATTTACCAGCCTCGATTAGTTCATCTTCTCGTTGTCCTAAATTTATGTAATACGAAATATATCCGGGTAGGATTGGGAATGCACAAGGTGAGAAATACACCAAAACACCGAGTAATAACCCCATTGCAAAGATTGCGCCAGGTGACCTGTCAACTTCTGCTAAGGAGAATCTCAAATTTTCCGCATTTCCATTGGCTGCTGCAATTACTGCATCATCGAAATCGCCCCAACCTCCAGTTGGAGTGCCCGAGTTCTCTTTTGCCACTATGAATCCTTCATGGTCGATTACCAGAACTACTGGAATCGCTTGGGCTTGATATTCCTCAACCATATCACCCCTCGTAAATTCAATAATTTCCCATGATATATTCTCACCCAATGTCGAGGAAAGTGTAAAATTTATTGAGGAATTTTCTTGAATCTCGATATTTATTCCCTCTACATCATACTCTAAACCATCATTGTCTTCTGAAGATACCCCTAAATCGAGACATCTAACTGCCTTTTCGGAATTGTTTACCCATGCCTTTAGACAATATGCGCCATTATCAAGAGAAATCGAGGATGAATTAACCCCTGTATGTATGGCTTCAGATTTCAATACTGAATCGGTAGCCCCTGTTGCTACAACCCAAGGCATGTGAGAATCAGAATCAGGATCTCCGAACGTATCATTTAACATTGAAAGGGTTTCATAACCATACCACATACCAACCGAAACAACAACGATTTCATAACTCCCGTCGAAATCAGTCCAATAATCAACCTTAGTTTCGAGATGTTCCTGAACATAATGACAGTTTACACAATCAACAGCCATGAAATCTAAAACTACCACCTTACCACGATGGTCAGACAATTTAAACCATCCTTCATCATCAACAAGGCTTGATTCCTCAACACTACGATTAACTGTTTCAACCTCAAAGTTAGGTGCTAACCTAATGTTGTCTTTATCTACACCATAACTTGAGGATGCTAAGTCGAAAATTGAAAGTCCCGAATAACCAATCAGCGTAAACAGAATAATGCCTATGCCGAATGCTTTCCACGTGGTTGGGTCCTTGAATACGCCAAAGTCGACGCCATAGCGTTCCTTGATACCCATAACACAGCGGTGACACAACCAATTAATGAAAGTGACGAGGTTTTTTACATCAGTTGATTGGCTTCTGCCCTCTGCTAGCCCACATTACAATTTTGAAGCAAAGTCCTCCGATTATAACTCCAAAAAATCCTGCGATATATACCCAAAGAACTTCATCTGCGGAAGCGATTGCCGCATCGATTAGAACATACAAAAATAAAACTGAACTTATCGCTCCAAGTAGGCCACTGATGCCAATCCCAGCGACAATCATCCCAGCTTTTTGGAGGATGTCCACGGTATGTGGTGAACTACCAACAACATAAGCGTTGAGGATTCACCCTACTCTTTCGATATCTTTCGACATGGAATATAAGCGATGCAAACCATCATTTTCTATCAACCAATCTACAACAGGAACAGGTATTGAAACTGACATTACTTGTTTCTGGGCTTCTTCTTCGTAGACTGTAGATAACATTTTCAGAGTTGTACGCACCCTCCAACCCTCGTATGAATCTCTATTTTCCAATTCAACATATATTACCTCGTAGCCAGCATCTTCGTACAGCTGTTTAGTTGCTAAATCACTGGTAACCAAGATTCCATCTCCGTGAAATTTTTTTGCATGAGCAACATAATTTGGTGGGTCATTGATGTCTGGAATCAAAACTATGTTTGCTTCACGTTGCCCCAACCATCTGGAAATCATTTGTTTCCTTTCTTCTGCAATCCATGGATTATCAAAATCAATTGCTGATTCACTCGAACCAATGGCAATTGTTGTTGGACCCAATCTCAAAGCATGCTCAACTAAATATTCGTGTCCCTTGTGAAAGGGTTGGAAACGGCCTAAAACAACGTACATTTAACTCACTGAAAATAAGATTCTACGTCTACATTTGGTAGTTGATGGCCACACTCTCTAAAGCAATCCAGCATCCTCTTGCATCCTTCAATCATCTCTTCTTTGGTAGTCTCACCCATACTACCAATTCTGAACATCTTTCCTTTGAGATGGTCTTGAGCACCGATGACTTGTGTTTGATAGTCTTCTTTCAACTTGGACCTCCATGTATCGTCTATTCCTTCAGGATACATGATCGCAGTAACTGTTTCGGACCTCGAAAATTCGTCTGCGAGTAAATCAAATCCTAAATCAAGGAATAATTTGCGAACACCTACCGCCAAATTTTTGCACCTTTCCCATCTTTCTTCCAATCCTTCATCCTTCAATATTTCAAGAGCTGCAGCCCAGCCCATTGCTGGATTTATTGCCGGAGTCCAAGGTGTTTGGTCATCCTCACCTTTCTTCAGTGCAGGGATGATGTCGAAATAGTAGAGTGGATTCGAATCCCCCTGATTTCTAATTGCAATGCATCTATCTGCAAAGTGTTTGCTAACTGCGATGGCGGCTATACCACTTGGACCAGCTGTACATTTCTGAGCACCAACGACAACAGCTTCAGCAGACCATTTTTCGGGATGTACTGGAAGACCACCAACACTTGTTATGCCGTCAAGAATAAATGCTACATCGTATTTTTTGCACATTTCTGCTAATGACTCTGCGTCCTGAGTTATACCTGCAGAGGTCTCGTTGTGGCATATCGCCAAAGCTTCAAGGTTTCCTCTTGCAAGAATCTCCTCTATTTCTCCTAAATCGAATGCTCTTCCCCACTCATATTTCAGATGCTTGACATTGCAGAACCTAGCACCCATTTCAGCAACTCTCTCTCCGAATTTACCGTTTGTTGGAACTAGGACTCTATCATTTGGTCTGAAACGGTTAGCCATTACCATCTCCATAGCGGCAGTTCCTGAGCCTGAAACAACAATCACCTTGTAACCATCATCTCCAGTCCATGATTGACTTTTCTTGATATCTGGAGATGGTGATAAATTGAATGCGTATCGAAGACCGCTGTTCAGTTGAGCCATTACGTCTCTAAACTCTCCACCTCTTGCGGTAATTACTGGGGTTGCCATTGCATCAAGACATTGCTTGGACATGCGAGTTGGGCCTGGGACAAGGAAACAGTCACCTTGGTGTTGCATCAAACCCTTCTAAGCGCGCCTAGTTCAATAACTACACTCTAAACCGTTGGTCTGATAAAATAAACACCTTACGTCCAAAACATGCTGGTGATAGGCGTTGAGATGTTGCAAGGCTCTCGTCATGAGCACATGCATTCACTTCAACAATCATCAAACCACCTTGGATTTGAGATTACTATTAGAGAACTTAGGAAATCATCCGACGTAGAAGGAATCGACGCTCTGGTTTTACCCGGAGGAGAATCAACAGCAATGAAAATAGCCGGTAAATCAGAAGATCTTTACCAGAAATTATGGGAATATATCACGAAATCAAGGATACCAGTGCTCGGAACATGTGCGGGAGCTATACTCCTATCGCAGAAGAAATTAATTTCTGCAGATATAGAAAGAAACGCATTTGGAAGACAAATCAATAGTTTTGAATCAGAACTGAGAATTGATTTTGAAAATACTAGTGAATTTCAGGGGGTGTTCATTAGGGCCCCGAGATTTTCTGGTGGTTCTGATAATGCAATTGCTTGGCTAAACGATGAAGTCGTTGGAATCAAAGAGGGAGAAATCGTTGCTTTGACATTCCATCCAGAATTAACTGAAAATCTGTTATTCCACAATTGGTTAATCCAGTCTGCAAAATCAAGATTGGATGAAATTTAATCAGTGATTTCATACGATAGTTGTTGGACAGAGAGACATGCACCTGCAAATGGCTACAGAGGTATTCACCCCCGAAATTGGTGAAGCCGAAGGGTGCGTTCAATGCCAAATGGGAAGTAAACTGGTATTATTTGTCACCGGAAAATGCCACTGGGGATGTGATTATTGCCCCCTTTCTGACAACAGAAGAGAAACTCCAGACATGTTTGCCAACGAGAGAAGGTGCAATAATTTCGATGAAGTTATCGAAGAAGCTAGGGCGATGAACGCCACTGGTACGGGAATAACAGGCGGAGATCCTATGCTTGATTTCGATAAAACAGTTGAAGCAATAATACGGTTAAAATCTGAATTTGGACCTGAGCACCACATACACTGTTATACATCAATTCCAATAAAAGCGGAACAGGCAACAGAATTAGCAAAAGCCGGTTTAGATGAGTTGCGATTCCATCTTCTCGATTTAAAATTAGATCGATACTTGGAAGCAATTGATGTTGCTTCAGATGGTGGTGTTTGTGTAGGTGTTGAGTTACCTGCAGAACCTGACAAAGAATCGCAGTTGTTTGATTTAATTGAATCAATTAATGGAACAAATATTCAATTTCTAAATATCAATGAACTCGAGATTACCGTTGGAAATCAGGAGAACATGGATGTTCGAGGTTTCAATTTAGCAGGTGGAATAACCGCAGCAGCGGAGGGTTCTGCGGATTTAGCATTACGGTTGAAAGAAGCGGCTGCAGAATTCGATTATCATCTGAAATTTTGTACAGCATCCTACAAAGACGCTGGACAACTTAGAAATCGTTTCAGAAGAAGAGGGGAGGCTAACTTACGCCCATACGAAGTGCTATCTGAGGATGACACAATATTATTTGGCGCAATACCTTGCTCTTTGGAAGATGCCTCTGAAGATGTTAAGGAAATGAAAGACTTCCTTGCATTGAATGATGGCTGGATTAGATATAACGCATCAACACAACATATCGAATTCCCATTGTCTGCAGCTGAAAATATTGCAGATTTGTTGGAAGTGCCAGTATTAATGGTAGAAGTTCATCCTACACATGACAGATTAGAAGTTGGAGTTGTAAATTTAAATCAGCATCGATAATTACTGGTCTGACGCAACGACAACCCTTGCTGGAATAATTACTCTGTCTTTGTACATGTATCCTGCCTCGAGTTCGTCAATAACTGTATTTGCAGGATATTCTTCAGAAGGCGGAAGAGCAGTAATTGCTTCCATTTTAGTCGGGTCGAAGCGTTCTCCTTTGGTCAAAATAACCTTCACGCCATCAGAATTTAGTTCAGACCACATCTTAGTTCTAATTAGTGTCAATCCTTCATCTTCAGATACCGAAAGGGCCCTATCAATATCTGAGAGAACATTCAACATTTTCCTAGCAAGACCCATTCCGCCATACTGTATTGCGGAGGCTTTTTCAGCCATCAGACGTTTTCTTACATTCTGAATTTCAGCATCGCGATATGAAATTTCTTTTTCTGCATCCTCTGCACGCTTGAGGGCTTCTGTCAAAGGGTCGATTTCTTCTGGTTCTTCTGATTCTTCGTCAACTTGAACTTCCAATTCTGGAGGTGTTTCAGATTCGTTTTCGTCATCGCCCATGAACCGTCTAAATTAAACATATTTTTCAATATCACGAATTTAAGATATTGAAAAGGTTCCATTCCCCATGCCCCCAATTTTCAGCAGACATGTGGTCTCTTCCCAAAATTTTGGCATACCCTTGCTTGTTAACAGCATAATGGAGAAGCCTCGAGTTACGGTCATGAGCCTCGAAAGTGGGGATTATTTTAGGATCCTTTTTTTCATCTAACGTTTCTCCTAAGGATTTCCTTCTTTCCATCCAATCTGCACAGACCTTTTCAGAATATTCCGACTCACTGAAATTTGCTAAACCCGCACTTATTTCAGCCCAAACTTGTTCTTCATACATTTCCTCAACGTGTTCAATTGGCCTTCCTATTGCATTTTCTAAATAGATGAAACATCTTCCTTCCCAGGCCTCCCAATAACCTATGCTATTCCATTCGACCAATTTCAAAAGTGCATCATAAGATTCACTATTCGAAAGTACTTCACGAGTTAATCCATCTCCCGTGATATCGTCGGCGATGT
>JAYPOA010000053.1:0-12798 GCA_038130705.1 Methanobacteriota archaeon | reverse complement strand
ATGGGTCTTCCCACGGGGGTTCGAATCCCCCTCACCGCGCCATAATTATTCAGCGTTCAACACCTTACGTTTAGAATTTGAAGACTTCCAGTTCAATGCTAATCTGTTGACTATTGGAATAATGGCGAGTAAAAAAACTGCGGAGATCCATGAATAATTTTCTGAAAAGGAAGAAACTACTACAAATGATATGAACATCCAACAGAGATAACCAAGTGAGCGCATGAATGAATTAAATGCAGTAGGCATTCTACCGTTGGAGTCTAATTCTTCATTTGCATCTATTCGCCAAACAGATACAGCATACCAAACAGTTAGCACTGTAGCTACCAATGTCCATGAGATAGGCAGTCCTGAGTTAGTCCAAACTACAGGAACCAGACCTAAGAGCAACAGCAAACCACAATAGATTTTAGACTCTAATAGAGTTCTATCTGCGCCTTTTACATCCGGTAGCATCGGCACACCGACTTTCTTGTATTCACCGCTTCTGTAAAGCGCGAGAGCCCAAAAGTGAGGCGGTGTCCACAAAAATATTAGCATGAACAACATCCACGGGATTGGAGACCCTAAATCGAACGGATTCAGGTTGTTGGGTATATTTTCCATACTGGCTACAACCCAGCCAATTAGGGGAGGAGTAGAACCAGCTAACCCGCCGATAACTATGTTTTGGGGAGTCCTTCTTTTCAGCCATATAGTGTAAACAAAAACGTAAAACATAACCGAAAAGAAAGACCAAAAGGCGGCTTTCCAGTTCGCATAAAGGAATATACTACTACCTATCAGAGCAATCAAAATTCCAAAAATAAGAGCGTGGTTAGGGGATATCCACCCGTTCGGTATTGGCCTTGTTCTGGTTCTTGACATACCGGGGTCAATATCACGGTCATAGACCATGTTAATCGCATTAGAACCACCTGCTGCAAAAGTTCCTCCAACAATTGTAAGTATGGACGAAAATAATGTATCAGACCAAGTTCTGTCACCATCAATAGTTCCATTGCGAGTCATTATATCATGAGCCAATATAGCACAGATAGCAGTTATTTGTAGTAAAATTACCACCCTCAATTTCATCAACTGAAAGTATATCTTCAACAGAGATGGCTTTTCTTCACTCATCTTCCATGTCTCCGACGCTTGTTTTCAGCAATATCCAACTGTAGGCTACAGTTAAGAAGCTCGCAACTCCAAAAATCAAATGGAGCAATGATAGTCCTTCTGGGAAGTCATCATTGTCTGCGAGTATGATATAAAATCCACCCACAAAGACGTTCAAGAACCAGAATATCATAGACCGATGCATATACTTAGAAAACAGATTGCTCGCATTGTATTCGATGGTTTTTTCTTTTAATTTCATGTTACCAATTATCAAAGCGATACCAACTAAGCCAGCACCCAGTCTGTGAACCATTTGAACAATGATTCCTGCTCCGTCTAAACTTGGCAATAATTCACCCTGACATTTTGGCCAACCATCTGGAAATCCTATCGAACATCCTTGGTTGTAGTTGCCTCCTGCAGTAGAAGAAACCCAGGCCCCCAAAATAAGCAAAATCAATACTGCGAGTGAGAGTATGGTTATTCGCTTGAGTTCGGACTGCCTAAATTCCATTGGTACCTTGAAACTGCTCCATTCTGCTCCTTCTTTGAAGCGCATCAAGACGAATTGGAAGAGTAGTACTGAGACAAATATGGATGCAAGGCTGAGATGAAGAGCAACCGTCCAGTCAGCATTATCGAAATGTACAGTAACGGCTCCCGCAGCACCTTGAATCATCAAAAGTATGCCCGTTGCGAAGGAGATTTTGACTAGACTATCTCCGTAAGTTTCTCGCTTTTTGTAGATTATTAAGAAATTAGCCAAAACGGGTATTGCGAGCAAACTTGCGATTAATCGATGAACCCATTCAACAAAAATCTCGAATGTTGTATAACGGTGATCTGCACCTCTGCTATCGAATTCTTGAGTTGAGTTATACCACTTCCCCTGATCTTCTTCTGATACATCAAATCCCCATGTTCCAAAACATTGAGGCCAATCAGGGCATGATTCCCCTGCATCGTATATTCGAATCGTACCTCCAACAACGATTACAATCATAGCCATAACAGCTATGAAAAGGGGTAGCGAAGATGGGCGCCTAACCCATTCATTCTCCATGATTCAATCCGAATAAACGCTGCCTTTTAACAAACCGGAACATTTGGGCATAACATGCAGGGGAGGATAGTGGCGATTATGTTAGCCGTCACATTGTTTTCACCAATGATAGTTGCCGTGCAAGGAGAAGATGAAATTTCCACTCACGGTAGCCTCATAGATGTTGTAGTTATTGACCTCTCTTGTGAAGAAAATCAAACCTGTGTCAATAGACCAAATAATTTCATTGAATATTTTGGTGCAGATTGGTGCACTAACTGTCCAGAAGTAGAAGAAATATTGGAAGATATTGACTTGAATAATTCATTAATAATGAGCCACAGGCCAAGTATTCATGACGATTTCTGGTTAAACCAATCAAGGTACAGATTTCTTGACGTCTACGGCTTGTGGGGCTACCCCAGCGTTATTTTAGATGGGCATTATCTGTTTGCAGGACCAACCCAAACTAGAGATTTACAAAATAAAATATCTGAATATGATGCAAATTATTCTGGCATCTCCACAATTGAGTTGAACAATAATACCCTATCATTGAATGGTTTACAGGACGGTTTAATCATTGATGTTTGGACCGTAAAAACCAATGAAAATTTGATCAATTTCGCTTCAAATCACACACTCCTAAACGAGTCGGGAGATGTTGATTTAGACGGGGACAAATTAGTTGTTACAATCTCTCAACCGGGATATATTCAATTAACTCAGGGTTCTGACAATCCAGCTAATGATTATAATCCAGATTTTGGATTTTTAGAAAACGGTGAACAGAGGTCGCAAATCAAAACTTCTACCGTGGTAATAATCACAATTCTACTGCTCATGATAAGCTTACCATCCCTAGTGCAATTAGTTAGAATTATGAACTCAAATGATGATTTTTCTGACAGTGAAGAATAGATTATGATGCGCAGGGTTCAAAAACGGGTCGCCGGTGGGGAAACTCGCACGAAAAGTGTTTGAGGAATTTTAATGGTCGAGCCAAAGAACCCACACACAAGATTTGAACGCGCTAGAATAATTGGAGCAAGAGCACTCCAAATAGGAATGGGCGCTCCATTAAACGCACCAGAAGAAGTCCTAAGGGAAGCGTTCAAGGAAGAATTAATTTCATTGTATGGACTTGAGGAAGCTTCAGTTAGATTCGTTCTAGACCCTCTGAAGATTGCTATGTATGAATACGAGCATAATCTCATTCCAATCGATACAGACCCACACGAAGACTAAACTTAGTTTTGGGAAGCGTACCCATAAAATTCTGGATTTCCAGGATTTGGCAATTCATCTCTCTTAACCAATAGTGTTCTTACTGCCCATAAATCAGTAAAAATACGATAGTTTAGGGTCATATCGAGGTAATCAACTCCGCTCGACCCTCCTGTGCCCATCCTTCTACCTATCATCCTCTCTACCATCCTAGCATGGTGTGACCTAAATAGTAGCATAGATTCTTCTAAATCGACAAGTGAATCTATCAATCTTCGAGGCCATGACAACAATGGGAGTTCCTTATATGACTCTATGAATAACAATCCTGCTCTCGATGGAACAACTACACCATTTGGCATTAGAAATTCTGAAGCAGAATTAATTCCAGCCTCAATTCTGGGTCGAATTGAAGATTCTTCTCCGTGACCAATTTTTACCATGTGGGAGATAACTTTCTCACCGTGGCTCTTCATTATAGAAATGTGACTTTCAACAAATGACTGCATGGCCTTAGTGTCCATGGACACTCCATTTATTGGAGTTCTTGATAGCCAATTCTGTAATACATCGTTTATCGACGGCATAGAATCTATTTGCTCTAACTCTGAGTAAACTTCCTTGCTCAATTTTCCTTCACTTAGCAACTTTTTATTGTGTAGCATTGGATCCATCCCGCCAACTCTTTGCTCGTTTTTCAAACCCATTAACATCTCAAGTGCCCTCATTTGCCAACTTTCGAACCCAGAGGAAGTACCTAATCTGTCCCTAAATGCCAAGAAATCTTGTGGGGACAAGGTTTCCATTACCTTCCATTGCGAAGCAAGTAATCGGAAAATTTCAGAACATCTTTCCAGATGTTGTACAATAATTGGAATATTTTTTTCGTCGATTTCATCATTATTCATCAAGTTAAGAGCCTGTTTTAATTCGGTAATTATTTGTTTAAACCATAATTCAAATGCCTGATGTGTAATGATAAAATGCATTTCATGATTCGAAGGAGGAGGATTGTGTCCTTCAGGACCAGATTGAAGATTTAGCAATTCGTCCAATTGGAGATAATTTCCGTAAGTCATTCTCACCGATGGAGTTTCGTCGCCCATGAAACAAAGCACAGTCCGTGAGGCTTGAAACCTTGACGGCTAATTCTTCAATACACGTTAAAAAAAACCAATCTATAGAAAAAATGCGTAATTGTCATTAACAAGACATTGAAGCGGTCGATATGGGCGTAGGTGTAGAACAACTAAGCGCGTGGCTCGCGGCCTACGACAAATCCCAAATTACAATTGGAGTTGTAGCCTCCCATTCATCTTTGCAAATACTACATGGCGCTCGAATTGAAGGATTCAAAACCTTAGGTATTGCAGTTGGGGAAAGGAGAAAAAGATACTATTCTGCATTCCCCGGAGCAAACCCAGATGAGTGGTTAATTCTCAATGATTACAAAGAAATGTTAGACTATGCCGAGTGGTTTAGAGAAAATAACGTGATTATCATACCTCATGGTTCTCTTGTAGAATACCTGGGTTCAGACAATTTCAAAAAATTAGAAGTCCCAACCTTCGGCAATAGAGGAATACTGCACTGGGAAAGTAGTCGTGAAAGACAGAGAAGATGGCTACTAGAAGGTGGATGTATGATGCCTAAGGTGATCGACGACCCTCATGACATAGATGGACCTGTTATTGTGAAATATGCGGGTGCAAAAGGTGGAGAGGGCTATTTCATTGCAAGAGATTACAGGGATTTCAAAAGAAATGTCAACTTAGATGAAGAGTTTACGATTCAAGAATACGTACTTGGATGTAGATATTATCTTCACTTTTTCTTTGACCCTACTGCAACTGATGGATTTCAAGTACAAGGTAAGAAATCTAATTCAGGAAAGAATCTAGGGAGATTAGAATTACTTAGTATGGACAGACGAGATGAATCAAATGTAGATGAGTTCTACAAGCTCGGTAGCCTTAGAGACTTGAGGGAGATGAGTCTTGAGCCATCTTTCGTAGTAACAGGTAATCAGTCTGTAGTAATACGAGAGAGTCTTCTACCGAAGGCTTTTGAAATGGCAGAAGGAACTGTCGCTGAATCATTTGAGTTAGAAGATGGGAGCAGGGGTATGATTGGCCCCTTCTGCTTAGAAACAATAGTTACCGACAAACTAGAGTTCAGAGTATTTGAAATCAGTGCCCGTATTGTTGCAGGTTCAAACCCGTTTGTTGGTGGCTCACCTTACAGTGATATCAACGAACCATTTATGTCAACTGGAAGAAGAATTGCACGAAGCATAAAGAAAGCGATTGAGAATGATAACTTAGAAATGATTCTATCTTAATCAATTCTCATCTTCATCTGCTTCTTCATCAGCTACCAGAACATCGCCGAGATTGTTCAGCATTTCTTCGTTTATTCCCTCATTTGGATCTTCTTGCGAACCGTCCCATTCTCCGCTTTCTAAAGCAGCTAACTTGTCCTGTGCTTCTTGTGCTATCTTTTCTCTCGTTTCAGGGTCTTCGATGGTAAACTCACTTACAAGCATGATTGGGTCCCCGCTTGAAATACTTCCCTCGTACTCCAAAATTTCTCCACCTGCGTTACAAATAACCTGGAATTTGGTTGGATCTTTCGACCTTCGCTTCTTGTGCTTCTTGTAATGATGGACATATGCTTTGTAAGTTCCACCAGGTGCTTTTCCTTCTGGCCAAACAACATTTTCAACAGGCTTCTTGGTTTCTGGTCTTACATTCGCGTCAACGTCCAAAATACCACCACATGCGGACTCACGGTTTCCTCCATGTATTCTTTCTCCAGACGGACAAACCACGTGGAGGTCAAGGTCATTGTAATTATTCCAAATTAGTGATATTTGGACATCAGAAGATAGGCCTCCTTCTCTTTCAAGTCGTTGTTTAAGTTCTTCTAATGCTTTTTGTGTAGCCTTTATTGATTCCAGTTCGGAAGCTTCGTTTGCTACAATTTCTGCAAGCCTTTCTTCTTCTGCCGCCGCTAATTCTTCCTGCCTCATTTCTTCAAGTTCGACAGCAATCCTTTCCTCTTCGGCAATTTTTTGCGCCTCTTCTTCCATTAATGCTTTCTCTTTTTCGTCGTCGGTCCTTGTATCACGGTTTTCAGGAGCATCCAACGTAAATTCACAAACGAGCATTATAGGGTCGCCATGTGACAATGCACCTTCATAGTGCTTCTTTTCTCCACCTGCATTTACGACTACTCTGAAACTGGTTGGATCTTTCGACCTTCGCTTCTTGTGCTTCTTGTAATGGTGGACATATACCTTGTATTCACCCGGTGGTGCCTTAAAGTCTGGCCAAACAATGTTCTCGACTGGCTTTTTGGTTTCCGGCCTTACATTTGCGTCGACATCCAATTCTCCGCCACATTCAGATACCTTGTTTCCACCGTGAATCCTTTCACCAGATGGGCAAAGTACGTGCAGGTCTAAATCGTTGTAATTATCCCACATTAACGAAATCTGTACTTCAGAAGACTTTGCACCCTCTCTTTCAAGACGCTCTTGCAATTCGTCAACTGCGGCTTCATTCTCTATCATCTCTTCCATTACTTCTGATTCCTCGAGTGCGGCGATCTGGGATTGGCGCTCATCCTCTGCTTCAGCCAGTTCTCTTTGACGTTCAGATTCTCTTTCTGCGTTGAGGCGTTCTTCCTCAGCAAGGCGCTCAGCTTCTCTCTCCTCAGCAAGTCTTCTTGCTTCTTCGAGTTCTTGTTGTCTCTTTGCTTCGTACTCTGCCTTGAGGCGAGCTTCTTCTTGTTCGATTGCTTCCTGCCTCGCTTTTTCTTCTTCCATCGCTTTTCTAGCAGCCTCTTCTTCGATTTCCTTTCTGGCTTCTTCTTTAGCGATTAAGATTGCACGCTCATTTCTTCTTTTTTGATTGAGATAATCTTCTACTTCTGCAAGTTTCTTACTAAACTCGTTGTGCGCTCTAGAAAAATCAGGCGCTCCCTTTCTTTTTGCATCTCTTCTCTGTAGGGACATTGTGCGTAATTCTCTATCATCCGAGCGCACTAACATGAACCAAATACCAAACAGGAACGCCCCTCCGAGGATTCCTATCATCAGCCATGAGGCTAGGTCCATGCGTTACTCTAAAACTAACAAGGACTTATTACCATCGGCGATAATTTATGTAGCAAAATATTCAATTTGACAAATCTTTTACCTTTTCAATAAGGTCTAATTTCTTGATTCTATGCATACCGATAGGCGTTAATGCCACCGATATTCCAACAATAACTCCAGTTATGATAAATATCGAAAATAAATCAGGTGATATTGTGAAGTAAAACGCCCATTGGACCATAGATGAAATTAGTAATACCGTTCCAAAATATGCGAATAAAGATCCTAAAATCCCACCTATCAAACCGATTCCAAGGTGCTCCCAAAACATCATTTTTCCAATCTTATTCATCGGTGCACCAAGAACCCTTAACGTTGCTAATTCAGTATCTCTTTCGGCAAGATTCATCAATAGAGTGTTGAATAAAACAGCTACAGCAATAATGATGCCAAGGAATTCTATCGCATAGAATACCTGTTGCTGTTGTTCCAGTAATTTATCAAAGGTATCTAATGACTCCTGCTTTAGTGTATAGCCGGTCGATATTTCTGCCAGTCCTTCTATCGAATTATTTTCTCTGAATTCAATAAGGACGGAAGTAGATTCTATTTCGACCATTTGTACTAGGTCCAACCTGTGAAAGTACATCGTTCTCGATATTTCACCGCTGGTTATTCCTACAATCCTGACATTGTTGGATTCGAACCCTACTTCGATTTTTACAGTTTGCCCAACATCCCAATCCAAAAATTCAGAAGTACCCTGATCGATTAAAACCTCCGGAATACTCTTATTGATTTCAGGTATTCTTCCTTCTAATAAATCGACAATTATCATAGAATTTGGTTGATCTACTGTTGAGAAATTATCTAGACCAAAGGACATTATTTCACGATTATCGTCTACGATTCCGAGCGGATAATTGAGCAATAATTCATAATTTGAATCCCTTTCTTCAGCCCACTGGACGATTGAATCATCACCGTCTGTTGGAATATTTGCTTGCAAGTCCCACGTTTGTTTATCTTCCAATCCACCGATAATATTCTCTTCCATGGAATTCATCATGAATAACATGGAACCAAACAAAAGCATTGATATTCCAACTGCAAAGAATGTGAAACCAATTCGCATTGGTTTTCTCAAACTGGACCTTATTGATAGCCCCACAGTAGTTGGGAATTTTGAAGTCAATTTTTGTAATCTTCGTGATGATAATTTAACTTCATGTTGGCCTCTAAATACTTTGAGGGGTTGAAGTTTTGATGCCTGTAATGCAGGCCTAATCCCTGCAAGAATAACGATTGAAACTGAAATCAAATTCGTTTGTACTAGTAAAGAGGAGTCTACCTCTTTTGAAATTGGTAAGCCAATCATTTCCTCATAGAAACCTAACATGCCGGGTGCTCCTAAGAAAATTCCGAGAATTGAGCCTAACACTGAACCGATTATTCCAATGGCTAAAGGTGCGATAATGTAGCCAGGTATTATCGCCTTTTTTGGAACACCTAATGTCCTCATGACAGCAATTTCTCGAGCTTGTGATTGAATCAACCTCTGAAGACTCAAAAAGATGGTAATGCCTGCAATAGCAGCAATCATTCCAGTAACATAAGGGAACATTTTGACCGCGGCTTCCGCATCTGCCCTAAGAAGTTCAACAGAAAAAATTCCAGAACGGTCGTAAATACTCATAGGTGATTCATCAACAGATGAAACGATAACCGTAATTTCTTCAATTAGTTGATTCAATTCTTTTCCTTCATCCACATCGCTTGTTGATTGTAAGTCATAGGAAGGAGTTCCCTCTACATCGATTAGAATTCTATTAGCTGAACCTGTGGATAAATTAGACAACCTCGTCAAACCGTCCATTGTAAGGTAGCCTGTCGCAAAAGATGCATTATCAGCAGGAAGTGTAGCACCATCCTGTGCGAAAAAGAGATGTTGAGAATGGAATCCGATTCCGGTAACTGTGAAATTCAGTCTCCCGTGACCTGAACTTATTTCAATTTCTTCACCTATTTTGATACCGATATCCGTCGCAACATGGCTATCTATAACTATCTCATACTGCGAATTAGCGACCTTGCCAGATGCTAAATCAGTATCTGATGGAATCCAAATTTTGTCAATATTTCCTTCATTAATTCCATGCCAGACCGAAGGTATTGCTTTTTCAGTTCCGTCAATGTTGTAGAAAAATATTCCATCAAGAATAAGTCTAGTTTCGCAACCTTCGAGTACTAATTCGTTATTCTGCCAATCAGATTCTATTTTCTGACAAAGTGCATTTGAAGTGGAATTATTCCACACTCCGCTTGGATTTTCAATCCAAATATCGGGCAGGTTTACACCATCATCTCCATCATAAATATCCGCATAAAGGTTTGTTGCAGCATTAGCATATGAACCAAATGACACCCCTGCGAAAACGCCAACTGCTACCATAAATATAACTGCAGATAGCCTTAGTTTCGTACGCCAAAGGCTTCTAGCCAGTCTCTTGGTTAGCAAAACGGACATTTTTTCACCTATACATTTTCATCAGAAATTATTTTTCCACTGTCCAAACGAATAACTCGGTTTGCGTAATTTGTCAGTTTTTCATCGTGTGTAACAATAATACAAGTGATATTTTCAGTCTCACAAGCCTTCACAAGAACCTCCATTACCATCGCTGAGGTTTTTGAATCTAAGTTTCCAGTTAATTCATCGCCGAGCAATAACTTTGGCTTTTTTGCAAGACTTCTAGCGATTGCCACTCTTTGCTGTTGACCTCCACTTATCTCAGCAGGAAATCTATCAATTTCATTTTCAAGTCCAACTAGACTCAATAATTCAACGGCCCTATCACGATCTTTTTGGCCGGATAGTTCTTGGATGAGCAAAATATTTTCTAAAACTGTTAAATCTTGTAATAAATTGAAAAATTGGAATACATATCCTATATTTTCTCTTCGAAATGTCGTCATTTCTTCAGATTTATCTCGAGGAACATCTAATCCATTAAACGAATATTCTCCTGCAGTTGGGCTATCTAAAGCTGCAACGCAGTTTAGCAGAGTTGTCTTGCCTGAGCCAGATGGTCCGAGTAGCACAATTCGTTCTCCCTTTGAAATTGATAAATCGACTCCATCAAGTGCTTTTACTACACCCGATGTCATATCATAGTGCCTTTCCATGCCTTTGATTTCGATTAAACCCATGTCTCTCATTGCAATTAGCAGAAGGCTACTTATCTAATTTTAGTAAATTTTCAGCATTTGCAACCATAGGAAAGCCTTGAGAATAAAATTCAGTTAGGCGAAGCATGGCAGGCATAGATGACCTATTGCCAAATGGCAGAGGCGTTTGGGTTCCAATAGACCACGGGGTGTCTGATTATCCCGTTGAAGGGTTGACAGACTTGAATGGAATAATTGCTGATCTTAGTAACGCAGATGCAATTATTGCCCATAAGGGTGTAGTAAGTAAATACTCATCAAAATTTTCTAGATTCATCGCTCATTTGTCTGCATCAACTCGCCATGGAGGCGATGAAAATTCTCTGAAAGTCTGTGTAGGAAATGTGGAAGAATCAATCAATAGAGGAGCTAAAGGAGTCAGTGTTCAAGTAAATATGGGTTCATATGGAGAAGGGGAAATGATTGAAACCCTTGGTGAAATTACCACCGACGCTTTTGAACATGATGTCCCCGTTCTTGGCATGATGTATCCGCGTGGAGAGAATCTTAACGTCATGGAAAATGATGATACCAAGGCTGTTGCACATGCAGTTAGGCTTGGCTTTGAATTGGGTTGTGATGTTGTAAAAACAAAATGGACAGGTTCAATTGAATCATTCAGAAAAGTAGTTTCCGCAGCTCCGATACCGGTTTTAATCGCAGGAGGACCATCTGGAAAAACAAACGAAGAGATTCTGCTGATGGTTTACGAGGCTATACAAGCGGGAGCAGCAGGTGTGTGTATGGGCAGACAGATTTTTGCTAATCAAAATCCATCTGCAATGGTTGACGCTCTTCGCTTAATCGTACACGAAGGTTTAGATGTTCAGAACGCTATGATAAAATCAGGATTGTGATAATATCGAAATTTGGCTTGAATCCGGAACAAGAATTTCTGGAGTAGACCGGGTACTAAACGATGATTTGGTGATAGACGGGAATGCGCTTTATATCGAAGGAAATAATGTAGGGCAGGTTGTTGATGTTTCAAATTCACAAGGTCAATCATTTGCCAGATCGATTGCAGGAAGTGTAAATTGGATTCTTCTTGAATTCGGTAATTGGAAGATGATTCCTATTGAAAATGTCATTGCCGCATGTGACGGAGGCCCGACAAAGGTAGCAGCCAGGATAACTGAACAAGAACAGATTTTGGGTGCTACTTTCGCTCTTGAAATAGGCGTTGATGCAATTCTTATTCCTGAGGATTTAATCGAAAGTGGTTTAATCGCAAAATCCCAACGTGGAGAAAAAGCAACGAGGACGGATATAAAAGAAAACAAGAATGAATTTTCACTCGAGGAATTAACCATAACCGAAGTGAGAGAAGGTGGTATTGGAGATCGATTTTGTGTGGACCTAACCTCCTTATTAGAAATCGGAGAAGGGATGCTGGTAGGTTCAAGTGCGTCTTCGCTAGCATTAATTCATAGTGAAACTGTTGAATCTGAATTTGTTCCCACAAGACCATTCAGGGTTAACGCTGGCCCTGCAAATTCTTATGTTTTGATGTCAGACAACTCCACGAAGTATCTATCTGAATTGAAAATGGGTGATGAAGTGATGATAGTAAATAGTAGTGGATTTACCAAATCAGGAACTATTGGCCGAATAAAAATCGAAAAACGGCCGTTCATTCTAATAAAATGGATTGATGCAAACAATAATGAAGCAGGTACCTTCCTTCAGCAAGCGGAGACTGTTCGATTGGTAACCCCAGATGGAAGTTTGCAATCTGTGACAGAATTGAATCCAAATACGAAGATACTCGGTGCAAATTTTGAATCAGGAAGACATGTTGGGGAAATAATTAACGCTAAAGTCACCGAATTGTAGGTGTTTTTGTGGCCGTACTTGGAACTGGGGAATCACATGGAGGGTGTAGCATCCTACATGCCGCAGGTTTAGGATATGGTTGTTCTTTAGCGCTAGATCTACCGGTTAAGGTAAAGTTACTCGACAAAGCGTCAAAAAAAGGTTTGAATGATCCTGATGACCTATTACAATCTGTAGCGAACATATGGGAATCATCCGAACTTACGCAAGGCTTTGAAGAGTACCATTGGAGCATCTCATCCAGCATTCCTCCACG
>JAYPOA010000052.1:0-12805 GCA_038130705.1 Methanobacteriota archaeon | reverse complement strand
ACACCAGAAGAAATGGGAGATATTATTCGGTCATTTGGATACACTTCTGCGATTGTTACCTTACGTACCGATACAACTGCAGATATGATAGTAGATACACTCGCAGGTAGCCGAGTGTACTCAAAATCTGTAATTGCTGTGAACAAGATTGATATCGCGTCTGAAGAGGAAATCAGTAATGCAGAAAAGGCTCTGCCACAAGATTGGCCAATCATGAGAATTTCTGCTTTCAAGGAAATCGGCTTAGAAGAACTAAAAGATTTCATTTACGACAATCTTGGGTTCATGAGGATATTCCTTAAGCCACAAGGTCAAGATGCTGATTTAGAGGAGCCACTAATCGTCAAAGATGATTCCACTGTTGAAAATGTATGTAACAATCTCCACAGAGATTTCGTCAGAAAATTTAGATTTGCAAGAGTAAAGGGACCGTCTGCAAAATTTGATTGGCAAAGGGTAGGTTTAGACCATCGATTGAAAGATGGTGATTTACTTTCAATTATTATCAAAAGGTAATTTCGATTATTTTGAAAATACCCAATGATGCTGAAGCAATCGCAAAAGCAGTCATTGAAGCATACAAGCAAGGGAAACAAGACGCAGATTAATCAATAATTTCAGCTTCCTGTACTTGTGAATCTCCTAGCACAGACCTAGTTTCATCCGGGTCGATATACATGGCACCTAATATCACCAGGGTTTCAAAGACCGCTGCGATTAAAAATAATGTCGAATAATCAAATCTACTACCAAGAGGGTCTGTCAGTTGATAGCCAATAATTGCTGATAGATTCATCATTGCCATATACCCAGTAAATTGTGTTCCACCAACTTCCGACCATGTAATCTTCATCATCAATGAATAAGCATTAATCATTACAATAGACCAAAGAAGAGTTCTAACTGACCAAATTATTAGCATGAACAATCCATTATCCCAATAATCAGCAGACAGCCCCCATGACGCGGTTATCAAGGCGGTACTCAGTGCTCCGTAAATCATTACCAATTTGCCACCAAATCGTTTTCCTAACTGCCCTCCAATAACATATCCTAACATTGTAATTATCAGGATAATTCCGCCCTTGGTCGCATTGAATTTTTCTTCAGTCCATCCTAACTCACTCGTAAACAATTGAGGCAAGATAGGTACCAAAAAGAAAGATATCGATACCAGTAAACTCAAGCAAACGCCGAGTTGAGTTGACCTTAGAGAAAGGGCTGTTTTAAGATTAGAAATTATTTCTTTGAAATCCTTCTTTTCTGAAGTTTCAACACCGTGAATAATATCACCTTCTGACCATGGATATCTTTTCTCACCAGGCCTTTCTGTCATGAATAAAGGCACGAGCATTATTATTACAAGAATTGGAATTTGCATTAGTATTGCGCCTTTAATACCAACGAAATTAATGATAGTCCCTAAGCCTGCTCCACCAATTATTCCTCCAACTGATTTAGAGGTAAACATGTAACTGTTTACTTTTTCAATTTCATTTGATTTTAAGATATCAACTGCCAAAGCATCTGTACTGACATCTTGCAGAGAGGTAAAGATATTGTAAACCAAGAACATATATGCAAAGAATTCAACATTGCCACTCGGGTTTGGAACTAATAGCATCAAAGTTAGCATTACAATCATTCCAGATTGAGCTATAAGAATCCAGGGCCTTCTCTTGCCTAATCCCCTGAACTGGTACCTGTCGATTACTGGCCCCCATAGGAACTTAACAGACCACGGCAAGGTTCCTAATGTTAGTAGCAAAGCCAATTCTTTTGCGGCAACTCCCTCTACTGCAAGATAGGTTACGAAGGTCACTGTTATGAATCCCCATGGAATTCCTTGTGCAACATAAAGTGCGCACAGAGTTAGAACTCTTGCCCGGTAATTGTCGCTTAGAGTGACGCCAGAATCATCCCCCGCAGAAAATTCAAATTTCTCTTTTTCAGATTCTTCAAAAACCAAACCTAATTGGTATCTATCCCTATTAGTAGTGATGTAACCGATTAAAATGAACATAGCAACAAACCAAGGAAAGAAAATTATTGTCGAGATTGAACCAGCCCCGATCGACAAGGTTTCAGCAGATGTTGTTGGTTCATTATTTTCTTCAACAGACCAATCCCAATCCGCATAAGTAGCAACGATATCCAAACCAGTTTGTAAGCCAGATTCAAGATTATTTCTACCCCCCGCAAGATTATTGATGACTGCTACATTATCTGATTGGGCATGTTTCGGAGTTTGCTCACAGGTATCTCCTTCCTCGAATATGTACTGATGTTGACCTCTAATCCAAGTTGCTGTATGATTGTGCATGATGAAATTATAATGGTCTGAATTTCCCTTGGTATCATCGATAACGCTTACCCATTCTTCAGGGTGTGACAGATTTGTGTTGATCGCCTTCAAGTGATTTTGAAACCATGTAGCATATTCACGCATTTCTTCAGTAACCACTAATCCTCTTTCTTCATAATATGACCAATCATCTACTGGAGAGGTAAACAGATACAGCGTCCAATACTCTTCATCACAACCAGATAATTGGCTTGCTAAGGGCGTGGGAACTGGCCAATTGAGGCCGAACATGTCTAAGTTAACATATGTCACATTAACGTAATCAGGAATATGTTCTGTTACGAAATGAAGACTACCCATACCACCTCCTTCGGATGATGAAGAACCTTGCCATTCCTCATAATCCCACCAGCCTAATTTCCATGTGTGGGTAGGTTTACCTTCCCATTGAGAAAATGTTCTTGCTAACTCAAGAAGAGAACCGCTTCCAGTTCCATCATCATATGCTCCAGAACTAGTACAAGTGGGATAGGTCTGGCCGATAAGTGGAGGTGGAGAATAACAAATCGCGTCGTGGTGAGCGCCAACAACTATCCAATCATCTTCCAATGTACCGTTTATTGTTACCACTATATTTTCACAATTGGAACATTCTTGAGTCTGGAATGGTTGCCTCTCGACATAATAACCCATGGATTCCAATTCAGAAGCTATCCAATTTCTTGCGTTAATGTTGGCTTGTGAGTCTATTTGGCGGTAACCAAAATCCGCCATCTGTACCATGTTATCATATGCTTGACTTCCTTCCGGCCAAGCTTGTTGTTCCGAAAATTGGGAATTCGGTGATTCTTGAGCCACCGTCGATGAGAGCATAATTTGTAGAACCAATATGCCAAGAAGGAAACTAAGTGGAGCCTTCCTGTGCATGGTTAGCGGTGAGTAGTGAAGGAGATAAGGCCTACGAATCATTGAAAATTTCAATCCCAAATTCCCATGTCCATTCTCGCATCATCCGAAGCATGGATTTTGGGGTCCCATCTCGGACTCCAAACAAGGTTGATGTGAACACTTTCAACTGCATTTAGCGCAGCTCTGTGCGCTGCAGCCATGATTTCTGCCGCCGAGGGGCATCCGGGACTAGTTAGTGTCATATCGATTTCAGCATGCTCTTTTCCATCTTTTTCTTCAAATCGAATATCGTAGACAAGGCCCAATTCAACAATTGAGATTTGCAATTCAGGGTCCTCTACTTCATCTAACGCATTCATTACTTCTTCCTTTTCAGCCATTATTGACCACCCTTTACCATTGAAATAATCATATCAAACATTGTTCGAAATCCGTTCGAACGTGATGGAGTCAAACTGTTTAGAATTCCTGCTTCTTCAGCAAAGTCTGGTGTTAGTTGTAACACATGTTCTACTTCTTGCCCATTTATCACAATTGTCAAAATTCCTTGTAATCCTTGGACCATTTTCGCATCTGCAGCCGATTTGAGCCAAACCTTCCCTTCAGTAACGTCAACTTTGACATGAGCGATGGATTGACATCCCTTTACCAAGGTATCATCATTCCATTCATCTATTGGTAATTCATCTACTTCAGAGGAAAAGTCCATCAGAATTTCTAATTTCTCAAACTGGTCTTCTATCTCATTGAATTCATCGATTATTTCCTGTACAGGTTGAGGCCATTTCATGCCATTGCCTCCAAGACTCGATCGATTCCAGCAAGGAAAATCTCTGCATCACTTTCATCGTTGTAAATGTAAAATGATGCCCTAATTGTTCCTGAAATTCCCAATCTTTCCATGAGTGGTTGTGCACAATGATGACCTGTTCTAACAGCAATACCCTGTGCATCAAGCAGTCGAGCAAAATCCTCAGGATGTATAGATGGGTGAGTGAATGATACAACAGCAGAATCTCTATCTCCAAGGTTCGAGTAAACTTTCATCCCTTTTTCAATCAATTTTGATTTGACATTCCTTGCTATTTGAATGAGTCTAGAATGATGCGATTCTAGGTCTATTCCTTCCATCCATTCCAATGCAGAAGCCCAACCGACTCCCTCTGCAATTCTTGGTGTACCAGCTTCGAATTTGTGTTCATTTACTTGGTATGTAGATCCTTTCAGTGAGACCGTCTCGATCATGTCGCCACCTCCCATGAATGGTTTCATGTTAGCAAATGCTTCCTCGCTTACCAACAATGCACCTATACCCGTGGGCCCACACATCTTGTGTGCGCTGAAGGCCATGAAGTCAGCACCAGAATTGTCGAAATCAATTTCCTCGTGAGGTACCGCTTGTGCCGCATCGATGAGAACTTGCGCACCTGCAGCTTTTGATAATGAAATAATGTCTTCAACGGGATTTCTAATGCCCAAGACGTTTGACGTATGAACTACACAAACTAGTTTTGCACCATCAAGTGATGCTGCAAAAATGTCCATGTCTAATTTTCCATCAATTACTGGAACATATCTTAACTCAATTGCTTTCCTTTCTGCAAGTAATTGCCATGGGACAATATCACTGTGGTGCTCCATCTCTGTCAAAACTACAGCGTCACCATCTGAGAGATTTGCCTCACCCCATGCATGAGCGACTAAATTGATTGATTCAGTTGTACCGCTAGTGATAACAACGCGGGAAGAGTTGTATCTTTTTTTGAGAAGTTTCCTACATTTTTCATATCCTTCAGTTGCTTCACCTGCAAGGGTGTGAACTGCTCTGTGAACATTAGCATTAGATGAAGAATAGTAATCATTCATCGCATCGATTACGCACTGAGGTTTTTGGGTTGTTGCAGCGTTATCGAGGTATATTAGATTACGCCCATTTATCTGCCTTGACAAAATCGGAAAATCGTTTTTCAAGTGATCACCCCTTTATCAGACACTCTAAATGTACAAGTAATCGTGTTCTCATAACGGAGATAATATCTTCATTTTTGATATGTTTGAATGCATCCATTAGAAAACCTTCAACGATTAATGATGATGCTTCAGATTCAGATAAACCTCTTGATTGTAGATAGTGAATTTGTGATGAATCAATAGGGGCGCTTGCGGCACCGTGTGCCGCTTTAACATCGTCTGCAAGTACTTCTAATTCTGGAATTGATTCTGCTCTCGATTTTTCTGACAATAATAAATTTCTGAATACTTGCCCTGCATCACTTCCATTCGCTTGTTCTTCAATTGTGAGTAATCCAGTACCAACTGAGTGCGAGGAGTCATTACATGCTGAATGAATTACAAGTGACGAGTTGGTATTGCCCACTTCATGGCATATTTCGACGTGGTTATCATCATGTCTGCTACCATGTCCGTTAGAGGCAATCCCAGCCTTCACAAACGCACCTTGGCTATTTAGGTTGATTCTAACGTCTGATTTATTCAGGAATCCACCTGAAGACATACCTGCATATTCGAGTTCGGAATCTCTTCCAACATTCCAATCTTCAACTTTCAACAAGTGAGAATCAGTTGCTAAATCATTGATTATTGCAAATGAAAGATTGCCGTTAACATTTCCGGATATTCTCAAACCCGTCCAACCTGCATCACCAGAAATTCTTACGATTAGAGTGGAGTACCCAGAGGATTCAATTTTCATCTCTCCAGCACAAACATGACCTGAGCACCTCAAGTCAAGTTCTACCTTTTCATCTGAAAGTTTGATTAATTTACAAACACTAGAACTTTGGTGGATGAAATTTCTCGCAATTTCTTCACTACTTTCAAGTTCGGCGTCTTGGCCATTTGAAAATTTAATTGCATCAGCAGTAGGAACTTCTTCAACCTTTGTTGGATGGATTCTGTGCCAGGGCGTGTATCGCCAAAGATGCTCAGAACGTGGTGGTATAGCAATTTCATGATATTGAATCATCCAATTGCGCCCTCCATTTCCAACTCTAAGAGACGATTTAATTCAACTGCGTATTCCATAGGTAATTCTCTGGTGAATGGTTCAAAGAATCCATTGACAATTAGTCCCATTGCTTCTTCTTCACTGTGTCCTCTTGACATCAAGTAGAATAACTGGTCATTGCTTACCTTTGAAACGCTCGCTTCATGTTCTAAGTCTGCGCTTGAATTTCCAACCTCCATTGTTGGATATGTGTCAGATTGACTATCCGAGTCGAGCATCAACGCATCACAGACAACCTTGGATCTGCAACCATGGGCTTTTGGCGTTACCTGTAACATGCCTCTGTAGGAGGACCTGCCGCCATTTTTGGAAATAGATTTAGAGAGAATATTTGAGGTAGTATTTGGCGCCAGATGGTGAACCTTAGCCCCTGCATCTTGGTGCTGACCTTTACCTGCATATGCTACTGAAATAACTTCAGCGTGCGCTCCTTCACCCTTCAATATCACAGCTGGATATTTCATGGTCAATTTAGAACCAATGTTGCCGTCTACCCATTCAATTGTAGCGTTAGCATGTGCAACTCCTCTCTTGGTAACTAAGTTGTAAACGTTGGCCGACCAATTTTGGACAGTAGAGTATCGGATTTTTGCGCCATCCATGGCAATTAACTCCACTACAGCTGAGTGTAGGGATTCAGTAGAATAAGTGGGGGCTGTACATCCTTCAACGTAGTGTATCGAGGAGCCTTCATCAGCAATTATGAGTGTCCTTTCGAATTGCCCCATGTTCTTTGCATTAATTCTAAAATAAGCCTGAACTGGCATCTCAACATGAACTCCTTTTGGAACATAAATGAAAGAACCACCAGACCATACAGCTGTGTTTAATGCGGAAAATTTGTTATCGCTTGCTGGAACTACTGTTGCAAAGTATTTCTTAACAATATCAGGGTATTCTTTTAGTCCAGAGTCCATGTCTAGAAAAATAACTCCTTGTTCTTCGAGATCTTCTCTAATTGAATGATAAACAGCTTCTGATTCGTACTGGGCGGTTACTCCACCGAGCCATTTTTGTTCAGCCTCAGGAATTCCCAATCTATCAAACGTATTTTTGATATCTTGGGGAACTTCGTCCCAGCTTTTCTCGGTTCCTTCAGAAGACCTTAGGAAATAGGTCACTGCATCGAAGTCGATTTGGTTAAGCATGTCACAATTTCCCCATGTGGGCATTGGCATTTCCATGAAACGGCGATATGCCTTCACTCGAACATCAGTCATCCATTTGGGTTCGTTTTTCAATTCTGAGATGTCTATCACGACTTGCTCAGAAAGACCCTTGTCAAATCTAATTGTTGCATTTTCTGGATCGTGAAATCCATATTTGTAATCTCCAACTGCTTGTCTTGCGGAATCATCAACCATACAATCACCTCAGGCTTCAACCCAATCGTAGCCTTTCGACTCGAGTTCAGTCGCAAGTTCTGCCCCACCTGTTTTTACTATCTTGCCATCAATCATAACATGAACAAAGTCTGGTTTAACGTGGTCTAATAGCCTTTGATAGTGAGTGATTAGAAGACATCCAGCATTTGGAGAGATGGAATTGATACCGTCTGCTACTACCTTGAGTGCATCGATATCGAGACCAGAATCTGTTTCGTCGAGTAAAGCCAAACAAGGATTCAGAAGAAGCATCTGAAGGATTTCAAGTCTTTTCTTTTCTCCACCACTAAACCCATCATTTACCGAGCGCCCGAGAAATGATTTATCCATGTTTAATGATTTCATGTGTCCTTGTAATTCTTTTCTAAATTCTCTTGCTGATGGAGCTTTGTCACCTCTAACAGCGGAAACTGATTTTCTTAGGAACGTTCCAACCTGAACACCTGGTATTGATGAAGGATATTGGAAAGACAAAAACATCCCGGCCTGTGCTCTTTCGTGGACCTCTAAGTCATCGATTGATTTACCGTTAAAATGAACAGTTCCTTTTGTGATTTCATAAGCGGGGTGACCCATTATCGCATTTGCCAAAGTTGACTTACCTGCCCCATTTCTACCCATGATAGCATGGACTTCACCAATCTTGATTTGAAGAGACAATCCTTTGATGATTTCAGTTTCGTCGACACTGACATGGAGGTCAGCGATATCGAGAACTATATCTCCCATGTATACCCCCTAACATCTCACCTTTATGAAACACTGTACTAACCAATATCAGAACTGATATTTGGTATCAATGCAGAATACGAGGTTTATTGAATAATTACTTTGAGGATTAGGCATGGATGATGATCTGTTGGAGCGGTATCGTAAGGAAGCGGCTGCTGCAATGGAAAAAGAGTCATTGAAACGCATCGCTGAAACCGTTGATGTGGAGTATGAATCAAAATTGAAGTCAACATCTTTACATCAAGTTGAAGATATGATTGGAGCGCTATTATCAAGGCTCGGAGCGGTAAGAGCAGCCTTAGATGGTCACGGCGGGGGAATAGACATCGAATCTCAAAATATTTCAGAGCAAGGATTTGATTTTGTATTGGACCTAACTGGTGCTTGCTTATCTTGTGGAGCAGCACCTGGAACGCTCGAGGGAATAAAATCAGATTTGGAAAAAGACGATGAGATTAATTCCATCAAGTACAGTTCGAAATTACTCGACACATTCGATGAACTCGGCAGAGAATTTATTTTAGCACATGGTAACGTTGAATTCGTTTGATTGGGGGTTAATACAGTGAAATGGAATAATGAAAATCGTCCTCAACCTAAACAATGTCGTGAACAAGATTTAGGTAAATTCGAAATCACAACTCGAGATGGACAGGCTAGATTGGGAAGGCTTCACACTAACCATGGTATAATCAATACACCATGTCTGTTACCGGTAATCAACCCAAATATTAGGACCATTGAACCAAGAGAAATGTGGGAAAAATACGGAATTGAAGCTCTGATTACTAACTCTTATGTAATTTGGAAACATGAAGAATTGAGAAATGAAGCACTGGAAAATGGAGTGCACAAACTCTTAGATTATCCTGGAGTGATCATGACAGATTCAGGGACATTCCAATCATATGTGTATGGTGATGTTGAGGTTGAAGTTAGTGAAATCGCTGAGTTTCAAAATAAAATTGGCGTAGATATTGCTACAATGTTAGATGTTTTTTCTAGACCGGACATGAAGTACTCAGAGGCTGAAAATGCGGTTGATGAGACAATCAAGCGGGCTCAAGAATCGATAGACTCGGCGAATGGAACAATGATGAACGGACCGGTTCAGGGAGGATTATTTCCCGATTTGAGAGCTAAAAGTGCACGAGGCATGAGTAATTTCGACTTTGCTGTCCATCCAATCGGTGGAATCGTTCCAGTTATGGAAAATCATGATTACAAAGATTTGGTGAAAATCATGCTTTCTGTGAAATCCAATCTCAAACCAAACAGACCTGTTCACATGTTTGGTTGTGGGCATCCAATGCTGTTCCCTATGTTAGTAGCAATGGGCGCCGATTTGTTCGATTCTGCCGCTTATGCGTTGTTTGCTAGAGATGGTAGATTGCTAACACCTTGGGGTACTGAAAAAATCGCAGAAATGGAAGAGTGGCCAATTCTCATGCCGTCGGTTGTTGGATTAACGCCCGATGAGGTCAGAGCAATGAAAAAAGACCAGAGAACTGAAATCCTTGCAAGATTCAACCTTGAAGTCACGCTACAAGAATTATCAAGATGTCGACAAGCGGTTCGTGATGGTAAAATATGGCAACTAGCAGAAATGCGTAGCCATCAGCACCCTTCGCTTAGAGAGGCCTTCTTGTGGTTGATAACTAATCCTGCAAGGTCATCCATGGAACCTTTGATTCTTGATGATGTGTCAGCATCAAGGGAAATTGGTGACCAACGAGGCGAGTGGGAAAGCAATTGGGACTGGTTGGTTTATTCACAAAATAGCCCAAGAACTGGTTCGGAATCTTGGGGGGGACCGGACACATACCACAGGCCCCAAATCGAGTTAGCAAGAAGAAGATTGTTTGCGAGATGGGAATCGAATAAACCTGGCGACGTAATAATTTTTCACGGTGCAAGCGCTCCATGGAGAGACAAAATTGGACAATTGACCGATAGACTGGCCAACACTGATTACGAAATTTTTGTCCTGACTCCAGTTGGTTTGCTTCCCTGGGGCCTTGAAGACCTAAACCCATGGGCACACATAGAAGGTCCTGATTGGTTATGGAATAGAAGACCTGACTTACAATGGGTTCAACGAGAATTACAAAGGTTAGGCATAGAGGAAAGAAGAATTATTACTTTCGATATATCAAATACTGAAAACCTTCATGAAAATATGTTCAAAAAATTGGGTATAGAGGAAGTTGATAGAAATCAGAATAAACGGTTAATTGGCCAAATGGTTGACAAACTGACAGTATTGTGCAATGTAGATAATTCCTTAGCTCAATCAATATGCTCCGATGCAACATTTACGATGAGTAGGACAGAGAGAATTCGTAATATGATCGACAAAAATGGCACACATCTTTTTTCACCAAGGCTTGCCGAAGGAGGAATTTCATTAACCATTGATGGCGCTAAGGTACTTCATTCTAAGAGAACATTGGAGATACCTTCTGGATTTTCAGATGATGATTTCAACTTTAGTGCGGGCCAAGGTCCTGCATGGATAGTTGTAAACAACGATGCTGTTCCATTCATCAAACAAGGTCGTAATGTTATGAATGGATTTGTAATTGGCGCAGACCCATGGTTGCGTCCAAACGAGAATGTTTTGATAGTGAATAGTGAAGGTGATTTGGTAGGTTTTGGCAGGTCTACAACCACACTCTCTGAAATTTCTTCATTCAACAAGGGAATTGCAGTAAAAACAAGAGAAGGATGCCCTTAATGGGTTATGTTCAAGTGCCGATTTAAATGTGTAAGAAACATGGACAGAGATTTGATTATCGAATCTTCTGGACTAACTAAAATGTATGGCACACATGTTGCGTTAGATTCACTTGACATCAAAATACAGCAGGGCGCAACAGGACTTTTGGGTCCAAACGGGGCAGGAAAATCTACATTTTTGAAAACAATTCTTGGTCTAATACAAGTGACTTCTGGTGAAGGCAAGGTTCTCGGATTAGATATCAGGACTCAGGGTGAAGAAATTCGACAACGGATAGGATACATGCCTGAATATGATGCTCTCAACCCTAACATGGAAGCCATTTACCAAGTGAAATACTGCGGTGAATTAATTGGAATGAATCCTAATGTTGCTATGCAACGAGCACATCAGGCTCTGGAATATGTGGGCCTGGGCGAACAAAGGTATAGGGAGGTTTCCACATTTTCAACGGGTATGAAACAAGCTACAAAGCTCGCTTGTGCACTAATTCACGACCCTGAACTTATAATCGCTGATGAACCTAGTAACGGATTAGATTCTCAATCGAGAGAATTTATGCTGAACACGTTGAATGTTACTGTTGACTCGGGTCAAAGATCCGTACTTATGGCCTCTCACCTGATGGAAGATGTAGAGAGGATTTGTGAAAACATCGTGCTTCTTCACAAAGGTAAGTTGGCAGCTCAAGGCAGAATAGAAGATTTGAAGGCTATTGACAAAGAAGTAGAAATTCACGTTTGGGGTGCCGCTTCAAAAATGGAGGAAGATCTCAAAGATTCAGGAATGAAAGTACGTAGGGAAGGCAGAATTATGCGTATTGGTCACACTGGTGATGAGACTTACTCACAAATTCTAAAATCGGCTGCAAAGGTTGGTTCCCAAGTCAGAAAAATGCATGATTACGAGGCAAGTCTTGAAGATTTATTCTTGGTGATAATGGAAAGATTAGGCCACGACGTCAAAAGTAGTGACGAATTGTTGGAGGGTTCTATCTGACTGAGGAACCGTTTGAACCTGTCGAATCAAAAGAAACATCTTTTGACGCTCAAACTCCAGTCACGGGTCAAACAAAGATGCAAGCAGCGTGGTCTGCAAATTCGGATAACGAGGGTGACGCACAGATTGCCACCCAGTCTCAAGGACAGATTTTTGAACAGGTTTATCAGCCGTGGGAAGGTGAATTAAGCCCAAGATGGATGAGAAACTGGACGATACTAAGGCACCACGTACTCGGAATATTCAAAAAAGGCCACAGGCCTTGGAATGTTGCAACTAAACTCTTCGTATTCTTCGTTCTAATTGCATCAATGACCGATATTGCGATGGTAATTTTATTTGGAATTCTTGGAGATACGGAATTTTACGATTTGTGGGGGGTTAATCGAAACAACTTGTACGGGCATGTCTTAGGTTTCTTTCCACGAAATATACTGTATTATCCAATACTTGCAGCACTTCTTGTTGGTGGGATGATTTCTGAAGATAGGACTCATGGTACCAGTGCATTGTACTTTTCGAGACCAGTCAATAGATTCGATTATGCTTCAATGAAATTCTTATCTGTAGCGATTATTCTACTGTTGGTAATTAATGGCACACTCATTCTTTACTACATGTCTGATGTATTGGTCAAAGGAAGAGGATGGGCTTGGATTATTGATACCTTTGCATTGTTGTTAGGAGCAGTCATGGCTGGAATTATG
>JAYPOA010000051.1:3103-12870 GCA_038130705.1 Methanobacteriota archaeon | reverse complement strand
AAATTATCCGATGAAACGAATAATCTTACTCGTGCACTGAAGACGGATTCCCAAGCTCAAGGTGCATGGGGTGAACTCGTTTTGGAAAACCTATTACAATCATTAGGCTTTGAAAGGGGGAGGGATTACGATACACAAACCAGTTTTACCCAATCAGATGGTACAAGACCTCGTACTGATTTCATAATCAACCTACCAGAGAATCGTCAGATAATTATTGATTCAAAAGTGAGTCTAACGGCATGGGAAAGATATGTTAATGCAAATAACGATGATGAAATGGAAAATGCCATGCGTGAACATTGCACATCAATCAAGAATCATGCTAAATCACTTGCATCGAAGAATTACCAGGCAATTGAAGGTGTCAATACAGTAGATTTTGTTTTGATGTACGTGCCATTAGAAAGCGCTTTCAGTGCAGCTATGAGATTACATCCTGACCTATACATGGAATTTGCCGCTGATAATAATGTTAGAATCGTAACAGGGTCAACGATAGTGACCACATTAATGTTGATTAAAGAAATCTGGAAAAGAGAGGCTCAATCTAAAAATCAGGAAAAATTAATTGTTGAAGCAGGTAAATTGCATGACCAAATTATATCATTCATTGACTCGTTTAAGAAGGTCGGTCATGAATTAGGACAAGCTTCAGATGCATATTCAACAGCCCTTAATAGATTATCAGAGGGTCGTGGAAACGTCATTAAACGCACTGATGACTTGAAAAAATTAGGTGCAAAGGTTTCCAAGGAAATATCCCAAAATCTACTCGAAGAAGCAAATTATAATCACGAAAATGCGACTAATTCAAACGAAGAGGAATAGTGCCCAAACACATGGAACACCCAATTGAAGTTCTATATTTAGAGCATGACGGAAAAGTTTTGCTTGTAGATTCGAACGGGTCTGGACCGAAAAAACCTGAATTAAACTGCACAAGAGAAACAAGTTTGCGATTTCCAACCACAGAAGAAGTTAGATCATTAGGAATATCTTGGACTGAAAAGAATTCATTTAACATACTTGATTGTAAAGTAGTCAAATCTCATCCTGAAATAGAATGGCCAGAAGAATGGGCATGGAAAGATGATTGTATAAGTGACAATGGTGTTCATCCGATAGCCCGAGAGGCAATCTATAGGTCGATACATCGCCTTGTCTCCAAGGTTATGATTTTGAATAATTATGATGAAGTTTTGATGGGTAAAATTGAGCGTGGGCATTTCGTAGGGCATTGGACTTTACCGGGAGGATATATGGACCATGATGAGCACCCAGCTGTCGGTTGTGTAAGAGAAACATTTGAAGAAATGGGAATCGACATTGAACTAACGGATGATGCTCCGATTATCACTCAAAGAATTTTCACTGATGAAGGAATTTCTTTCGTTTCTTTCACTTACAAATCAGTATGGAAAGGAAATGACGCAGAAATTAAATTGAAAGAAAATGAAATTTCAGAATTCGCATGGCTAAGCAAAGAAGAAGCAATATCAAGAGCAGTTTCTGGATTTGACATCGCCGCACTTATGCACCTATGATTTTCCTTGCCTCGTTAAGAGAGTCTTGTAATCCATCAGGGTTACTGCCTCCACCTTGGGCAAATGTTGGCCTTCCACCGCCTCCGCCATTTATGTAACTAGAGATTCCACGCAGAATTTCAACAGCATTGTATTTCTCACTAGCAATCGAATTCTCTGTGCAGGCAACCATAATCTTACCTCCACCATCTCGACTTCCGAGAACTGCCAAGGTTGGATTGTCAGAATCGAGTGTCAGTTCTTTTAGCATCTTTGTCATCTGCTTAAGGTCTCCATCTACTTCCATAATTACGACTCTCACTCCATCTATATTTGAGGAATCACTACCCCCGCCAGATGTTCGTAATCTAACTATTTCAGCTTCTAATGATTCTATTCGCTTTCTTTGATCTTTCCACTCATTGAAGAATCGAGAAGCGGTTGATTCTAAGTCATCTATAGGAACTTGGAATACATCCGCTGACTTTCGCAATATTTCTTCTTGATTTCTTGCATAACGCATTGCAGCATCACCTGCTACAATATGCAATCTCTCAACCCCATCCTGAACAGCATTGCTTCTAACAACTCTGATCTGGCCAATTTTTCCAGGCTCGTCATGATGAGTCCCGCCACATGCCTGAATATCATGATCTGAAATCTTCAAAATACGTATTTCGTTACCTTTAGGAGCACCTCCTTGGTACAAGTCGAAACCAAACTCTTCGTCTGCGTCCTTTCGATTGAGTGAAAACTTCTCAGTTGTTGAAACGTTCCTAACGATTTCATTTGCCATTTCTTCTATTTTATCCAGATCCTTTCGTGATAAACGTCGGTGATGAGTGATGTCCAATCTTGCTGATTCTACGGATTTATTTGCACCAGCTTGGTAAATATGTGGGCCTAGGAGTCGCCTTGCCGCACCTCCTACAATATGCACCGCAGTGTGATGGTCCATGAGTTGCCGTCTTCTCACAGAATCAATTTCGCCTTCGACAGATTTGCCGATCTCAATAGGTGCATCACACAAATGGAAAATAACATCATTGTCCTTTCTCGTGTCAAGGACATTTACACTTGTTGAGCCTGAAACTAATACGCCATGATCTGCTTCTTGACCACCCCCTTCCGGGTAAAAGCAAGTAGAGTTCAAGATTATGGCATGGGTTGCTTTCTCTGGAATATCGGAGCCTATGAGTGGCATACAATCTACAACTTCAGATTGGAATTTGAAATTCATTACATCATCGTAATAGAGGGCAATTGTGGGGCTGACATCTGGAATTTTTTCCACGAACTTATCATTTGAAACAGATTTTGCTGCTTCCTTAGCCATCGCAGCATGCCTCTCAGCCATCTCAGCATTGAATCCAGTTCTAAGTTTAACATCTGACCAACCGAGATCAATTGCGATGTCAATTACCAAATCGGGGGCGATTCCGTGGCTGTCATTTATAGTGAACAAAACTTCATCAGGAATTCTCTCCGAGGATTGTGGAATGTCTTTTATTGCTGTTTTTACCACTTGTATGCCCTTCCTCAGCATCTCGTTATATCTTTCTTCTTCACCTTCTAAAATGGTTAAGAAACCCTCTTTTGTTTGCTTCATTCTTGTTTCATCATAATTTGATTCTAAATGATGATTTGCAAGTTCTGGTAGCGACACATCTAAACCTAAATCGTCTCGCATTCTGAGAACTCTACGTGCAATCATTCTAGCCAGATAACCAGCCTTTGAATTTGAAGGGACTAATCCATCTCCTAACATGTTAGATAATGCATGCAGATGGTCAGGGATTGCGTATATCTTTGATAGTGGTTCGGTAATTTTCTCAAATAAATCAGAATCTATGTCGTGTCCTCTGTCAGCAAGACGTGATAAGAAAATTTCTTGCATTCTTTCTCCATCGCTTCCTACTTCAATATTCATTATGCCAAATAGCCTGCTCATTTCACCCAGTAAAGAGTTTAATTCGTCTTGTGTCATTTCAAACATTTCAGCAGAAAATCCTGCTTTTTGTTTTAGCCACATAACGCTCTCTGGATAAATTGCTTCATATATTGTTGGAGTTCCTGCAGCGGCCCAGCAAAATCTTTCTAATCCGTAACCTGTGTCGATTATTTGTAGTGACATTTCAGAATAGTTGATCCCTTTAATCTCTACCGGCCCATCTTCATTCTCTTCTAAATTCATGAAAACTAACGTAGCAAGTTCTAATCCACCAACTATGACTTCAACTGCGGGGCCAGCGTTTCCACCACCGGACCAAGGGTTTTCGACATAAGTTATCTCTTTTGCATCAATACCAAATGTTTTGCATAACATGTCATGACAGTACTCAACACATTCTTCCATCCAGTAAAACATTACACCTTCCTCAGGTTTATTGAATACGTGATGTGCCATCATCTCAAAAGTTGTTAGATGTCTTCCTGAGCGTCCTACAGCGTCGACATCATTCAACCTAATACATGGCTGTGATATCGTCAAAGGATTTGCTGGAGGTTCAACACTACCAGAAGTAACATGTGGTTGGAAATCGGCTATACTTGCTATTGTCAAATGTATATCATCACGCCACCTCGCCAGTACGGGGTACGGCTCAACTCTTGCATGATTGATTTTTTCAAAAAAGGACAAAAAAGCTTCTCTCATTGAATCCTTAAGCGATTTTCCAAGAACATCATATCCCAAAATTATCGGATTACCGATAAACGTATACTCATCTTCTTCTGTATCTCCACAGGTATCTCTGGATTCATCGCATGTCCAAAACCATAAGCCACTGACCCTGCACTTCTTTCGAAAGTAACCATTGTCTTTGAACACTTTAAGTTCAATTGGTGGCAGACTCATGGCACTCAACTCCTCACGGACAATTGGTTGGGATGTACAATATGCCTTCAAATCATCCCTAACTTAGCATAGGAATGAAGTGTTAAACATCTTGGGACACATGTGTCCGAACAAGTATGGAGGAGTCATCTTTCCATCGAAAATGATGGTACGATGAAAATTTCAAAACATGGCAATATGAATGTTGATGCTATGATTGTTTCAAATCCAGAACATCTTGCACGAAGCACGGATGATCGCTCAATTAACCAACTCCTCAATATTGCAAGTATGCCCGGAGTCTTAGGTGAAGCTTGGGCGATGGCAGATTGGCATTTTGGATATGGATTCCCGATTGGTGGAGTACTGGCTACAGACGTAAACTGGGGTGAACAGGGTGGTGCAATATCACCTGGAGGCGTAGGATTCGACATTAACTGTGGAGTAAGATTAGTTGCTCTTGAATGTAGTATTGACGATATTCCAGATGTCGACAGACTATCAAGACGACTCAATGGTAGAATACCATCAGGTGGTAGTGGAAAAGGAGGCTTAGATATTTCAGACAGGGACCTTGACGAGATTCTAATTCGGGGTAGTGAAGCTATGGTGGATTTAGGTTTCGCATATTCAGAAGATTTGAAAAGCATAGAGTCTAATGGTGTTCTTGAATGTGAGAATGGAGTTTCTGACAGAGCTAGAAGTAGAGGTATCAAAGCACTGGGAACGCTTGGTTCGGGCAACCACTTCCTCGAATTACAAACCGTTGGAGAGATTCATTCCGAAAATAATCATGGACTATACGAAGGTCAAATCGTATGCATGATTCACTCTGGGAGTAGGGGATTGGGCCACCAAGTTTGTACCGACCATGTAAGAAATTTAGAAAGCAAATACAGAAATCGTTCTGGAACATGGTGCAATGATGAATGGGGATTTGAAATCAATGATAGGCAATTAGCGGCGGCACCAATTAATAGTAAAGAGGGAGAAAATTATCTCGACGCGATGAATGGAGCCGCTAATTTTGCTTACGCTAATAGAAGTGCCCTAACTCACAGATTAAGGCAAACTCTCGCTGCAGAATTCCAAGTTGAATCTCGTTTGGTCTATGATGTTAGTCATAATATTGCTAAGATCGAAAATCATTCAATCAATGGAATAAATTGTACCTGTTGTGTACACAGAAAAGGCGCTACAAGGGCATTAGCAAATCAGCCGGTTTTAGTTCCTGGAGACATGGGAACAGCGTCTTGGTTATTAGAAGGAGCTGCGACCAACAAAGCGTTTAATTCATCTTGTCATGGAGCGGGTAGGATATTATCACGTTCCCAAGCAAAGAAGGTAATCGATGGAGAATCGCTAAAGAAAGAATTGGAAGCAAAAGGGATAAGAATTCATGCAAACACTCCAAATATTCTATCAGAAGAAGCACCGAATGCTTACAAAGATGTTGACGAAGTAATCAGGTTAACCAACGACGCAGGCTTAGCAAAGCCTGTTGCTAGAATGAATCCTCTCGCTGTTATCAAAGGATAATCACATGCAGTAATTCATTCTGTCATGACCGAATGATGGAGCTGCACCTGATTCAACACCATCAGGTTCTTCGCATATTACGGACAATAGGGTGTTAACCAGCTCCTTAAGGTCGTTCACCTGCGCTTGTAACTCCTTCACTTTTATTTCTGTTCTTTTGCTCTCGCTCAATTGTTTCATGTGCATCCCATCTAGAGAGGTTCTCTCTCTAAATCCTAATCGAGAAAATAGGCTTTAATTGATTTCGGTCATTTAGACTGAAAAATCATTGTTTCAAAAATTCAGGTCTGTAACGGATTGTTGAAAATTCAATCAAACATTAGGTGGTCGATAATTAGGATCTGCGACCCATTCATTTGTGTCTTGATTCCAAATCCAACCTGGATGTTCCGTTGATTGGACAGTCGAATCACTCTGAGAATTCTCTTCACTATCAGGGGTTTGTTCTGTTTGTAAATCAGAAGCAATGATTTCGTCACCTGTTACTGACGGTTGCGATGTAGCACCCTCTGGTAAAACAGGTGTGACCTTTTCATCCCCATATGTATCATCAACCCACTGATTGCTGTCTTCATCTTCATAGAATACACTGTCTTGGTCCTGGTTTTGTCTGCGAATTAATACAGTGATTGCGACACCTGCTGCTCCAAGAAGTATGACTAAAATTGATATCGTGAAAATCAGACCAGTGGTTCCTGATTCTGCTGAATCTTGACTAACGACTCTTGGCATGTCTGTTTCAACACCCAAATCGCATGTAGCTGTGTCACCATTTCCTACACAATGAGGTAGTTGTGTATTATCTAACCACAAATCCATACCACTTATGTTAATGTATATGTTTTGAGCTCCATCCTTGTAGGTCTCAAATGGCATAATCTGAGTTTCTGTAGTTTGTCCGGGATAAATTGTGATCTCCTGTGTTTCATGAGCCAACCATGTCCTCTCTGGCCCTAAATCTTCATAGAGAGTTACAGAAATTATTCCTTCTTTGGTTCCAAGGTTTCTAAGTTGTACCTTAATGCCTAATTCTTCACCCTCGACTATTTGATTAGCTTTAGGTAAGGAACCATCTGCAAGCGTAATTTCGATATTTGTAACTGTGATGTCGACTGACAGAATTACGAAATCTGTATTCATTGCATCAATCATCGAAAGTCCGGTTCCTTTACCAATATTACCAGCTCTATCCACTACATCAATCCACCAAATCAATTCATCACCGTCCTCAAGAGTTACGTTGACCCCATCGGTGAAGTCAATGGTCCCTGCATATGTCCAAATATCTGCATTCTCAGAAACAAACGGTATCATTGCACTGCTCTGTCCGTCAGCCATTATCAGGCTGTTTCGCATGAATGCCCAATTAACAGTAAGGTCTCCAGCAGGCATCCCTCCTGAATCTATAATTTGAAGAGCAAATTGCAATAGTTCTAGTTCTTCATTATCAAGCGACAGTGGAACCTCTGAGAATTGAACAATAGGTCTCACATCATCGACTGTAATCATACTTTGAACCATTGATGCATCTGAACCAGGAGAAACTACTCCGATAATTGAGTATGAAACCGTTAATTCCCCATCATTCAGAGATCGAGAAGGCAAAATCATTCCCGTGTTCCAAGTTCCGTTCTCTTCAACATTGGTGTAGTATGAAAGAAGTTCATTGCCGTAATAGGTCTCAATAAGTACTTCTAAACCATCTTCTGGTAAGAATTCTAACTGCACACCGGACTTTGAATAATGGACTGTTCCGCTTACAGTTAAATCATCACCAGGCTGTACGTAAACATGATTCGGTGAACTCGAAGAAATTGGTGGTGTGTTATCTACTATATTCTCTATACTAATTTCGAGGTCATTATCTAACTGCCAGTATAGTTCTCCGATATTAGTCAAAACTGTTACTGGATTTAGATCATCGTCGTCAAACACAACAATAGATGGAGTTCCATATTCACCCATTGAGGATGAGTCAAAGTCCCAATCAAGGCTGAATTTCCATTCGACTACGGAAAAACCATCATCTAATGTTTCGACTACTTCATGAAGTGTTATTTGAGAACCATTTGGGGAATAGATTTGGCCGTTTCTTGGCTCCCATGTCATAACCCCTCTCGTTTCCTCATCAGGACCAAGTAGGTTAACCGTAATGATGTCTATTGAGCTAATTCCATTTAAATCACTAATCTGCATAGTAAGTGTATGCATTTGGCCAGCCAACAACTGTTCATTGTGTGTGTCAAAACTTAGTTCTGATTGTGGAATGTTTGTTGGTTCATTTACGGCGATGATAAGAGTCGCCATATCATTGTCAAGACCTGCAGTGCCACCATACATCAGAGGTAAACCTGCATAATCAGTTCCCGTAAAGAAAACAGAGAACTTAGCGTTCGTGTCTAAACCTGAAACATCTATCCCAGAATATGTTAGAGTTCTTTCACCTGAAACACCTTCTGGAAGAGTTTTTGTTATCGTTTGATATTCACTCATGTCAGCTTCACCATCTCCATCTGAATCGTCCATTACTTCTCTCCATGTGTGCATGATTAATTCACTACCCAAAGCTTGGTCATCCGTGATTGTAACTTGTAGGGACAAGGTTGTTGATGGGTCCCAAGTGTAGCCATCAGCGTGAACTAATTTCTGTCCAGTGTTGACTTGAAGATTACTCACGTATGGCGATTCTCCATCCAACTTAATTACAACAGGAGTCGCCAGTGTAACATCTTGAACACCAACAGCACCTTGAATAGGTCCTAATCTGACTATGTATGGAGTTAGGTTTGCAAGAGTTTCTCCTTCAGGCAACTGTACCAAACCAGTCCATTGGCCATCGCCCGTTGAGTTGACTGCAATTGCATCTCCATCGATGTCAATCGCCACAACGAAATCATCTATCAACGGTCTCATATCTGCTGTATTTTCAAATTTGACAGTTCCAGAAACGGACACTAAACTCCCCTCTTTTGCATAAAATGGATAAGATGGGGAGAACATATCTGATAGTGTGTGACCAAACAAATCAACAACGTTCCAAGAATCTACCATTAAATCATTTTCAACAGCCTGAGTGCCAGTGCCTCCCGATATTGCTGTAGCAGGAGATAGCCCTTCTCCGTTCGAGTCATACCCTTGTGCAGACCAAGTTATTGATTGAACGTCATCATAATTCCATGACACATCAAATATCCAATCTACAACGAGTCGCCCATTTATCTCGGAAACTGAAGAATTACTGTGGAGATTCAACAGACTTGAACCATCATTCTGTGTAAATGTACCACCATTGGCAATGTCGGATAATACGATTTCTATTGATTCACCATTTGAATCGGTTCCAATTAAGTGAATTTCTGCGATATTTTCGTTTCCATACAAATGATGATGTTGGGTTGTAAATGATTGAGAAATGCCATTTGGATACCAAGTTTGAGGGACTGTAAACGGATGATTTGTTATCATATTCTCGTGATAAACACCACCATCAATACCAACTCCTCCAGCGGTTGCGGCCCATGTTAGTGGAATATCGACAATACTTACCTCCCCATTATTGGAATTAAGTTCATGATAATCCTTTACAACTTGACCTAATCCAGAAACATTCTCTAAGATTGAATAGCCAATGGAGATTGAACCGATACTGTATTCAGTAGCAGAATCTGTTGTTACATCAAAGTCATACACATTCCAGATTCTACCAGTGTTATCTGATTGATTAGAGCTTGTCTGAAGGTTTGGATTTGCTACCATAAAGGTTGTAGATGTCCAATCATTTGTAGTAAACTGGTAAAGTGTTGTTGAACCACTGGAAATTGTCAGAGGACTGATTTGGTCTATCGGAGTTATACCAACCAGTAGGC
>JAYPOA010000051.1:0-3093 GCA_038130705.1 Methanobacteriota archaeon | reverse complement strand
CCAGTAGGCTTGTCAAAGCAGCGTCCTCTGGAATGATTACAGAAAATGAGTCATTGCCAATTGATGAGAATTCTCGAATTGTAGTGACATCATTAATTCTGGTTTGCCAACCATAGGAACCATATGCTGGGTCTGCGTCAAATTTCCAGTCGATATTTCCATCATTTGCAAGATCTATGCTACCTTCGTGTGCTGGTTGTGCAAAGTATCCCTGAATTGATAGACTTTCGATAATCGCATTTGGAGCCATTGAAATTTGTGGGCTTATGTGATGCTTCATTCCACCTAAATTCAGGGTTGAATTACCTGTGTTTACGGAAACAGTTTGGGTTCCTGATGTAAGCAAACTCACTGTGGTTTGAGTGAACATACCTTTAACCATTGCAGAGGAGATTGGCCTAGAAGAATATCCTGAATCTCCAGCAATCATTTGAGTTGTGGCTATATTGTTTTGCCAAGAACCGTTGGACAGACGGGTAATAGATGATGGTATGGACCAACCATTTGAATCACCAAGGTATCTCGTAGCTCCCACTGATAGTGCTTTCACGACTGGAGTGAAGTATTCATCTGAACTACCCAGCATTAACTCAAGATAGATTCCTGATGAATGAGAATCGCGATCAATACTTGCAAGAGAAATAGGGAAAGACAAATTCTCATGGCCAGGTATTACCTGACCTGATGAATCATGTACGTTAACACCATACCAAGTTCCATTTGGAAGGTATATATCTGCATCAGCAAATCCATATCCAAGGTCATGTGGTGAAATCAATGGAGACATCCAGTTTCCTTCGGTCAAGAAGTAATCGACTTCTAATCCAATATCATCAACATACCATCCTGGCTCTTCAAAGAAAGAATCAGACATCATTCTAAACTTGAAAGAAACGTTATTTCCTGAGAGGTTCGATACATCATAAGACATGTTAACCCAAGGGATTGTGGCAGTCGAACAAGAGAATCCACCAGACTGAGTCACATATTGCCTCCCATCCCAAACGTCTGTATTCACAAATGGTCCATTGGTTATTTGCCCATCATACCATGTGGTATTGTTAGCGTAGTTGACATATGCTTGATTCCATGTTCCATTGTTGACAGACACGTAAAGTGCACCACCATCCCAGCCATCTTCAGCACACATCCAGTGCTTCCAAACGAATCTTGCACTTGCACCAAGTGGAATGTAGTATTCTGGTGTAATTAGAGAGTTGTCAGAACTGCCATCATAATTCCCACATTGTGTTGTTGCGAAACCTAAATTTGCGGATGGATATGAACTTGGACCGCTGGTAAAGTTCGAACATAATGCACCGAATTCCCATCCAACTTGGCCCGCCACATTTTGAACGGTCCACGCACCAGGTGGAAGGGCCGGAGAATCTTCAAATCCGTCGGTTATTGAAAGTCCTCCCTGGCCTATTTGAAGGAAAGACCAATCATCTGTTGCCCCGTTTATTCCATAGTGAGTAGCAGATGATGAATTATCTAAGTTGTATGTGCTTAATGCAGTACCGTTAGCATCGATTACTTTGAACCAGTCAACGGTCAGTCCTTCGTAATTATCTTGAGGAGAACCATATTGTACTGAACCATCAGTTTCGACGACGTAACGGATTTTAGTTGTATTATTTGTTCCAATCATCGATGTAGGAATTGCGAACTCTAGAGTTACGAATCCACCAGATTGGTCGCCAACTTGAGTACCGTTTGGTAGTGTAAACCCGCTACCAGGTATTGCACCTGTTCTACTGCGGCAACTGGTCAGTGTCGAACCACCTGAACCACTTGAAGAAATATCTGTCCAAGATGTACCATTATTAGTTGACATTTCAATACAAAAGTTATCGTAGGTAGAACCCTCTAAGTCCCATTCGATTCTTGTTTGAATCTTAGCACCAGTCGTAGTTCCAGAAAGATTAACTTCAGACTCCATAGCTCCATTTGCATTGTTGCTGTAAGCACATGTTCCAGCATTTACATAACAACCATGATGCCAATATCCTACAGAATTACCAACATTTAGGAGTTCGATATCATCTATAAACCAACCAGGCCTTGCTGTATTATTTGTGTCAGTCCAAACATTAAATCTGAACTGAATTGTTGTCGCATTCTGAATTCCAGTGAGGTTATCCAAATTGAAGACTGCATTAGTCCAACCACTGTGGTTTCCATCACCGAAGACACCAAAACCACTGGAATTTGCTCCCGTTGGAACTGAAGCGTTGTTTGAAATAGTGTGTGGATAACCACCATTAGGTTCCATGTAGGTCCAATTTCCAGTGTCTAATTTGTATTCCACCCAAGCGCCATCGAATGAATCAAGATGGTGCCAATGCGCAAAACTAAGATTGAACAAATTGATTGGATTAGGTAATGTCACTGTTGGTGTGATGAGGGAACCATAGGAGCCTGATTGCAATGCTTGACCGGCTAATGTAGCTGCCACAACGCCTCCTGATGCGGCCGTTGCTGGCACACTACCGTGAGCTAAAGTTTGTGTTGACCCAGAGATTGTACCATTAAGGGTTGAAGGGTTTGCTGGAGCCCAAATGTTGCCAGTCGTTGTCCAAGAATTAGAAAATTGAAGTACTGCCGAAGCGAATGACTCTATGTTTGAAACTGCACTGTCAGGCGAAAGCGATAATGCTCCTGAAAATTTGTCAGATGTCGTATTTGACATCATTCCGGCTGAAAAATTAGCAGCAGTGTTGTCATTATTCCAAGTTAATCCAGAACCGTCTTCTAAATATCCGCTTTCATCCACGTGTAACCATGCATCGATCACGGTTGCATTACCAGGTACTTGAAATGCATCTGTCACAGAGTCATTCGTCCCACTAAGAGCCGAATTTCCATTCCAGTTACTTAATCCTGCAGAGGTAAACCCTGTAAACATCATTATCGTTAATATAATCGCAGCGATTGGCTTTGACGTAGTTCCCACTATACCACCGTACCCTACGGGTACGCCGAAACCTATGAACTCTAGCACTCCATATCAACGCAAAGAGCCACCAGCGAGGATCGAACTCGCGACCTCCTCATTACCAATGAGGTGCTATACCACTAAGCCATGGTGGC
>JAYPOA010000050.1:0-13049 GCA_038130705.1 Methanobacteriota archaeon | reverse complement strand
CCAATTGCTTCATCGATTGTAGAACTTCTTGCAAGAACTTGTCTTACTTCATCTGTTGAGTTATACTTCACAAGCCTAAGTTCTCCTTCTGCTGTTTGAGTATAGACTACGTGGAACCAGTCATTTTCGTCTATTTTGAACTCGATATCCGAACCAACTGGGCCAATGTCAAGTACGGTTTGATTCCAGAATGCTTTGTTGAAATAAAGATGCCTTAATGATTGATCAACGTCTTGGAACAGGATGTGCGTTTTATGTTCTGAATCAAATTCCAACTTTAATCCTGAAGAAAAGATATCTTCAACGACGGTCCTGATGTGCCAAGTTCTTTGTTGATAGATTGCATTTTTTTCCGCTAATCTCGCAAGTCGTAAATCGTCCTCTACATTGTAGACAATCTGAATTCTATCATGATTTGCGACTGATATTGCACATTCGTCAGCACTCTGGCCAGAAGATAATGTTTCGACCATTATCGTATCAAAAGTCCCGTTTAGGTGGAGGGTATGTAGTCTGATATCTGAAGCATTAATCGAACATCCAAAACCTGTTCCATCCTCAGTTACATAGAAATCGACCGGCTTGTCAACATTAATTCCTCTGTTGGTGAGTTCCCAGTAATCCAAAATTGATTCTCCTCGAACATTCCAGTTTTTGCCATCAATGGATAATGAATCTCCAGCCAGTTCGTGGCCCGAACCGGAAGAAAAGCCTACTGCGTTTGATTTTTCAATTTCAGTTTCCAAATTTGGGGTTTCGAAATCGGTTAATAATGGGGACATCAGTTGGGCCAAAAAAACGACCAAAACCGCAATCGTAAGTTGAGATTTTTTGCGACCCATGTTACACTGATAAATCATAACCTACATTACTATTGTCAAAAAATGCTGAATCGGCCCCCTATAGGGGGCCGTAGAAAACCAACCAACCAAACTACTTGAAAAAATATTGATTCTCCACTGACTATGGGCGAAGAAATTCTGGTAGTTGGTAATGGGAAATGGGAGAGGACCCCTCTTTTTGAAAAACTAATTTCAAAAGCTGATTTCATAATCGCTCTCGATGGAGCCGCTGATAGATTTGAGGAGTGGGATGTTGTAGTTGGAGACATGGATTCTATCAAAACAATTGGAGACCACGAGATTGATAAAAATCAAGATAATTCCGACCTTTCAAAAGCACTGGAAAAATTTCCCGTTTCCAGTGTGTTTGGAATCGATGGTGGAAGATTAGATCATAGAATAGGTGCATTTGTTTCACTAATCGAAACCGATTCTGATGCAATTCTATATTTCGATGGATGGAGGGCCTGTAGAATACCAGATGTTGGGAAAAAATTCCACCTGAAGGTGGGTTCTAATTGCGCTCTTTTTTCATTAGGAAATTCAAAATCTGTAACTATTACCGGAGTAGAATATCAACTTGAAACTCAAGACCTGAAAACCGGCACAATTGGCTTGGGAAATACGGTTACAAGACCGGAGGTTTTTGTACAAAAATCAGAAGGTGATTTGTTGTTTATTTGGGAGGAAAATGAGCTCTGATAAATGAGGAAAATTCTTCCTTTCCATTCCATTTTTTTGCTCTTTCGTCTACTCTGGAAGCCTCAAGGGTTGCGTCATAACCACCCCAATCTTCTATCAGTTTCAATTTCCAAGCGGCTCTTGCCGCATGGCCAGGAAGTAATGTTCTCCACATTCTTGGAATCCGACCGGGAGTAATTAGATTCACTTGGTCAACAATTGAAGTCGTACATGTCTTCGAGAATGTGTGGTACCATTCTGGTGAAGAGGCAAGTTGATTTGCTCTATCACATAAAGCATTGAATAATGCCTTATCCTTACCCGGGGGCGCCTGAACTCTGTATAGATGGACTTTGTTTCCTCGTATATTGGTTCTAAGATGGAGTGCGTCCGATTCAGTAGCAACGAGTAGATACAATTCATATGCTCTCCAAAGGCCATCCCATGGATTGTATCTCTCCCCCACTTCCCTTCTAGTTTCAAATGAGAATGTAATGTATTGGCCATTCTTAAATTCAAATGTTAACATTGTATGAGCCATTGCCCTAATTTTATGGAAGTGGTCAATGACAAACCAAATATCGACTATTTCGTTCAAGTTGACTTTGATGTTACTCCATTTGTCATCGTGTTCACGCTTACTTACCCAAGTGAAATCTCTGACGTTTTTTAGTGAAACAGTTGAACCCTTGAAGGTTGCAGTGGTCAATTTTGCACAGTCAGCAACCCAATCTCTTTCCAATTCTGGATTTTGCATCTTGGCAATTTTGTATTTATCCCAAAAAATCCTAATTAAAACGATGAGCAACGAAATTCCGCTAAGTATCATCGTCCAAAATGCAATGTCTCGGAGCAAATCACCACCTCTTCCATGAATCAGATAGTCGGTCCCACCAATCTAATTCTCCGTCTGTATGCTTTCTCCAAAGCATTCCGTTTTCATCGGTGTGCGTAGGAAGACCCTCGGGGTCTGGCTGTATTTCATCTCCTATGATGCCAGATATCAAATCGTCAGCCGTACCTCGTGACATAAAGATGAAAACTATGATTCCAAGGATGACTGAAATTCCAATTACGCCATAAAATCCAACTTTCGTAGTTTCAGTGTTCTGCCCTTTGGATATTACAGGAGCTTCCTCGCTCTCTGATGATAGTTCTTGGTTTGTGTAGCGGATTAGCATCTGTCCTTCAGTGGTGCTAATTTGTTCGTTATTTGTTACCTTTAACAGTATCTTGTAAACACCCGCTTCCCACTGTGAACAGTCAATATTGCTAACGTTTGAAGCCATACCTTGAGAGGGTGAAATACTCCACTCCTTTTCAAACATCGAATGTTCCTCATCATTGGCAGGAATGTGAGAGATAGTACATGGCGTTCCTGTATTATCTCCATCGCCAGATAATTGTATTGAAAATTCTGGCGGTGGCTTATTTTCAATTCTCAATTCCAAAACATCAGATGCGGTCTGTCCTAAACCATTCTGATAAGTCTCTGAAATTTCATAGGAGCCCGCTGGCCAATTGCTACAATCCAATACCGTTTCAGAATCTAATACCTTAAACGGGGTTCCAGTTATTGATCTTGTACCAGAAAAACCCCACCTCGGGCCGGTTTCATCGTAAAATGTTCTGTGTATTTCACAATGGTCACCTGTCTCCATCACCTGATTACCGTTTAATTCTAATGATACCTCAGGAACCCTAAGTGCTGGACTTAGCTCAAAACTTCCAATATTGATAATCTTTAGCAATCTCCCTTCTGAATCGCTTATCTCGAGTGAGAGGTAGTGCTCACCTGTCGTCCAAGAATCGTATGTCAACGAAGCGTTTTCTTGATTTATCACCTGTATGAATGTGTCTTCTTTCACGCTGATTCCTTGGTGATCACCGATTAGTGTTAACAATAAATTAGCATCTCCTTGTGTGGAATTGATTACAATTACTACCCTTACTGCATCCACTATTCCGTCCTGATTAGAATCAAGAGTGTCATTTCTAATCGCCACTAAATTTAGTCCCTCTGATTCGAATGGGTCATCATTGTTATCTGCGACAGCAGGGATTGAGAACACACAGGTAACGATTAATAACGCACAAAAAATACTACGAATTATCTTCACCTCCTTGCTTAGAAACTCCGGTTTCCCTGACAAATGATTCAGCTGATTTTGAAGAACGGAATACTATCGCTAAACCTGATGCAATAAACATCACCGAACCAAGGAGTAAGTAAGTCAACCAGCTTCCTGCTGGATTTTCTCCAATTGAAGCAATGGTTGAAGACCAGCCACCGTATTCATCAGACCATCCATCTCCATCTGAATCTATGCAACCTTGCAAATCCTTGGTTGAAGTTCCGCTTACATCTGGACAATCATCTCTTTTAGCGCCCATAGAAACATCACCGAAACCGTCCTCATCGGAATCCTGCCATTGTAGCCTATCCGTTGGGAAAGCATCTGCAGTCCCCCAAGGTGAAGCAGGCCAGTTTTGTGTTGGGTCTGACCAACCATCCCCGTCTGAATCCCTACAACCTAATCGGTCAAAGAATGAATTACCACGCTCATTTGGACATGCATCGCCTTCGTGTCCATCTACGTTATCTCCGAAGTTATCGCCATCTGAATCTCTCCATTGTGAAGGTTCGTGAGGGAAAGCGTCACCGAGGTCAGACCAACCATCTCCGTCCGTGTCTTGACAACCCCAACGGTCCCCGCCTTCGGTTGGGCCAATCGAAGTTCCGGGAATATCTGGACAAATGTCTGCTTTTGTACCGGTTGGATTGTCACCGCGGCCATCTCCGTCCCTATCATGCCACTGTGTTGAGTCTTCAGGATATGCGTCTCCAATACCGCCTGGGCTTGCAAGCCAGTGTGTTGTGGGGTCCGACCAACCGTCTCCATCAAAATCTGGGCAGCCCCAACGGTCCATCGTAGATTCTCCCGCGGTTGCGACACAACCGTCTCCTCTCCAAGCTTCCCTCCAAGTGTCACCATCGAAATACTCGACGTTGTCACCAAATCCGTCTTTATCGGTATCATGCCATTGACTTAGGTCGTTAGGGAATGCGTCAGCAAAACCATCAGGATGTGCTACCCAAAATAAATCTGGATTTGAAAAACCATCCATGTCTGAGTCCAAACAGCCAAGTCGATCTGCCCAACTTATCCAGCCACTTTCGACCTCTTCGACACTACTATTAGGGCAAACATCGGCTTCAAATCCAGTTAAGTTATCACCATAACCATCCCCATCTGTATCCCGATACTGACTCGGAATTAACGGGAAATCATCAACTTGTGTAGCACCATATGACTGATTGTCTCCCCAACCATCACCATCTGAATCAAGCCACTGTGACGGGTTATCTGGGAAGTCATCTACCTGTAAAGCCCCTTCAGATTGGTTATCACCCCAGCCGTCCCGGTCTCTATCTGACCACTGCGTTGGATTTTCTGGGAAAGCGTCAGCCCCATCACTTGCAGTCCAGTTTGCGTCTGGATTAGACCAGCCGTCGGCATCACCATCGGGGCAACCAAATCGGTCTTCGTTAGAAAAACCCGTAATGAATGGACAAGCATCTGGTTCCGTAGCATTCCCATACCAGATTCCTATAGACCAATTTTCTCTTGTCTGATTCCAGTCTCCATTCGCCCAGTTATCTCCATATCCATCTGAGTCCGTGTCGTTCCATTGACTTGGCTCAAATGGGAATGCATCTGCCATTCCAACCGGATGAGCGTACCAATTTTCCACTCCATCTAGACCGCCCGGGTCAGCATCTGACCAGCCGTCGCCATCGGAGTCAAGACATCCGAATCTGTCGTTATCTGAGTATCCTCTCCTGTAAGGGCAATGGTCACCTTGGTAGCCATTCAGATTATCGCCGTAGCCATCATTATCTGAATCTAACCACTGTGAAGAATCATTTGGGAAGGCGTCTGCTCCGTTAGCTGCGCCCCAACCTCCATCAGGGTCTGACCAACCGTCTGAATCTGAATCTGGACAACCCATTCTATCGTTTGTGGAGGCTCCCTGAATTGTATCACAAGCATCGTCCGTGTCGATGAATCCATCTTCATCAGTATCTCTATTTGCTTGGTTAATTGATGGAGTTAATGTATAATCTAGGCCATCGTTACACCATGAATTCTTTCCTTTGATTTTGGCGTAAACATAACCAGCGGTAAAGAGAGTTGTCGACAGGGTAGTAGAAGAACTAGAATCGTCTAATGCCTGAATTGAAATTTGCGAGCCTTGAGAATCATGAATTGAAAAATCTGCTTCCCATCCATCTCCCGGGCACCACCAAGCAGGATTATTCATCGAACCTGAAAAACCAATTTGAATTATGTCGCCTTTGTAACCGTAAATCTTCCACCAATCGGTTTCATCTGTAGGGGCACAACCATCATTGGAACAAACATAACCGTTGGATGAGACGCCATTTGTCAATCCGTTTGCAGATGCTGTGTCATTATCTGCTTTCGCAATTGGTGCAAATGAAAGTAGCGAAATCGCGAGGAAGAACGCTAGAAATCTAGTGCCTCGCATGACTACCCATTAGGTAACTTAGTTTTGAAAACAACGATTCATGGTTTGCTTTCTTTCTTTGAAATAGCACGTTTGAATATTCTTTCATAATCCAATGCATTGTGTTCATATGTGAACTTTGAGAGCACTCTCTCCCTCCCTAATTCAGCCTTTTCCTGAGTTGATGATGAGGCCAACATCTCGTTTACACATTTTGCCAACATAGCTGGATTACCTCTCTCGAATAATCCCCCTACGGTCTCATCAACCATCTCGGTCAAGGGTTCCTGAGAAACAGTAGCAACTGGCGTACCGCTAGCAAGTGATTCTAAGGGAATTAACCCCTGTCCTTCGTAGTATGAAGGATATACAACAAGGTCGGCAGATCTAAAATGCTGAGATAATTCCTCAAAAGATAAACTGCTTTGGATGTAAATTGAATTTGAAATACCTAGTTTTCTAGCGGTTTTTTCCATACTTTTCTTCATATGGCCCCTGCCGACTATTACTAATTTTGCTCCTGGATTAGAACTCAAAATTCCGGGAAATGCTCGCAGTAAAGTCATGTATCCCTTTCTAGCAACTAATCTGCCAACCGCCAATAGCATTGGGCTTGATGTTTCGCTTGAATAATTTAATGCGGGCTCATCCCCACAATCATACATTAGTCTGATTTTTTCATGAAGTAATTGTTCTGCTTCGTCATCAATATTTGGAGGTCTGAACACCTTGTGGTCACATCCCCACAAAACGACTTCACAATCGAAATCATCGTTGGGATTGTACCATCTTTTGAATTCCTTTAGAGTTGAATTTGAATTTGCAACACAAATGCTTGATTCCAATACTCCTGCTCTCTCAAATTTTGAATAGTATCCTCCTGTCAAGAGTATTGCAAGGTCGTTTGGGTTTTTCCATGTTGCAGATTCCTTTGCAGCAGCCGCCCTCTTCACTCCCTCACGTTCTCCAATCCACGAACCGTGTAAACATGATACAACAGGTGCAATGTTTTGTTCAAGCCACCTAAACTCCTTCCTCTTCCAAGAAACTAATGGTAGGTGAGCATTTATTACATCGATTTTTTTCATTGAGTTGAGGCGTTTGAGAGCTTTTATCGAACTTTTTCCGTATGACCTCGTGAAGGCCATCGGTAGTTTAGCCCACGGAACTTCAATGACATCAACCCCTTCTTGAGATGGTATTTTCCCTTTGTGAGACCTTGTAATTATAGAGATTTCATGCCCCAATTCTACCAAGTGACTTGCAAGATGGAAAACTACTGAACCTATACCCCCCCAACGTGGAGGATATTCACCAGAAACAATAGCGATATGCATTGCCAACATTCCAAGCGAGTATGACCCTTTCATAATAATTCAATGCATAGGTGGCTTCAAAACGAAAGTTTCAGTCGACAGTCTATGGCGGACAAGTTGCCGGTATCTGTTACGGTCATATTACCGACACGTAACGAAGAAGAAGCGCTTGGACCAACAGTTGATGCTATACCAAGAGATTGGTGTGAGGAATTAGAGATAATGATTGTCGACGGAAATTCGACAGACCGCACCAGAGAAATCGCCTTAGAAAAGGGAGTTAGGGTTCACCTCGAACCAAGAAAAGGCTATGGGAGAGCATACAGAACTGGTTTTGTTGTTGCAAAGGGCGACATAATCGTAACAATGGATGCAGACTGTACTTATCCTGCTGAAGTCGTCCCTGAATTAGTTAAGAGGTTATTAGACGAAGATTTGGATTTCATTACTTGTGATAGGCTGACGCTTGCAGAAGAAGGCTCAATGTCAGGACTACACGGATTTGGAAACTGGATGTTGTCGTTCAATGCAAGGCTTGCATTTGGTTACGGAATCAAAGACTCCCAATCTGGTATGTGGGTATTCAGAAAATCTATTTTCGAAAATGAGAAAATGAGGCCTACAAATGATGGGATGCCATTGTCTGAAGAAATGAAAATACTTGCAAGGAAGGTTTTAGGAAAGAAAAAGGCAATAGAAATCTCAGTTCCATATAGGCCAAGAGTTGGTGAAGCAGAAATCCATACGTGGGGAGATGGATGGAAAAATCTGAAATTTATCTGGGCTAAGCGATTTGGATTGCATCGCATCAAGACAGAATGGGGTCCGCTAGCAGATAATCCCGATTCATTGAATGGAGACCTTCCAGAACAATCCTGATTTCACAATGCCAACGGTTTGCTAACCTTTGTCCATTCTCTAAAGGACATGAATATCGGTGTTGCAAAGAAAATTATCATACATGCCCAAAGGTATTCTGTTACAAACGTACTGTATCTCATACCTGCTTTCCCTTCTATTTTGAAGTATGAAGGGTGGTCGCTACTTGGTTCGCTTTCGATTACTGTTTCCAACTGTGATGTGTTCACGAGACCTAGGTCATATCCGTCCACAGTGAAGATGTAGTTGAGTTCGAGGTTTTCACCAATTTTTATTTCAGGTGTGCCTTGAAACGACTGGTGAACTGTTGACTCCCCCTTGTCTTCTGTAGCCATCCCAGAAGTAAAATCAAAATCGCCAAGATAACCGATTGGTGCAAGAATAACCATAGTTAATAGAATGTAAAATGCTAATGACGAATTAACGATCCCGAGTATTGATCTGTAATTGACTTTGAAAAATGATAGAATTATTAGAACAGATGACATAGAAATTGCTATCTTAATCATCAATGGTAAATCCTCCTGAATGTCTGATAGTGGTTTTACATCAAACTCACTTTTTTCGTTGAATTCATCACTTGGAATTGTTGTATCATTTCTGGTTGATTGCCAATCTAGATAGGAAAAGAATCCATCGATTTTTAGATTTCCATCCGCACTATCCTTGTCGACATCTAACTGAATTTCCATCGAGGTCCCTGTAGGAACCCCTTCTGTATAATCCAGTTCAAGATTTCCGGAATACCAGTTCTGACTATCAACTGCATTTAGTAATAGCACGAAGCAGGCTAATTGGATGAAATACAGAACCATCCTTGGATAGTTCTTTTCATCCGCCATGCCCGTATTATTCAAATCGTTGATATCAACTCTTGCTTCACTCTTCTTGCTTAGAGCGAGTGCTTGCGACAATTCCTGCTAAAGCAATTATCACTAATGTAAGAGTTGGAGAGACGAAAGGAAGTAAACCGTCTGCGACTTCTTCTGCCTCTTCTTCAGTGGTTTCTTCATTGGTTTCTTCGTTGTCTTCACCGAAAACGTCCCCAACTGCTTCATCTAATGCAGAAGTGTCGTGTTGGGTCAGGTCTACAAGATCCTCCAATGTTGTATCTTCGTCCAGGGATGCCTCTTGGTCCATAGCAGATTGGCCCGAGAAATACTCAAATGACATCAGCACTGGTGCTTCTGGGAATTCATCTGATTCTGGACCAACCATAGTGTACCAAGAATCTGTGTCTTCATCGTATACCAGCATTTGGAAGCCAACTGCTCTGTTAGTAGCTGGGTCCCAAAGAACACGCATGTCAGCGTCATGGTAAGCTGCATCTCCCTCATAGTCAGAGAGTCTATTTTCTAAGTTTGAACCGAAGCTTTCCAAAGCATTTTCAAGAGTAGAGTCTGCAAACCCTTCAACGATGTCTTTAAGCAATTGACTTGGCTCCATTTCCTTTGGAACTGAAATACAGACCTCTGCGGAATCGATTTCTGTATTGTTATCCGCAAATTTCATGGTCGCTGTTATGCAGTGGGAACCATAAGCATCTGCGGACATGTACACTGAATCCCAGAAGTAATACTCATTTGTAAATGACATCGAATGGACGTCGATAATATCTCCACCTTCATCGACCATAACAAGGTCGATTTCGTATGCTGAGTCATAATCAATGTCCCATGCTTGAACAGAAATTTCAATTTCATCTATGCTGTAAGCATCTGCGCTTAGGTATAGGTTATCAGTATCAGTACTGTCATATGTGTTTGTACCCATTGATTCGGTAATTTCAGTCGTGCTGTCTTCGAACATGTCTACGATGTTTGAAGCATCATCTGTTCCAAGGAATGAGTACATTCCCAGGTTTCCGATATGACATGTCATGGCGAAGGGCATAGGTGAACCGTATCCACTTAGGACCTCTAAATCACCGCTATCTGTGGTGATTGTTTGGGTTTCGTCAAATAATTCCATCCACATTTCACATTCATAATCTTCGTCAAATGTTCCCGCATCGGTTACCGAGTCACTTACGGATACGTCCCAGTCACCTGCAGGTAGACCGAACTCTTCAACTGGAATTCCTGTTAATTCGAAATCAAAAGTTGTTGAAGTGCTGAAAGATCCTGTATGGGATGCTACCATGTCAACTATTTCCATACCTGAATCTTCTTCTTCGTAGTCCCATGGCGAAGTACCATCAGCGTAGTGTGTCTCGTTTAGGTAATATTGCCAGTCCCAATTTCCTCCGAAATCATCTGTACAGTAGTACAAGCTCTCGTTCGCATAGTATTCACAGTAATACCACCAATCTTCATAACCTTCGGAGCCGTTACTGTTGTCAGTACAGTAGTACTTTTCGTAACCGTCCCAGTTATCTCCTTCCCATTCACAATAGTTGTATTCTGTCCAGTAGTATTCCCAATCTTCACCATCTTCGTAATGATCTCCGATTTCCCACCAGATTTCATCTCCACCTTCCATGTCAGATAATGCTTGATGGATAGTGCTTGGTTCTGCATAAACTACCTCGCTTTCAGAGCTGATTATTTCATATCCAATTGAAATTGAAATGCCGATATCCAAAGGCAACACATTGTCTCCGTCATCTGACTCGAGGTGGCCAACCAATCCAAGTTCGTTAGTGATGTCAGCGCTCATGGTCATATCCATGTCGTGTCCATATACCAGGTCATCAGAATCTCTGTATTCAACATAGTAAGCATCGATGTTAAACATACCTTCAGAAGAAGCTGAGATAGTTAACTCCCAGCCTGCGTAAGAATCAGACCAGTCGGTTACAATAGCCAAGTCTTGAAGAGAGCCATGCCTGACTGTTAATTCTGTAACGTGTTTGGTGACTTCAACAGTAGATCCATCTCCTGCGGTGTACATCATTGTACCATCCTCATATTGGTCAACAACCATAGATGAAATTCCAGTCATTTCCTCGAGGATAACTAAACCTATGTTAGCATCTTCTGCAGACTGCATAATGTCTGCGAGAATTTCATCCAATGGAAGACCGGTCATTTCCCCCATGTCATCGTTTAGATTCGTCCAATCATATTGCATTCCAAAGGCATAATGTTCTGTTCCATCTGTTTGCGCTGCTACTCCTTGAGGAATCAAGGATGCACACAAAATCGCCGTCAACAACAAAACACCTAGCCTACTCTTACCTTTTGCCATATTGAGTACTCAGATTAAGTACAACATAAATCTAATGGCTATCAAGTAGATTATTGATTATTGAATTCTTCTTCATTTTCGATGTACTCCTTTACATCTCCACCGAAAACTCCCCAAGAATCAATCAAATCTAAATCAGCCAGTTTCTTTCTGCGTCTTAGCACAATTAGTGCCAACAATCCAAGAACAACAACAATTCCACCTACTCCTATAATTACGTTCATAAGTGCTGAATTATCAGTTTCTTTTTCCACAAAATCAATATCTCTAGTGACGTAATCAATTATCTGTCCATCAACGGCAGTTACCTTCAACTGAGCCTTCCCGGGGTCACTTACCAAAATTTCAATGGAACCAACCCATAATCCGTCTCCATCTACATCTGTTAGATTAAATGACCATTCCTGCTCATTTTTCTTAATTGTTGCATACACCATATCTGTTGTTCCGTCTAAATCTCGTAACTGTACAGAGATTGAGACCTCGTTTAACTTCCCAGCCTCAAATTCGCTTTCAGAGATGCTTAAATTTGATAAATCCGGATTGCTAGATGCGATTGTTATGTTGACATGAACTTCATCATTTCCACCTCTCCTGTCCTCAACGTAAAGCGATAAATGGTGAACACCAGGGGGCAATCTTGTTTCGAAATAAGCATTGTTTGAAAGTACTTCTGGATAGTTCTGGTCTGATTCATGATATCTCCATTCTCTTATTGTAATATCTCCGTCCGCATCAAAAGTTCCATTTGAATCTAAGACTACAATTTGTCCGGGCTCGTAAAATTGGTTATTTGTCGGAGCGTATATTTCAACTACAGGATCAGATTCAATCACTTGTATAGTAAGAGTCTCGATTCTTGACAACCCTGTTTCATCGACCAATTCTACGGATAATAAATGGTAACCAGCATCTAATCTAATTAGATGAACTTCGTTTGGACTAACGGATTCAAGTATTGTATTACTGATGTTACTCGATAACGAAAAAGTAAAGTTGTCGCCATCAAAATCTTCACTATTTCTAATGTCAAACAATATCGAATCACTTGACTGATAACCTATATTCGGGTCAGGACTGAGAAGGCCCATCACGGGGGCAGATTCACTTACGGTTATGTTTACTGTAGAAGTCGAGATTGGATTAATACCATCATCCATGCTGAGAGATATAACGTGGTTTCCTGCGCTAAGTCTTGATTCAAAGATTAGCCAATCCAAACCGTCTTCCTGTAAGACGCCATCAATGTTTGATTCCCATCTGTAGACTAGATATTCAGAGCCAGTAGCCGGTTCCGTCTCAGAACAATGCCAATCGATTTCTGCAGGGAAGGTTGAGCAGGCGCTATCCCAATCCCCTGAGCCCGATGAATTAAATTCAATTAATGTGCTAGAATCGATTGTGGTTCCTTCTCCTGGATAGCTAATTACAGCTCTTGGTTTACTGTTTTCAACTATCAAAATTGTTTGATTAGTACTTGACAAATTTAGGTGCTCCATTCTGCCATCGTTTACAGATAAGGTAATGACATGATTGCCTCTTGATAAATGTCCAGTCCATGAACTATCATTGGACAATATTCCATCAATGTTACTTGTCCAAAAGAATT
>JAYPOA010000049.1:11837-13249 GCA_038130705.1 Methanobacteriota archaeon | reverse complement strand
GATGGAGTTCCGGCTGATTTGGTGATTATCGCAACTCCTTCAGAATTACATTCATCGCAGGCGGTTGAGCTAATTGAAAAGGGATATCACGTACTGGTGGAAAAACCATTGGGAAATACTGAATTTGATGCAGCAGCAGTTATTTCAACAGCCCAGGAACATGGAAGGCTACTATCTGTTGGCTTGCTTCTTCGTCACCATCCCGCTATTAGATTGGTACAGAACCTAATCTCAACCGGTAAGTTAGGAAGATTAGAATCGCTTAGATTTGTTAGAAGGTCAACAAGACAACCATCACATGGAAGCAACGTAATCGAATCGTTAGGAGTACACGGCATCGACTTACTTTGCCATTTGTTGGGTGAGGTTGAGCCAAGCGCAATAAGCGTTGAAGGAGACGAGATAGAATCAAGAATAGTTTTGGAATTTCCGCACGGGATTGAAGGGCTAATCGATGTTGCTTGGAATGCAACCAAGGAAAACAGGTCGGTTTCAATTATGGGCTCTAATGGGAAATTGATTTTTGATTTGAATAATCACGATTCCGTTTTTTTATACAAAGATGGGAATGAATATACTCTACAATGTGATGACAAGTTTTCACCTTTAGAAGCAGAAATCAGACACATGCTCGACGGTATTAACGCATTTAATCAGGGAACAAAATGGAGTCAGAACCCATCTCACGGAGCAGTTCTAAGAGGCGTAAGATGGACCGAGAAAGCAATAGCCGCAATGCCCCATCTAAGGCCACATTGAAGAATCAAAAGTTTCTCGCAGTGGTATGGCCGGAGCAGGAGCAGCAGAAGATTCCGAACCGTTGTTTGTTTTGGAACCCCTTCCTGAACTTTCGAATGTAATATCTTCTTTTGGAAACTCTAACCTTTTGATTCTTGGTGGAGGCCTAATTTTAATGGGTTATTTCATAGTCAAATTCAGCGACCCGTTCCAAAAACTGTGGACCGCTGGGCTAACAAATGTTCTTTTGAATTATTACATTACAGATTCCCTGTTCTATTCCATGATTTTCACCAGCGTATTCACTTTAGTGTTCATTATGGTATGGGCTGGAATAAGGTGGGAGGATGTCAAGAAAGCCTTAGGAATTGACAGAGCAAGGATTCTTTCGATAATTTCCTTCATCGTATGCACTTGGATAATGGTCGTTATTGGCTATTCAATCGGAATGCCAACGGCTCCAGGGATAGTAATTTGTTCGATAGTAACTGCCTATCTATGGTGGACATATTACTCACTTGAACCAGCAAGAGCATAATTGCGAAATGTCAAGGACTACAAACACATCGAGTAACTATGGCGACATTTGCTAGTCACCCAGAGTTACCTCAAATACTGGAGGACCTCCTAGATTCTGATGTTCACACATTATTCCTCAAAGCAGACTGCCCTCC
>JAYPOA010000049.1:0-11737 GCA_038130705.1 Methanobacteriota archaeon | reverse complement strand
GACTATGAACTCGATCCAAAACTAATCAGCCGATTGTCAGACCATCACAGAGGAGTATTCATTTGTGGAAGGCCGGGTTCTGGAAAAACCACCCTTGCTCAAGCAATAGCGGAATACTTGGACGAAGATGTAGGCGCTATGGTAAAGACAATGGAAGCGCCCAGAGATTTACAACTTCCTACAAGAATAACCCAGTATGCTCCATTGGAGGGAGATCTCGAAAAGACAGCGGAAATTATCTTCCTCGTTAGACCAGATTTCGTAATTTTTGATGAGGTCAGGCGAGCAAGAGATTTTGAAATATTTGCTGATGTGAGATTAGCTGGAGTTGGGTTATTAGGTGTAACACACGCAAATTCAGCGCTCGAAGCAATTCAGCGTTTGATTGGTAAAGTGGAGTTAGGATTGGTGAGCCAGGTACTAGATACGATATTACATGTTGAATCTGGACGAATACAACAAGTGCTAGAACTTCGAATGACTGTAAAACCACCAAGCGGTATGCAAGAAGAATTAGCAAGACCAGTCATTGAGGTAGTCGAATTTCCAAGCGGAAGAATAACCCATGAAATGTTTGCATTTGGCTCGGAAATAGCCGTTGTGCCCGTAGATGGTAAAAACTCAGGAAGCAGGTCTGCAGTGAATAGTTTAGCGAGAGAACAACTTGTTCAAAAAATCAAACAGTGGGTAGGTGTACAGTGTGGAGTTAAGATAACTGGCCCTAACTCCGCAGAAATTTATGCGCCAAAAGGAATGGTTGCTACATTGATTGGCAAAGGTGGAGAAAACATCCAGTCTCTTCAAGAAGAATTGGGTGGAATGAAACTATCAGTGGCCTCATTTGGAGAAATGCCAGATGATGTTTATGTCGATATCGAAGACCCGTATGAAAATCTTGAGCAAAGAGCAAGGCACTCAAAATCTTGGGAATATAGTAAGAAGGGTGGAAAGAAATCAAAGAGACGCCGAAGATGATTTACCGTCCGACAATCTCTTGAATACCTAGTTCCTTGGATAAAGCATGGCCACCATGCTCGCCCTCACTATATTGGCCAGCAGTCTCACGGCAGTGGCCGATTGGGCTGGCTGGCATTACGTATGGAGGCACGAGAAAATAGCCAATGAACCAACGCCAAGAAAACATAGCCCATCCAGCATTTTCATCTCATATTATCTACCATTCATGCCTACTCTTGCAATCGTTCTCGGACCATCCTTGTTGGGGCTTTACAACAATGGTTTCCAGAAGGTTGCCACCACGGTTTTGTATTGTATGATGGCAATTCTTACCGCAGGAGTATCCGCAAGTGGTTTTACCGTTAAACAGAGATATGCTGAAGAGAAGAGTTCAAGGGAACTTATCGATAAAGAAGAATCACTACCTGATAGTGCTTTGGAGCACATGAATTGGACAATTTCTTTATTGGCCATATCGTCATTGTTTTGGGCATATCTTTTCTTTGCCTGAAAAGATGGATTCATGAATAGGTGCGATTAGGCATGGTTTGATGGCACAATCACCTGATGGCAGTGGGACTGGGCCAGTTCGCATCACACGAGAATCTACATCGGTAACAAGTGGCCCGACTGTAAGTCAGAAATTGGTTTCAGCGGCCGTCGCTTTCGGAAATGTAATCAAGGGAACGTTTGGTCCAAATGGGCTTGACAAAATGCTGTACAAAACCAACGGTGAAGCTGCAGTAACAAATGATGGTGCGAAGATAATTGCCGAATTATTGGTCAAACATCCGGCCGCAAAAGCGTTTGTAAGCTTAGCTGAAAGCCAAGAAAATGCGTGTGGAGATGGCGTTACAGGTTGCGTAATCTTTGCAAGCGAATTGATGAGCGAGGCGGGTCGCTTACTCGAGAGAGGGGTTCACCCGTTGATTGTTGTCAAAGGCTTTCAACAAGCTCTAGATGTTACTATGAATGTATTAGAAAAAAGAAATGTAACCGGTAAGGACAAACTGGAAAGTGTTGCAAGAACAGCGCTCGTAGGGCGCTCAACCGAAGGATCACTGAATCACTTATCCACTCTTATTTCCGAAGCAGTAACCATGATTCCAGACTCAGATTATGAGCGTGTTCGAATGGCTAAAGACGGCAGAGGAACCCCTTCCTCTTCGTACTTAGTAAACGGAATTTTAATCGAGAAAAAGTTGATTTTAGACAGGATGCCAAACTCTCTTGGTGATTGTAAAATCAGCGTCTTATCTTGCCCACTGGAAATAGAGAGTTCAGTAGTTTCTAGCGAGATTGAAATTTCAACTCCGGAACAATATGAAGCTTTTATCGAAGCGGAACAATCACGAATAGAGCAAATAGCAAATTCAGCAATCGACACAGGAGCAAAAATAATTTTTAGCACCGAATCGATAGATTCCAGAATTTTGCACATGTTTGCCGATGCTGGAATATATGCAATCCCAAACCTTGACAAGGATATTGCGGAGGACGTGGTTGAAGCTACAAACGCTATGTTGTGCGACCACCTTGATGACATGAAATCTTCGCTTGGCGAAGTTCACAGATTGACCCACCAAAGATTGGAAGGTCATGAAGGTGTTAAGGAAAGAGTACTGATAGAATCTTCAAAGCTATCTGGGATTGTAACAATTGTAGTTGGTGGGACAGACGGCATAGCTGCTGAAGAAACAATTCGCGGATTATATGATTCACTCCGCTCCTGCTGTTTAGCTAAGGAAGACGACGCGGTCCTTCTCGGCGGTGGAAGCTTACACGTTGCAGCATCTCTGCAAATTAAGGAGGAAGCCGAAGCTAATTCTGGAAGGGAAAGATTAGCAATGGAAGCATTTGCTAGAGCGCTTGAATCAGTGCCAGCAACCCTCGCAGTAAACAACGGCAGAGAAAGAATCGATACTTTACTAGAGTTAAGGTCAAAACACAGAAATGGAGAATCTGAGTATGGCATTTCGAAGTCTGGCTTGCCCGCAATAATCGAGGACGTTTACATTCCGAGTTACACACTTGAGCACTCGATTTCGGCCGCTTGTGAGACGGCATGTGGATTGTTGAGGGTAGACCAGGTAATTTCAGCTCGTGGCGATTGAGTCGGCACCTTCATCTAACTTCCACATTTACCCTTCCTAACGGGTACCCCACATGGATGAGCAAACCCGGCCAAGAGCGCTACTTTCAGTATTCGATAAAACAGGCATTGTCGAGTTTGCAACCGAACTATCTAACTTGGGTTTTGAACTTGTTTCAACTGGCGGAACAGCCAGAAAACTAAGGGAAAACGGGCTGGAAGTAATCGGTGTTTCAGACGTTACCGGACATCCAGAAATCTTCGATGGACGCGTAAAATCTCTCCATCCAGCAATTCACGGACCACTACTTGCAAGGTTGGAAAAAGAAAGTGATTCTTTAGGATTAAAGGAATTAGGCTATCCTATGATTGAGGTTGTTGCTTGCAATTTGTATCCGTTTTCCGATGCCGCATCAGTTGAACCGCCAATGGCTGACTCGGACTTGCTGGAGATGATTGACATAGGTGGCCCGACGATGGTCAGAGCCGCAGCAAAGAATCATAGAAATGTGGTAATAGTCTGCAACCCTGATGATTATTTGGGAGTAATACAAAACCTGCAATCAGGTAACATGGATTTAGAACAGAGACAGAAATTGGCACTGAAAGCATATGAGCATACGGCATCTTATGATTCCGCAATATCAAATGAATTAGCAAATCGGTGGATTGGGAGGCCCGAGGATAGTGACGATACGGACGAACAATCAAGCCGCCTTCGTGCAACGATGACAATTGCATCGAACCTTTCTCACCAATTGAGGTATGGCGAGAACTCACATCAGGCGGCAGCACTATACATTGACCCATCGACAAAAGATGGCGAATCGTTGGTTACCGCAAAGGTTGAAGGTGGCAAAGAAATGAGTTACAATAATTATTCAGACGCGGATGCGACTTTGCGATTATGTCGCTCCTTGTCCACAGATGAATGGCCTGAAACACCACATGCTTGTGTGATTGTGAAGCATAACAATCCGTGCGGAGCAGCATTGGGTAAAACTCAGTTGGAAGCCTATGAGGCGGCATTAGCAAGCGACCCAGAAAGCGCATTCGGCTCGATAATATGTGTAAACGAGCCCGTGACGGTCGAATTTGCAAAGGCGCTTGAGCCTTTGTTTCTCGAAGTATTAATGGCCCCTGCTTACGAAGAGGGAACGAAAGAAATTCTGATGGCAAAAAAGAATAGAAGAATTTTGACTATAAAATCTCCAAACAATAGACTATCTCCATTAAGCAGAAAGACAGTAAGAAAGGAGATTGAAGGAGGTTGGCTTGTTCAGACCGAAGAGCCCCCAATTATCGATTGGTCGAAAGCAGAAGTAGTCACACAAAAAGAACCATCAGATGACGAAATAGCATCTATGAAATTTGCAGTCAGGGTGTGCGAACAAGTCAAATCAAATGCTATTGTAATGGTCCAAGGATTAGCAACAGTTGGCATAGGGCCGGGGCAAACCAGTCGTGTAGAAGCTGTAAGAATCGCATCAAGAAGAGCTGGAGAAAGAGCAAAGGGTTGCGTACTCGCAAGTGATGCATTTTTCCCATTCAAGGATGGAATCGAGCAAGCCGCTGAAGCAGGAGCGTCTTCGATAGTTCAACCGGGAGGCTCAATCAGGGATCAAGAAGTGATCGATGAAGCTAATTCAAGAGGCATGTCAATGTTATTCACCAAACACAGATTGTTTAGGCATTGATCACTTTCGTGATTTTACCATGAATGAAACATATAACATTCCAAGAATTCCAACTGCAAGGATTGTGATTGAGCCAAATGCATATTGGTCAGCCCCAGTCCACGTCGATGGCTTCATCAATTCACCGTCGCCTTTTGTTGAGACGTACCATACAAAGTATGCAGAAGTTACCGTCATGAGTGCAATGAATCCTACAATAACTCCCTTCACGTGTTTAGGAAGGGTCTTACCTGTCGAATAATAATCGAATAATGAATTTCCAAAGTATTTGTTTGTAAGAGACCATCTAAACAGTCGTTCGTTTGATAGGGAGAAAAGAAATGCCGCTGGAACGGCCCATGAGACGGTAGGCCAGCCCGGAATCCAAATTCCAATAATTGAAAAAACCACAAATAGTGAACCTAAACCGACGTAAATTTTGCTCTTGATAGGGCTACTAACAACGGCATATTTAGCGACAACCTCGTCAACAGTCTTGAGAGGTTCGTCCATGTAGCCGTCGAAAATTGGTTCTCTTATGAAATATGGTATTCTCCAAGCAAAGGCATTTTGCGAGGTATCTCTTGCGAGTTACATGGCAGAAGACTGGGTGCTACCAAGAATGGGGCATGCAGATTCACCTCTCAGGGTATGCGTGTTCATATCTGGTTCAGGCTCAGGGATGGACGCACTAATACGCTACCAACAGCAAAACAATTCAATTCATCAAACAGTTCTAGTAATCAGCGACAGGCCTGATGCACTTGGTTTACAAAAGGCAAAATCACATGGTTGCAAATCATTGTGTATTCCTCTTCCAGAAATAGAAGATAAAAAGAAAAGAAGAGTTTTACATGAACAATCGATAAATCAAATATTACATGACTATGACATAGAATTGATAGTTTTGTCTGGATATATGCGTATATTGACTCCAGATTTTGTAAAACCGTGGGCCGGAAGAATCCTTAACATTCACCCGTCTCTATTACCCGATTTCCCAGGAGCTCACGCACATAGAGACGTAATTGCGGCAAAAGCAAACATAACGGGTTGCACAGTTCACTTCGTCGATAGTGGCATGGACACAGGACCAATTATTCGTCAAGAGAAAGTAGCGGTTCATCCAGATGATGATGAAACGACACTGGCCAATCGAGTCAAAGAGGTTGAGCACAAACTGTATCCTGCAGTTATTGACCTAATTGCTTCAGGAGAGATTCAATCTCCATAAATTCTTCAGGAGTATTGAAATTCCTTGCCTTTACTCCTCCTTCACAAGACTGTATATTTTGAAACACTTCTGTAATTTTATCAGAATTAACCAATAGCGCCTTGTCATTTATGCGTGCTAGAAGTGGCTGTCTTTCACCAGAATCGTCTACAGGTACACCGTTTATACCTTTCAAAAATTCAGCGTCTGCAAGATACGCGTCACAGGGAGCCAATTGGATTTCACCCCGAGTATCGTTGATTAAATCTAGTAAGGATTGGGCAAGATTACTTTTAGAATCTGGAATGCAATTTCCGTCGAACAGTGCGATTCTTTCCACCGAGCCACACATTATGTAAATTGATTCACATCCAATTTTCTTAAGTTCGATTTGTAATCGCAAAACGTTTTGATTGAGCAATGACTTATCCTCGCCCATTCTTGTGGATTTTCCACCAGCGATTATAATTCCAGTCACCAAACTAAATCCTCAATGCATTTCATCGAGGCCGTTAAGTGACAACTCAACCTCATTTAGGAGTTCATGAACTCTAGCCAACAGCGCTCTTCTTTCTTTGGAGGACCTTGCGACAGGTAACCATTCCAGTAATTTCCTGATATCTTTAGCATCTCTTTCCACAGTCCAGTTCAAGACATCTTCCAAAACGGGATTGTCAGCGGGTAAAAAGCGGTCTGCCATAGCAAGGTCTTGTTATCGGATGTAGTAAAAGTTCACTCATTCAGCGCTCTGTTTCGTATCCTTTCAAACAAGTCTCCACCTTTTGGAGCATTCCTTACCAAGTCAGTAAATTCAGGCTTCATATCAAGAGTAGCAATCAACATCGCATTTTGTTGTTGTATAGAATTTTGATCGTATTGGCTAAGAATTTCGATGGAGGGAACCTCTCTCCCCGAGCGTTTTATTTCTTCAATAACTTCCATTGTAAGATCTAACGGAATTGAAGCATCAATAAGGAGAAGTAACTTCTTCCAGGCATCACCTTCCATATTTGCGAAAAGTAAACCAATAAGTTTGATGTCTTCTCTTCCTCTACTTTTCCACAATTGCGAGATTAACCGGTCGCAATAATCATGGTGATTAGTAAGTAACCATGACGCAATTCGCCTCATTGTCGGGTCGTCGGTTCCAATATGAAAACTCAGGCCACTATTTTGTAGTAACTTATCTGTTAGGGAACGGTTTACTAATGTTTGAGCACCACAATCGTATGCCTTTTTTAGAAATTTTATTGCCTTTTTTCCACTAGGCAAACCTTCATCCAGCAAGTTGTCTAGAGGGTCGCTCACGCTTCCACCTCAAGCGCCTTTTGTTCTGACGCTATCGAATAAACTTCCAACGAGGGATACGCTATCCTTGAGAGTTCCAAGTAACTTATCAACCACATTTTCGTCTTCGCTTTTTTGCCTTATCATGTCACGAAGGTCAGCTTCAATTCTCGAATGGTCATCATCGTTGATGTTGAATTGATCTCTCAAGTGAGCAAGAACCGCGAACTCGTCCTTGGAGAGTGAGGCATTTACAATAGCAACTTCAAACACCCTCGTGTAAACCAATCTCTGCTCGTTGTGGCTTACTTCTCTGCCAGATTCAAGAGACTTATCTTCTCTAATGGCGTTGTAAACTTGAGCCGGCTCATCATCAGAAAGGCCCAAAGCGTTGGCCAATTTGATTATCAGGCGTTTTTCTTCCCTTGTCAATATGCCGTCGCGAAGCATGACTTCAGTGGTGGACCTAAACACGTCCAAAGCCCCGATAGAATCTCCGCTCACATTTCCCCGAGTACAGTCTTACACTTGAACCTCATTGTATCAAAAAAGAGTTTTTTTGGAGATTTTGATTGGCAGGGTTCAAAAAGTATGAGCCTGCCCGCAGAACATCCCAATCCGATTCACGACCATTCCTTTGGGAAAGGTCAACTTGGAAATATGCCCTCAGGCAATCGAAAAGCAGTGAAAACGAGAGGGTAGGAGAAATTCAAATGGGAAAAAAACACAGTGGAGGAGGCTCCAAGAACAAAGCGATGAAGTATCTAATTAAAGCCGATTTAAAGGTAAATGGCGCAGTCCAAAGAAAGGACATAATCGGTGCCATAATGGGTCAAACCGAAGGCCTACTCGGTGAAGAGTTAGAACTCAGAAAGTTACAAAGAACAGCAAGAATAGGCCATGTGGATGTAGAAGTAAAGAGCTCAGGTGGTAAGGTTAGCGGAGAAATTTTGATTCCAAGTAGCATGGACAATGTTGAAACCGCAATCATAGCATCCAGTCTAGAAACTATTGACAGAATTGGTCCTTGTCAAGCAAAAATAACAGTTAAGGAAATCCAAGATGTTAGAACTACTAAAGTCAATGCAGTCATTGACAGAGCAAAAGACCTGCTTTTGGATATGGTTAATTCCGGAGACGCCGCTACTAAGACGGTTATCGAAGAGGTTCGAAGCGTTCTTACCGTAGGTACTGCAAAGAATTTCCACGGATTAACCTGTGGCCCGAATATCGAATCAAGTGATTCGCTTATTATTGTCGAAGGCAGAAATGATGTTCGCAATTTGCTTAACTTCGGAGTTAAGAATGCAATTTCGTGCGACGGAGCAGGGAATATCAAATCCGAATTAATCACATTAGCAAACGGAAAAGAAACCGTAATTCTTGCCATAGACGGTGACAGAGGTGGAGAAATGTTGTTCAGGCAACTTAATGAAATTCTAAAGATAGATTTCGTTGCACAGGCACCAGTAGGTCAAGAATGGGAATTACTTCCTCAGAAGACAGCAACAAAGTGCCTTTCACAGAAGATAGAAGCAGAGAAATTCGCAGCTACCTTACCTGAAGATGAAGAGCCTGCGGCCAAAGACGCATGGTTAGATGATGGATTTGAAAACGAAGAAGCACCTGCCGAGGTCCACGAATACTTCGATCACATTGAGACATTGAAAAAGAATAATGCGGTCTTCGTTAACGTAGATGGCACAATTTCTGACGCTGTTGGGCCATCTAAACTAGCATCCGCAGCAGAAGGTGCTGATGGAGCGGTTGCTATCATCATCAATGGTGCAATCACTGACCGTGTATTGGACATTGCTTCTGGAGCAGCTATTGAAATGGTAGTTGGCACAACAGAAGGGAAAGGATATGCTCAGAGAGATGACGTTAGGGCATGGATGAAAGAAAATCACTCATGATTTCTAAATCCAATGTTAATGTTCATCAATCTAAATGACTCAGCAGGGTCATGGGAGACGAAGATTCTGCCCCTGTAAATTCAGGATTTAACATGTCCTTGAACCGAAAATCAGGGACCCAGTTAGCCCTTGCATTGACTGTTTTAGCACTGATTCTGTCCGCTAATTCCATAATTAATGAGTCATGGCTGACAGAAAGCACGCAAACGGATGTAGACTTAGGAGTAGGTTTGGTATCCGCCGAGAGTGAAACTAATCAGGGATTAAAGGGCATGAATGTTGAAGCCTGTGTTGGCGGAAACTGCGAAACCACATCAGAATCATATTCTCAGATGTACACAAACTGTTCTAAAGCGCTTGATTTAGCTACTAACAATAATACTCCAAATGATCTATTGGAAGAGACTTGCGGGAGCATAAAAGACATGCACAATGCGGGCTATGTCACTACAATACTACTTGGAATATCTGCTGTCGTACTATTGTTTGCGATTGTTCTTCAAGTAAAATCAATGATTGGTTCAGAGTCAAGAATGCCTAATCTAATGTCTGGGCTTGGAGGAATTCTTGTTGGGTTATCCTTGTTAGTTTGGTATCTCATGCTCCCAGAATCAGATTCTAATCCCGAATTAGGACAAGGTGTTTGGATGAATTTCATATCTGTTGCTTTCGCAATCACCGCTTCCCAGAGTGGCGTGATTCAATCATGGGTTGACGGCCCGCCACGAATGAGAGCAAACGGTGTCAGAGCGAACCAAGACATGGATGAATTCGTACTGAAAGAATCGTCTTGTGGAGATAAAGCCCTCTCGATATTAGTTGATGATGATTTGTTAAGAGTTGTAAGGGTAGAGAGAGTTGGAGGCTCTTCTATGGTTCAAGATGTGCTTGCAACGAGCAGGGCATCATACACCGGATTCTCTCATCAAAGACTTGACTGGTTGGATGATTTCAAGGGCGTTTGGTGGGCGGTTTGTGGAGCATCTCTCATTTCAGTCGCTATGATTAGTTCCCTTTTCTTGATACCATTCTTTGTGTTTGGAGGATTAGCAATCTTACAGTTAATGGATCCTGAAAGATTTGTTGTATCCACAACCTCTGGCAATCACTCATTTATCGTAAATAGGTGGCGATCTAACAGAGACCTGACGAATTTTGCTATGGATTTAGTTGATGATTCAATGATTGAAGTCTTGAGAGGAAAACAACTCAATTCTTCCATGTTGGAGGATAGGGCAAAAACTATCGCTCAAAGATTTTCAGAAAACAGAGAATCAAGTAGACAAATGGACCAACAAAGCAACCAAAACAAAATTGCAATGCAAGAAGAAAAAGCAAGAATAAAACTCGAAAAAGCGGCTGCTAAAGAAAGAATACAGGAAGCGGAAGCGAAAGCTGCGGCTGCTGAAGCCAAAGCATTAGCAACTGAAAAAGAAGCTCAGGAAAGATTAGCCCAAATGGAAAAAGAAATTGAGGAACAGAAGGCTAAGATTGCAGATACTACGCCTGAAAGCACTGCGGAACCAGACACGCCCGCAAACCTGAACCAGCCTCAGGCGACTTCTGAAGAGGCCACCATCCCTCCTCCACCAACTGGTCCACCGGCAGGCTTAGCAGAAATACCGCCACCACCAACGGGCCCTCCCGAAATACTGCCTTCCGCAACCCCAGAAATGCAACCCCCTGCTCAAAACCAGGTATTCATTCCACCACCACCGGCATTGCCTCCACCTCAGGCGGTAACAATGCCACCACCGCCTCTTCCAGAACCGGCTTTGTCAGCTCCTATTCCTCCCCCGCCATCGGGGCCACCAGGAATACTTGCTCCTTTGCCACCCCCTCCACAAAATCAGACATTCATTCCACCTCCGCCAGTTATGGTGAATGCAGGCCCAAGAGAAGAGAACCTGAGTGAAGATGAGAAGGACGACCTACTTGGAGAACTAAATTCCTGATTTATCTAACTCCACCCGAAGTAGATAGTATTACTCGCTTCGATAGTAATCTGACCTCATTAGACAACCCTTCCAAATCAGATGGATTTGGTAATTCATGCTCATCAGCTACAAGAGGCAAGGGTGTTCCAGGGCCTGGAATTCTGTCTAGTGCGACTCCCAATGTTTTCGCATCATCTAGCAAGTATCCAGTTGGTCCAGAATGCCTTGCTTCTAAGCGGATCCTAGTCCACTTGGATAGTTCTGTTGCCAACTCTGATAATTTGGCAATCAACGCTAGTTTCGCATCATCGTTCTCTCCATTTGGAATTAATCTTAACGTCAACCTAAGCAATCGGTCTAATCGCATATCTCTCGGCTCGGCACCGACGTGCGAAGCAAGGATTCTTCTTACGGCATTCATATCATTATCTTCATCAAATTTAGAGGCTTCATTTTCTAAACCTAAAGCTCTCATCAACTTCGAAATATTGTGGAGTTTTTCTGATGCTTCGATGTGGCCTTGTGGAATTACCTGTTTGGTAACTGTAAATTCAGGACCTTCGTCCTTCGAAATCACTATTCCATGAGGTTCTTCATACTCCTCTTCATGCGCATCCATTTCCTCGGATTCGTCATAATCTTCTTCTTCAGGCTCGTCT
>JAYPOA010000048.1:10142-13613 GCA_038130705.1 Methanobacteriota archaeon | reverse complement strand
GAAAGGCTTGAAATCGAATTCAGCAAATCGTTACAGAAGAAGATTCAGGAATTAGAAGATACCATCAGGTTAGAAATGGAATCGAGATTCAAAGAGATGGAATCAAGAGAAGTAGCCCGTCTTGAAGAGATTCAAACCCAAAAATTAGCAGAAAGAGAAGAATCTTTGCGCAGGGGAATACGTGCAAGATTGGAACAGCAACTGAAACTCAGACTAAAGCAAAGAGAAGCTACTATGAGGGCTGAATACGAAAGGCGCAGTCTTCGCTTGGAGGAAGACATCGCGGCTTCGATTCAAGATGAACTTGAGACAAGACTTTCTGCGGAAACAAGAGACCTCGAAGAGAAACTTCGACAAGATGTTGAACTTGCAGTTACCAAGCGAAAAGAGGAACTACGTGCAGAGGTCCAAAAACAGATGGAATCTAAATATGCAGAAAAACTCGTGGAAAGGAAAAACAGACTACGGGATAAATATGACATCACATTTACTAAAGCAGTTGATGACATTTCCAGATCTCTTGAATCTGAGATTGAGGCTGAATTAGAAGCAAGACTGGATAGAGAATTCCAATCCTACAGAAATTCACGAGAATCGGAAATCCAAAACAAACTTGCAAGATTCAGGTATGAAAGAGAAGCCGAGTTACACGACCAGTTGAACAAGCGTTACGACGCTAAGAAAGAAGATTGGTCAGAAAGGTTAGAATTGGAATTCCAGGCACGAGAAGCAGCTGCAAGGAAGGCCATAATGTCTGAAATTGATGCAAGGCTACGTAATGAAAGAATCACTCATGAAACCGACCTCGACTTACTGAAAGAAGAGACCGTGTTGGAATTAGAAGCAGAAATGGAAGAAAGGCTTGCAGAATTCCGTTCGAAGAAGGAAGAAGAAGTCGCAACTCAGTTGGAGAGACAACTCGACAAGAGAGAAGAGATTATGCGCAACAAGGCTCTGATTGAGGTCAGAAAGAGAGAAGCAAATATCAGAGCAGAAATCGAGGCTCAATTAGGAGTAAAGAGAGCAGAGATCAGAGATCGCTTGTCATCATTAACCAAACAAATGGATGACTTCAAGATAATGGCCGAGCAAAAGATGCGCGAGACCATTGAAGGCAAGGTCCAATCAGAAATTGATGCGGATGAAGCAAGACTGAATCAACAACAGGATGAGTTTGATAACTTGAAATCCCAAGATAACAGAGCAGAAAAGCGCCAATCTTGGTTACAAGCGATTTCCGGGCAGGCAACTCAGTCTCCAGAACAAATGGAAACCGACCCGAGTGCAATGGGAGCAAGGCCTGGCCTATTAGGTTCGTCAGCTGGTCGCCCAATGCGTGGCGCCCTCGCTCAAGCAGCGGCTCAACACACACCTTCGATGGGACTTGCAGGAATGAGGGCTCCTCAATCTGCGGCTAAATCACTCAGCGGAACAACTCCGCTTGTCAAGCCGGTTAAGGCACCACTTGGGGGTCCCGTAATTCCAGAATCAGCCTTACCAAAACCAATCGCGCCTAAGATGGTGAGACAACCTATACAACCTGTTGTTCCTGATACAGATTCGGAACCACCAGTTGCTGAAGGAACAATCGCACCTTCGGTTGTGAAGATGCCATCCCTAACCCCGCCCTCGCTAACTCCAAAAGTCGAGGAAGTACAACCTGAACCAGTCACAGTAAAGGCACCTGTTGTAACTGCTCCAAAGCTGGATATTTCTGGAATTTCTCCGGTGTTAGAAACTGAGGAAGAGCCAGAAATAGTGGAAATCCCGGAACCAGAGATTGAATCCATGGATGACCTTCTAGAGGAAGACTTAGAGGAAATCGAGGATCTCGATGTAGTTGAAGTAGAGCCTCAGGTTCAAGAGATTGAACCACAACCAGTAACAACAACTCTAACCCCAATTAAGAAATTAATTGTGAAGGAAGTTGAAAAGCCACTTGAAGCAGAACCAGAAGTAACGACTCCTGAAGTAGAGGAAGTTCAATCTGCTCCAGAGGTAGTAGTCCCCGTTGTTGAAGATGTCCAAGTTACTACAGAGGTAGTTATTCCAGAGATAGAAGATGTTCAAGCAGAGCCTGAAAATTTGCCAGTTCTGAAACCTGTTAAACTAACAAAATTACAACCGGTAAAGCGTGGAGGCCCACCAAGTTCAGCTCCTGGTCAAAAGCCGACTGTAAAACTACAACCAAAGGTTGCTACGTTAACTCCTATTAAGACCCTTAAACCGGTCACGGAAGTCGATAAGCAAACAGATGAATGATTGTTCTTCAGACATTTCAAAGATTCAGTTTGCCGAGCGTTTCATAGGTAACATATGTCACGGGCATCTCATGAGAAAGTGGTTTGCAGTAGCATTGGTATTAATTCTGATGCCGTCAATTCCGGTTTCTAATGCTGAACCAAACCTTATCGATGTAGGAATAGTAGATACCATAGAAGACAAATTTGTTCACGTTTCGTTTACATCCTCCTCCACAATTTTGACATTGACCGATGAAGGTAACCTTTCTGAACACTTCTGGGGAAGTGGTGAATTAATCACCCAGTGGTCAGTTGAACTAAACACACCAGTCAATTCTGCAACAGTTGATAATTCAGGTAGTTTGATCGCCATTGCAAACCCAGGAGGAGCCTTCGTTGTAAACCTACAACAAAAGACAGTAAGTCGTACTCTAAACTCGACTAATACGGTTGATTACGCATTGTGGGATGCCCAAGGTGACCTTTGGCTGGCACACTTTGGCGGGGAAAGGAGAGCGAAAGAATACGGTCCAGATGGACTAACTGGTAAATATACAGAATCGCACAATACAGCTCTAACCACAATCGCTCTAATATCAGATAATAGAATTGTCACAGGAGGCCGTGATAATTTAGTTAAAGTTTCAGACCAAAATGGAACGGTACTCGAAACCTTATCGGACTTTACATCTTATCCAACCAAGATAATTAATGACGGAAACGGCAATATTCTCGTTGGTTGTGCTAATGGCGACCTTTTCAGATATGATTTTGATGATTGGTCAATGGAGCAATTGACAATAGACAGTGGTCAGAATATATTATCGATTACAATGGCTGATGAAAATAAGATACTTGTCGGCACTCAAAATGGAAAACTTCACGTTATCGACGATACGAACTTTACAGAAATAGAAGACTTCTCCGCAGCAGGAAGGGTTTTGATTGCAAGTTATGGAGTCGGAGGAGAGTTGTATGTAATCTCAACATTCTCTTCTTCCTCCAAGGTGAGACTATTCGATGTTGATACCGACGGTGATTCAGTTACGGATAGCCAAGACGATTTCCCAGAGGACTCTACACAAACGCTTGACAGTGACGGAGACGGATATGGGGACGATATCAATGGCAACAACCCGGATTACTTCCCTGATGATGGAAGCCAGTGGGCAGATACTGACGGTGATGGTTATGGCGATAATCCGGATGGAAATGATTCGGATGCATT
>JAYPOA010000048.1:0-10132 GCA_038130705.1 Methanobacteriota archaeon | reverse complement strand
TGAAGACTACAGTCTTGCCGCTCTCGACATGACTCTCAACGGAGAGGGTGGTGACAGATTCCCGAACGACCCAACTCAGTGGGTAGATTCTGATTTCGATGGTTTCGGAGATGAGATTGATGGAAATAATGGAGACCATTGTCCAAGCCAAAATGGCTTCTCAACCCAGGACAGGTTAGGTTGTAAGGATTCTGACAATGATGGATATTCTGATCCAACTGAAGACTGGACTATACAAGACGGTGCTGATTTCAAGATTTACGATAAGAGTCAATGGAAGGACTCCGATAACGATGGATACGGTGACAATCTATCCGGTAACGACCCAGATTCCTGCCCACTAACTTGGGGTAATTCTACAAGCGCATACGTTCCAGAGGTTACCGGAGACGGCACTCTGACCTTCCAATATGTAATTATCGAGAAATTTGGTTGCACAGACACTGATGGAGATGGGTTCTATGACGCAGGTGACGACCTACCAGAAGACCCAAGAGATTACATCGACGAGGATGGAGATGGAATAGGAGCAACCGTTGACTACAATGATTCAAACAAGTTGGTTCAAACAGCTTTGAACCACTGCACATTCTATCCAGAGGATACCTCAGAAACATGTCAGGGTGTTCGAGATTCAGATTACCAGAATTACGTTAATTCAGTCGATGAAGGAGATTCAGTAGATTCCTACTTTACGTGGAAAAGGGAAGTCACAAACCAAGCAGAAGATGATGAAGCAGGCGGTTATATGGAAACAGCAATGGAAATCCTACCATTCCTTGGAGCAGCATTTGCTATCATGATTGTTGCAATACTTGTCGTAGGGACAATCAGCAAGTCACGAAAGAGAAGCAAACTCGTCAAACAGTACGGTGTTCCGTTTGTTCCAGGTGAAGGAGACGCAGAAAAAGAAGCACTGGAAGACAAAGCAGGTTTATCTGCAAGTGGCGGGGTGGAATCTGATAAGTTCTGGGATGATGAAGTAGAACCTATGGAATTGGAGTCGAAACCTCAAGCAGAACCAAACGGTTTCGATGATATTGACATCAGAGAAGGAAACGTTAGTGAGAATTCAGGAGTCATGGAAGAATCATCCTCAATTGAAGAATTAGCTGGACTTCCACCTCAAACAACTGCTACAGATATGGAAATACAAAACCAAGCTCCTGAAAGTTTAGAAGAGCCTGTAACGCCCCCACTTCCAGAATCTGGACTCCCAGATGGCTGGACTATGGAGCAATGGAAATGGTACGGTGCTCAGTGGTTGGAGAATCAAAAGTGACCTTACTTTGCAACCCAAACGATAGGTAGAGAGCTCTTTAGTTCGCCAAGTTCCTTTCCGGAATATATTGATTCACCATCTTCCTTCAGCATGCTCGTGATTAACCACAATACTGCATTCCAACTTTTGGCCTTTGCATGCAGTTCAATATCACCAAGTGCTGCCTTGATCAATAATTTGTTCTCATCACTGTCTCTGTCAAAGATTGCGTGAACAAGATTTTCTGTTGAAAACAAATACCCCTTTGGATACCAACTCATAATAACGCCTCAATTCTTGAATGGAGATAGGTTCAATCGCTGTACTAAATGTTCTGAATTGACATCTGCAATCTCTTTCATTTTCTCTCTTAGAGGTTCTAACTTATCGTTCATTTGCGATAGCTTGTGATTTCTGATTAGTTCTGCTATCAAACCGTCTATACTCTTGTGTCCGTCCATGGTTCTAAGAGAATTTAATTGCCTTCTAACTTCGTAACTCACGCTAACCGAGGTCATTCCCTCTGCAGTCATGGATAACCAAAATCAATTACACTACTTGAATACAACGCGAGATTAAGGATATTTGACCCTATTTTCGAAAGAGGATTATAATTTCCGGCCTTGTTTCTCCAGTAACAATCGTGGGTGTTCGGTTACTCCGTAACTGCGACGCATCTCCTTTACACGATTGTGGAATTCTCCAGTTAGAGACCAGTATTCCTTACTTCCAGCACCTGCGCCTGAATTACTTGGTGGGTTGAGAATAACAGTTGGCGCTCCAGTCCAAGCGGCTTCGGCGACTTTTGCCAATCTTCTGATAGGTGTTTTGAAGACCTTCTTTGGAATTTTTGATTCTACTTCATTACAAACATGGAGGGATAATTTTGACCTTGAATCTACCATGGTCATTGCAACACCAAATATCTTCAGATTCCGGTTGATTCTCTTCTGAATCATTTTCACGCTGTTCATTAACATGCTAAATCCTTCAAGAGCATAATATTCAGCCTGCACTGGTATGAATACCCAATTTGCGGCACACAGAGCGTTTATCGATAAGAGACCCAAGGAGGGAGGTGTATCGATAATTATGTAATCGAATTTATCAATAATCGGACTAAGTGCTTCACTAAGTCTGGTTTCTCTTCCTATCTTGTGGCTCAATTCTATTTCAGCCCCGGATAGATGAATGTCACTTGGAAGTAGCCACAGATTCTCAACGCCAAGATCATTTGGAATTCTCTTCGAATCATTCTTTTTTGCCCATGCGGTTCTCATTGAGTCGGTTAATTGTTCAGGAGAGATTAGATATTCTTCCATCAAAGGTAGGTCTTCTCCGCTATCATTGACTAATAAGTCGTATACAGTTTTCCTGATTTTTTTCTTCTCTACACCGAAAGATGTAGCACAGTTTCCTTGAGGGTCCAGGTCGATTAGCAAAACCTTTGCTGGTGGGACTTTGAACTTTTGATTACCCTTTGAAAGAGCTGCAGCGAGATTAACTGCGGTCGTAGTCTTTGCACATCCACCTTTTTGGTTTGCTACTGCAACTACCATTTTGTAAGGGTTCATGCTCAATTTAACTCGCCTCGCGAATCAGCCAGTACGGCACTCTCATCTAAACAATTGCATTGTTCAATTGTGATTAGCCCTGTTGTATGACTGGAACTGGAACTTCGGACAGGATCTTTCTGACGATGTGCATACCGGTAATACCTCGGATCTTTGCTTCAGGCTTCATCACGATTCTGTGGGAGATAACCTGTAGAGCAATTCCCTTGATGTCATCAGGGATCACGTAATCTCGACCGTCGATTGCTGCTGCGGCACGTCCTGTCTTGAACAGAGACTGGCTTGCACGAGGAGATGCACCGTTTACAACTCTGTGGTCTTCTCTGGTCCTCTGAACGATTTCTACGATGTATGATAGAATTGCAGGATCTACGTGAACGGTTTCAAGTGCTTTTTGCATTGCAACTACCTTCTTTGGAGAAGTAATTTGCTCAACATCGTGTTGGTCCTTTCCACGAAGTTTCCTTCTTGCCAAGATAGCCTTTTCTTCAGCACGGTCAGGGTATCCCATACTCATTTTCATCAAGAAACGGTCCATTTGTGCTTCTGGAAGCGGATATGTACCTTCTTGTTCAATCGGGTTTTGTGTAGCCAATACGACGAAAGGAGCAGGTAGTTTGTGAGTAATACCCTCAATAGTAACCTGTTTTTCTTCCATTGCTTCCAAAAGCGCTGCCTGCGTCTTTGGAGGGGCACGGTTAATTTCGTCAGCAAGGAGAATGTTCGAGAATAAAGGACCGGCTCTCAATTTGAATTCTCCGGACTTTTGGTCATACATGTATGTGCCCATGATATCGCTTGGTAGCAAGTCAGGAGTAAATTGAACACGCTTGAATTTACATCCAAGTGCTCTTGCAAATGTGTTAGACAAGAGGGTCTTGGCCAGACCTGGGAAATCTTCGAGTAGCATGTTGCCGTTCGATAGAATACCGACGGTTACTCTTCGCAGGTTTTCGTTTTTACCGATAATTACCTTGGATACTTCACCCATTAATCCGTTGGCAATTGAAGAAACAGTAGCTATTAGGTCCTTCGTTCTGTTATCTCCAGAAGGGCCCGCTTGGAATCCTGCATTCATGATATTCATCCCTTTAACATCCCGCAACCACTACAAGCCATACTTCAAACTATTGTGTATAAAAGTCGTCAAAATCCGACTTATCATGTGCATCATCTGCCCCAGAAATGGTCAGTCTTACGGTGCAGTATAGTGATTTGTTCCAAGATCTCTTCTTCTTGTGGTGTTAAATCCAATTTTCGTAGCCTTTTTGCATGGCTCGCCGGAATGTCAACATAAAATTCGTCACCCTCGTCGATGTGCCTTCCCACAGTAGGTCCCATCACGGCGACGGCTAATTCTTCACCTTGCTTACCTTCCTTTACGTCATCACTATCTCTAGTCCTAAGTGATTTTATTTGACCAATTTGAGTTCCATCTAACTTCATTATTTTCTGTCCAACATGAACTCTTCCGCCCAGAACTCTCATGCCAACTATGGCTGGACCCTTATTTCGGAAGGTGTGGTCTTTCAAATACAGTAAGTGCCCAGGATAAACCAAATTCTCTCTGGCGGCTGCCTCCATTGCGGCCTTAGTGTCATCTCTCCACGATTCAAATTCTTCTAACACCCTGTAGATGATGTCGTGAGCGATGAACTTGATCTCAGCATCCTTTCCTTCAAGTTTTGATTGAACTTCGGAATTTCCCTTTACTGAAAATCCTAAGATTATCTGATTAAGTGGGTCTTCAGCACATTGTGCAGTGATTATGTCACGTTTGTTAACAGGTCCTACGGTAGCCATCCTAATTGGGATTTCAAGTCTATTTAGTTCGAAAGCTAAAGCCTCTAATCCACCCACAGTGTCTGCTTTTATTACAACCCCTTCTTCAGAAATATCTACTGAAATAGTCGCTTCCTTTCTCGCTTCGATCTCCGCATTTGCTTTTGCTTCATCGGAATTGGTTTGCCTCAATGTTGTTCCTGCGAGAACGTTTTCGAGGCCGGGTGCGACTATCTTTAGTCCGCACGCCGCCGAAGCGCTTTCACAAGCCTCCCATCTGTCTCCAGCATCCCTCATCTCCGACATGCCCTTGGGCTTGAACATCCCTTTGATGTGTGTCGTAAATGGACCGTCTGAACTTACAAGAGTAATCGAATCTCCAACATTCAATTCCCCTCGATTAAGAATTACATCGATTGTTTTACCCAATCCTCGCTCATCTTTCATCTCAAGAACTGTGGCTTCGCCGTCTCCTAAGGTATCACGAAGCCTCTCTTCGAGGAATCTTTCTGCCAAACCCACGGTTACGGTTAGTAAATCTTGCAAACCTTCTCCTTCTTTTGCTGAGCAGGGGACCATTGCGAGGTTAGTTTTGAAATCACGAATTTTATCGTATCTCTCTATGTTAAATCCGTATTCACTGAATTGTCCTAATAACTTCCAATATCGCTCTTCAAACAGCTGCTTGACATCATCTCTTTGATTCTGCCAAGATTGAATGAACGATCTGCCTTTCTTTACTTGCCAACCATGGATTCTATCCACTTTATTGGTCGCAACAACGAAAGGGGTTTTCTTTTCTTTCAGAATTCGCAAACTTTCGATGGTTTGAGGCTGAAGCCCTTCCATGACGTCAACAACCAATATTGCAATATCAGCTAACGCTCCTCCACGACTTCTCAAACTCGTGAAAGAGTGGTGTCCAGGGGTGTCGATAAACAGTAGCCCTGGGCTGTTGAAATCTTTTCCGCCCGTAAGGGCCGCGCAAGTCTCGTTGAGAATTTTCGCAGGAACTTCGGTAGCACCGATGTGTTGAGTAATACCTCCTGCTTCCCTATCCATTACGCTTGCTTGTCTCTCCGAACCAAGTGAGCGGAAGTAATCTAAAACACTGGTTTTTCCATGGTCCACATGTCCCAAAACAGATACGATTGGTTGGCGTAACCAACCCAAATCTTTCTCCTGTTCGGGAGATTCTTCACCGCTATTTTCGGTATTTTCCATGTCAAAACCTCCAATTGAATTTTTAAATTTCCAATTGAAAAATTATTCATTCATAAACCCAGTTTATACTGTCTTGGGTCCATTCGTTAAGGCCTTCAGAGAACCAAAGTCCGAGTTCGAATTCGGCAGTTTCTGGGGCGTCTGAACCATGGATCATATTGTATCCGATATCCATCCCAAAGTCACCTCGAATTGTTCCCGGAGCCGCTTCTCTTCCATTGGTAGGACCGATTAGATTTCTAGCGACGCCGATTGCATCTTTTCCTTTCCAAGCCATACAAACCACGGGTCCACTTGTTACGAATTTAATCAATCCAGGGAAGAAAGGTCTTTCAGAATGAACAGCATAGTGTTCTTTTGCAATTTCTTCAGAAGGTACAACTTGTTTCAATCCAACAAGTTGTAATCCCTTTCTTTCAAATCGTTGGATAATTTCTCCAACTAATCCTCTTTGTACGCCATCTGGTTTAACCATTACATAGGTAGTTTCCATCTATTCCACCATTCATGGCGACTTGCACGCCCTATTTGAGCGCGCCGATGTGGCTAAAATGATGGTTTACTGAATTCCGCCCTTGACGAAGTGGTGGGTCCACTTCACCTTTCTCGGGTTTCTCTTTAGTTTGATAGCGTTCTTTCTTGCTTTGCTGTTAGCATACCACTGGATTGAGCCATCCTTCCTGACGAACATTAATCCTGTCCCTGGTTCGATGATTTCTCCTGAAAATGAGCAGATTCTTTGTTCTGGCATTTATCTTCACCTCTGGTTTAGTTTTCTAGCTTCTCTTCCTGTGTCTCTCAACATCAGGATATCGCCGATTCTGACTGGACCGACGACGTTTCTTGTGATGATTCTTCCAACGTCTCTTGGATTTGGAGCATCGTTTACACGAACTTTGACTTGAGTAGCTTCTCCAGTCATTCCTGTTCTGCCGACAACTTCAACCACTTCTGCTGGCCATCCTCCGAGTTCTTCAGACATTTCTTATTCCTCCGTATTCGACTGATGGGATCAGTTATTCAAGCCCTTGATGTTCTCAACGACTTCATTGAATTTTTCTTGAGCGCCTTTTGCGACTTCCATCAATGCGATTGAAGCGGTCTTGACACCGTTAGGCATTCCAGCAGCTTGTGCAAGATGCTCTTGAGTAGGGACATATCCGAATGGGATTCCCTTTTCAGCACAAATCAAAGGGATGTGTGCTAATAATTCTGGTGGATTAACATCTTCAGCCATGATGATGAACTTTGCAGTTCCTCTCTCAGCAGCTTTAGTTACTTCGTTAGATCCTTTTTTCATCCTACCATTGGTATTCGCTGTGACGACATCGTAGATTCTTTCTGCGACATCGGCTGGGGTTTCGTAAGTCACGTGTGCACTCATTGATTCACTCTCATGCTTGTGAAGCAGGCTTCCGCACGGCCTCCCTCATATAAACACCACTGATTAGATACCCAACTCAGTTTTCAAGCTGTTCGAGGATTTCGTTAACTCCTCTTGCAAGGGCCGCGCCCCCCGAAATGACCGAGCGGCTGTTGCTAATGCTTGAGGTGGCATGAACTCCATCGACATGATTGGATAGTCGGTTGATGGCCCCGCCGGTAAATAATCCATGAGTGCATGCCGCATGTACCTCAATAGCACCTTGATTACGGAGAGCGTCTGCTGCTTTGCAGATAGTGCCACCAGTCGCAATCATGTCGTCAACAATGGCAACAATCTTACCGTCTACGTCGAGATTTTTCGCCTTGTGTACAATTGTGTGTGCATCAATTCTCGTCTTTTCTAAGTATGAATATGGTAATCCAATACTTTCTGCGACCATCGTCGCCCGGTTAATCGCGCCTTTGTCTGGGGAGAGAATAAAATCAGGATTTACCGTTTCCTTGAGGTGAATTGCAATTTCTGGCATTGCTGAGGTAAAGGAAATTGGAATTGGCATGTCGGATAGAGCCGCAGGAGCGTGAAGGTCGAAAACAACTATTCCATCACAGTGTGAGGACAGCAATTTGCCAATAGCCTTAGCGCTAATCGCTTCTCCTGGTCTGAATCTCTTGTCTTGTCTCGAGTAACCAAAATATGGAATGGCCAAGATTATTCCCGGCCCAACATTGTCCATTGTTTGAGGGCCGATCTCTCGGAGATTTTCTGTTCGACCTTCTCTCACGTCTCTAAGCGCTTCTAGCAACAACAACGTCTCAATTATTCCCGCGTCAGGAAATGTATTTGACACCAAGACAACAGGTTCTTTTCTTACTGCTTCCAGGGCGTTATCTGGAATTCTAATGTAGCCTTCAGAATCTGGAAATCTTCTTGCTTCCAATGAATGATGTTCCCATCCCAATTCATTCGCTAAGTCGATGGCCAATGCTCGGGAGTTGCTCCCCGATACCACTACCATGAGGCGAGGCTCAGCACGGGGGCTAAATGAGCATTATTATTGGATAAAACACACAATAACGACTGCAGTTAATCGAAAAGGTGCGCGAGGCAGGACTCGAACCTGCGACCTCCCGGTTATCAGCCGGGTGCTCCAGCCGACTAAGCTACCCGCGCAAAGGCAAGTCGCCGACTTGCCATCCCATCATAAATCCGACGGTGCGGTTTATTCTTCATATTCTGCATCAGGGTCATTGGCCTGAAGATAAGATGGAAGATTGAGCAGTTTATCGAATGTTCTCGATAAAACCACTTCATCTAGTCTCTCTCTTGTCCTTGCCAACGCCGTAATTGGAATGTTGATTGTTTGGTTTACTCCGTATTGCATTTGAATGCCCATTCGGGTCTTTACTACAACGGCTCTGTAAGTTCTCTTGACTTTAACCAATTCTAGAATCGTTCCGATTTCATTTCCTTGATTGTCAAGTACAGCTCTATCCATCATCTCATCTGGAGCATACAATTTCTCATCGATTCTTACTGTATTTCTCCATCTTCTTTGTAGTTCTCTGATAGATTTCGATAGTTTAACAGATCCATCATTTCTAATGCTGTGAATTAGGTCCTTGTGTAAGGGTGCTAATTCTGCAGGCTTCCTCATGTAATCTTCCGCGACGTCTGGGAGGACCATTATCCTCATTGACTTCACTCTCGATTCGTTTGGATGATGCCTCTCTCCAACAATCGTTCCTACTTTTTTGTCGTTCACATAGACATCCCTTTGGAGTAACTCCTGGATGTCATAATCGTTCTTTCCCATTTTTCCCATCTCCGTGGTCCGTATTAGTTCTGACCGGTTAGTTCTCGGAGTTGACGATTATTATAGTTGACTGAAATTTTAAATTGAAAACCAATTGAGTTTGACGCATAATTATATTATTTTCAATTGGATATTGATTCTAATTTCAATTTTCTACAGGGCCAGATAAATTAATTTTCAATTGGTGTCGCATAATGAATCAAAACTAACATGATTATTTCATAATTTTTCAATTGAAAATTAAAATTTCTAATTGTTTTTTCAAATAGATAGTATCTAAAATTATCGGACAATCCGGCCATCATGGCAGTCAAGATTATTGGAGCAAAATGCTCTCTTGGAGAGGCTGTTATTGACAAACTTCTTTCCATGGATGTAGACGTTATTGCAGAGGAAAGCACACATTTCTCCCGAAACAAACAACTTCTCCAATTTAGCGATGTTTCTCTACTGAAAGTTGGACAAGGGTTCTCTATGTCATTTGACGGTACAAAAGCAGATATTGTCATAGGCGAGGACATCGTTATCACAGATTTACTTCCGTCTCGAGAAGATATATGGATGCCAAAGGAAATCAATGCTTGGCTTGAAGGAATAGAAGCCGTAGTCGGGGAAAGGTATTGGCTTAGCGTGATCGATGCGGCCAACGCTCTTGCAATTATTGCAAAAAGCGAAAAGAAAGTATCAAACATTCAAATGTGCGGAAGAAGAAAGTGGTTATCTAAAGATACAAAAGCGGAATTTGATATGTTACACGAGAGGACTTTGCAGGGTAAATCTGGTAAATTCACCGCTGAGACTCTATTTGGACATGAAATTTCAGGAATGGATGCTGTAGCGATTACAGGCAATGAAGTAATTCGTCCAGATTTACAACCCCTCCAAGATTTACTCATCGATTTAACGGGAGAAGGATGGCGTCCTTTGGTTCCATTTAGAACTGCCCTGATGACTTTATTAGCTGGTGTTTTGGAATAAAAAAATCGAGCGACAATGGTTTATACCCCCTTCCAATCGGAGGGTTGCACTTGCGAGAGTAGTGTAGTGGTTATCACCGGGCGTTGCCAACGCCTGAACCCGGGTTCGAGTCC